>CAYUYH010000111.1:0-8912 GCA_964449175.1 uncultured Planctomycetaceae bacterium
AGCAGGCCAAGGCCAACGGCAACCTCCTGGCCGCCCGTGGCGACGGCGACATCTCGCACGCCGTCACGAAGCTCCAGTCCAACTGCCGCGCCGCACTGCCCGTCCGCCCGCGGCCGACGCCGCCGCCGGAGGGCCTGGTCGCCGCTGTGCCGCTGCGGTTCGCGACATACGCGCAGGTCTTCCAGTTCGACCGCCCGGCCGAGTTGATCGACGTCCGCGGTTCGGAGGTCCGCCCCGGCGACCTGGTGACGTGTTGGGGCAGCGGGAGAGTAAACTTCAAGACCGCTCCGGCGGAGGTGCTGCGGGCGGTCTGCGCCGGCGTGCTGGGCGAGGGCGAGATCGCCCGTCTGCTACAAATCGCAGCCGACGACCCCGACTGCGGGCTGGAGGCGGCCATTGCCGCGCTGGAGCTGCCGGAGGAGGCTCAGACAGAGGCCAAGAGGCTGCTGACCGACGGCAGCGGCGCCTACGGCCTGTGGGTGGCGGCCGAGGGGCGAACGCGGAACTGGTATAGCTTCACGGCCTCGGTGGCCGCGGCGGCTGACGAGGACAAGCAATACTGGACGTTCCAATGGTGATGAGCCGGTGAGAATGAACCTCAGGCAAAGAAGGCGGCTGCTGCTGGCAGCCAACGTCGCGCTGGCCGCGGGCATCGTCGCCTGCGCGGCGGCGGCCGTGCTGGTACCTCTGGAAGGCGCAGACGCAGGGGCCCAGGGTACCGTCGGGAGGGTCGCGGCCCCGTCGACCCAGCCGGCCCGGCAGGCGCGCCCTCTGGCCGAGTATGCCGTCATCTGGCGAACGAACCTGTCGGGCCCGCTGTTCGATGCCCCGCCTCCGCCGCCGAAGCCGCCAGAGCCGGTCAGGTTGCCGATCACGCTGGCCGGCACGGCCACCGAGGAAGGCCAGGCGTTCGCCTTCTTCCGCACGGCCGACGGGCGGATCAAGACGGTCGCGGTCGGCCAGACTATCGAAGGCGCTGAGCTGCTCGAAGTGCAGCGCGGCTCTGCCAAGCTCCGTGTCGGCGGGAGAATAGTCACGCTGGAGATGCCGAAGGACGGGCCGGCCACGGCACGACGCGTGGCCGTGCCAGGGGAGGGCCGACGGTGAGCGCACACGCGACACTTCTGGCGATCTCGGCCGACTGCTGGCGGCTGGTGCGCGCGGCCGGTGCAGCCGCTAAGGTACACGAGGTTCCGTTGGGCGATCCGCCCGACGCAGCGCGCGCAGCCGCGAGGGTCGCCGAGATGCTCACCCAGTGGGGCTGCGACGGGCAGGTTACACTTGGCCTGCCCGCGGGCATGGTCCTGTCGGCTGGGATCGACTGCGGCGACCTGCCGCGCCGCGACCGCCGCTCGGCCATGATCTACCGCCTGGAGGAGAAGCTGCCCGTCGAGGCAGAGCGATTCACAGCCGACTTCGCGACGGCGCCATCGGGGCGGGCCTTCGGCGTGGCGGCAATCACAGAGCCTGTCTTGGCGGTTATCGAGCAACTGACGCACGCCGGCGTCCGCGTAGCCGCTGTGTGCCCAACCGCGTTGCTCACTCTATGGGCTTGTACCCACAACGGCGCCGCGGCTAAGTACGATTATGCAGTCCTCGCGGACGGCGAATCCGTCGACGTCTTCCGTATGGAGGCGGGGGCGCCCATGGCCTGGTACAACTGCCCGCCTGGAGCGGATCGCGTTGTCCAGCGCATCAAGGCTGACCTGCTCGCCCGCCCCGCAGGCGAGGACCAGCCGAAGGTTACAGTCTTCGGATCGATAGAAGATCGTATTGTCGTCGCACTCCGCGAGCGCGTGACTACTGAGCTTCATGTTGATCGCGAAACGGACTTGCTGGCCAGTGCAGCCGAGGCGGCGGGAGCGCTGCTCGCGGGCAGGGGCGGCGGATGGGTGGACCTGCGACGCGACGCCCTCGCCGAGGCCAGTCCATGGGCACCTGTGGGCCGGCTGGTCAGGTCGGCAACGGTGCTGCTGGTCGTACTGCTGGTGACGCTGACGGCAGGCTTGCAGTGGCGGGCCCTGCGATACGCCGCAGCCGCCGAAGCCAGCCGGAGCCGGCAGGTCGAGCTGTTCCGCGAGCTTGCCCCTCACTCGGCCGTGCCGACGAACGTCGCCAGTCGCCTTCGCAGCGAGGCGGCCAAGGTCGCCAATCTATCTGGCCAGTCCGGCGAGCTGCCCGTCCGCCCCAGCGCGCTGGACACGCTCAATGAATGCGTCGCCGCCCTGCCGGCTGACGTGCGCCTGTGCTTTACGCGCGTCCAGGTCGGCCCTAACGGTCTGATACTCGAAGGCCAACTCCGCAGCCACGGCGACGCCGAGGCCGTCGCAGCGGCCCTTGCGGCCGCCGGCTTCGCCATGGACCCGCCGCGAAGCGAGGCGGCCTCTGCCGGCGGCGTGAGCTTCACGCTGACCGGCACCGCGCCGGCGGAGGTGCTGCTGGCAGGAGGCGGAAGATGACCAGGCAAGCGACGATCACGGTTGCGGCGATCGTGATGCTGGCCGGCTCGGCCGCGTGGAGCTACGCGCGGCTTACCCGAACCCGCGCGTCGGCGGCGACGGCAGCCGGCGAGCTGGCCGAGTGCCGCCGCCATGCCGCAATTATCCACTCGCTTGCCGACCGGCCTGCCCTGGCCGACGACGCCGAGCGGCAGTCCGCGCAGACCAGCCGACTCATCGAGCAGGCCGCCTCAGCCGCCGGCATTGACGCCCGCCAACTGATCCGCATCAGCCCCGGCCAGGCTCGGCGGGTGGGCGACAGCCCGTACACCGACAAGCCCACGGCCGTTACCTTGCGGGCGGTGCGGACCGACCAGCTCGTCAAGTTCATCCACGCCGTCCAGGCCGCCCCGCAGGGCCTGACGTGCAGCGCCATCCGCCTGGACGCCGCCGGCGATGGAAGCAAGCCGCTCTGGTCGGCGGAAGTCGAGCTCACTTACCTCATATACGAACCCCCGGGAGCAAAGGAGTGACAACGTGACGTTCAATAGGACCCTGTGCATCGTCGCCGTCCTCGCCGCCTGCTGCGGCTGTGGCCGACGCGCGGACGTGACGGCCAAGCCCTACGAGACCCCCGCCGCGGCCAACAGCCGCCACAGCGAGCTGGCCCGCGCCCGCAACGCCGAGGCCGTCGCCCTCATCAAGGCCGGCCAGCTCGACCAGGCCGAGGCAGTCCTCAAGGACGCCCTCACCGCCGACGCCTTCTTCGGCCCGGCCCACAATAACCTCGGCACCGTCTACTATCGCCAGGGCAGCTACTACCTCGCCGCGTGGGAGTTCCAGTACGCCGCCAAGCTGATGCCCACAAAGGCCGAGCCGCTCAACAACCTCGGCCTGGTCTTCGAGGCCGTCGGGCGAATGGACGAGGCCGCCAAGCATTACGACGAGGCCCTGTCGTTGGACGCCGACTGCCTGGACGCGACCGGCAACCTCGCGCGCGTCTACGTCCGCCAGAACCGCCGCGACGAGCGGACCCGCGAGCTGCTGGAGCAGGTCGCCTTCCGCGACACCCGCCCCGAATGGTCCGCCTGGGCACGCGAGAGACTGGCGCTGATGACCAGCCGGCAAGACTCACCCGGCGTGTCAGCCGTTGACCGCCCCGCCCCCGCCACCGACAGCTCCCCCGCCGACACCCCCACCACCGATCCCGGCCGCCGCCTCCGCGACGACCTGCTGGACGAAGCGCCCGCCAACTGACGCGCCCTGTCCACTCTGGGCGCCTTGGGGCTGTCGGGCAAGGGGCGCCTTGCTGACAGCAGCTCCGGCCTTGGCCCTGCTCGGCGCCGAAGAGAACGAGTTTGTCCGAGAAAACGGCCTTCATCGAGCACCTCGCCTCGGGCCGCCAGGACCCCCAGGGCCGTGTTATGAGCGGGCGTGTCAACCGCGTGAGTGTCCTTGGCAAGGAAGAGGGGACCGCTGATGGGGATCGCCGAAATCGGGCCTCCGTTCAAAGTAGTCTCGGATAAGGGCGTCCACGTCGATCAGCAGATTGGCAGGCGGCAATTCCCCAGCAAGCGGTGAAACGCCCGTTTATCGCTCCTCGCAGAGTTTGAGAACGCGGCACACCGAGCGCGCAATCATGAGTTCTTCGTCGGTGCGGATGACGCGCACGGCGACCCGACCGGCGCCCAAGGAAATCACCGCGGCATTCTCCGCATTGTGCGTCTCATCCAGTTCGATTCCAAGGAATCCCAGCCCATCGCAGATCCGGGCGCGGATCGTGGGGGCATTCTCTCCGATGCCGCCAGCGAACACCAACGTGTCCAGTCCGCCCAACGCAGCCGCGAATGCGCCGATCCATTTCTTGACCTGATAGCAAAACATCGCGACCGCTTCAGCCGCCCGCGCGTCCCGCGTTTCACGGTCCAGCAAGTCGCGCATGTCGGAACTGGTCTCCGACACGCCAAGCAGCCCGGACTGGAAAGTGACTATCTCATTGAATGCTTTTGCATCGAGGCCTTCGGTGCGCGCCAGATACCAAGGCAGCCCGGGATCGAGGTCGCCTGAACGGGTGCTCATCGGCACCCCGGCTGTCGGGGTGAAACTCATGCTTGTATCCACGGATTTGCCCTCGCGCACAGCCGCCAGGCTCGCGCCATTGCCGAGGTGGGCGAGGATGACCCGGCCTTGTGCCGCTTTCGTTCCGGCCAGGCGGGCCAGTTCTCCCATGAGAAACGCATACGACAACCCGTGAAACCCGTACCGCCGCACCCCTTGCGCTTCGTAGCGGCGCGGGATCGGCAGCAACCGGGCCACGCGCGGCAGGTCATGGTGAAAAGCCGTGTCGAAACACGCCACTTGGGGCAGGTCGGGAAATCGGCGATAGAGCGCCTCGGCCAACAGGATCTCCTCCGGCAGATGCTCGGGATCGAATGGACTGAGCCGGCGCAGTTCCTCGACCATTTCCGCGGTGATTCGCTGCGGCTTGCCATACTTCGGCCCGCCATGCACGACGCGATGCCCCACCGCGGTCAATGCATCACGCCCGTTGCGCTGCTCAATCCAATCCATCAGAGCACCCACCGCCACCGTGTGATCCGGCGCCGTCACCAGCCGGGAAACGTTGTCCGCCTTCTTTAGGCCTTTCACCCGCAAGGTGGCCTCCGGAAGCCCAATCCGGTCGATCCCGCCTTCCAGAATCCGTTCGAGCGAGTCACCGGCCTCGAACAGCGCGAACTTGATGCTCGACGAGCCGCCATTGATCGTAAGGATGCGTGGGTTAGCTGGTTTCAAGGATGGCTCCAGCGTCATTCCGCAATCCGAACGAAGCCGGTTTCGCGCATGTGGACCCGTAATCCGTGTGAAGAATGCCTCGAATCCCCAAACCTTCCGCGATCTGGACGAACATCGGGGTGTTTTCGACATGAACTGCCTGCCGGGTCGGCGCCTGGGTTATGTCCAGTGCAAGTCGAAAGATGTCCGCGTCGGGCTTGCGGACGTGGACGAAGCAGGAGGAGATAAAGGCATCCACAAACCCGTCCAGCTTGAACTTGCGAATTCGGCGCGAATTCAGTTCCCGTCCCTCGTTGCTGACGGCGATCCTCAATCCGCACTTTGCCCGGAGCTTGCGGACCAATGCGATCGTCTCGGTGCAGGGCGCCGATTGCGCGAACATGAAGCGCCGAAACTGAGCCCGGGTGAACGGTCGCTTCCGGTGGAAGACCACCCGACCTGAATACTCTTCCAGCTTGAGCTTTCCCTCCTCGCAGGTTTCAACGGTCAGGTGATGTCGATCTTCCATCTCAGCCGACTCCGGCTTGAAGTGCGTCGCCGCCCGTTTGCGGGCATGATGATCCCACCCGTTGGCGAGCAGGACGCCGCCGACATCCGGAAACAACGTCGTGACCGGGGCCGCTCTTGTCATTTGATCTCCGTCATCCGGCCCGTTGGCTTGTCCATGGGTCGTCTTCCTTCGTCCTGCTTCCATTCGAGGGTGGATCATCGTTGCCACAAAACGGGATTGACTTCCAGGGGCACGGCAACGTCGTCATAGTGCGGGATCACTCGCGCCGTATAGTCCGAAGTCGAACGGGTCGCGGGAACGGACGCCGTGTAGAGGTAACCATTGGCCGCGCCTGCAATTGGCCGGACGCGCTTCATTGCCAATCTAATCGCATGCCCGTCATTGGCTGCATCGGCGTAGAGCTCCACTCGCACGGCGTCAGGGGCCACCTCGCCGAGATAGACCTGGACCTCGAATGCGTGCTGATCGCCCTTAGTCTCGGCCTTCACTTCCCCAAAGCGCAACGTCGGCCATTGCCCCTCCAGGGCGTGCCGCCAAGCGACCATCCGCTTGGCGACGGCGCCTTTGGCGGCCTGACGCGCGCGGAAGGCTGCGGCAGCCGGCAGATAGTGCTGCTCCGTGTACTGGCGCACCGCGCGGTTGGCGGAGAAAAGGGGCGTCAGTCGCGCCATACTCTCTCGCATCCGGGCCACCCAGGCGATCGGGATGCCTTTCTCGTCGCGCGCATAAAACTCGGGGATCACCTCGTGCTCGAGCCGCTCGTACAGCGCTTCGGCTTCGGCGGCGTCCCAGGCCGGATCGTCGCCATGTTCCAGCCCGTCTCCCAATGCCCAACCCACGTCGGGGGTGTATGCTTCCGCCCACCAGCCGTCCAACTCCGAAAGATTGATGCCTCCATTGACCAGCACCTTCATGCCGCTGGTTCCACTGGCCTCCCAGGGCCGCCGCGGCGGGTTGATCCAGACGTCCACCCCCTGCACCAGGTGCTCGGTCAAGAGCATGTCGTAGTCGCTGAGGAAGATCACATGTTGGCGAGCGTCGCCGCGCCAGATGAACTGCATCCACTGCCATATCAGCTCCTGCCCCGCCTGGTCCGCGGGATGGGCCTTGCCGGCAAGGATGAGCTGCACGGGACGCTGGGGATCGGTCAGCAGGCGAAGCAGCCGCTGGGGGTCATGCAGCAGCATGTTCGGTCGCTTGTAGGTCGCGAACCGCCGCGCAAAGCCCAATGTCAAGGCATTGGGATCAAACAGATGTTTCGCCCCGTCCACCGCCTCGGCCGGCGCGCCCGAGGCGGCCAGTTGCCCGGCCAATCGCTCGCGGGCGTATTCAACAAGGGACTTGCTGGCGGCGGTGCGGAATTGCCAGAGCCTGGCGTCTGGGACGCGGCGAATGTCCTGTTCGAGTGTGTCGGTTGTTCGCAACCAGCGGCCTTTCCCACAGGCCTCTGTCCAAAGGTCGTCGGCCGCCGCCGAGTCCCAGCTCGGCGTGTGGACTCCATTGGTGACGTGTCCCACGGGCACTTCGTCCGCGGGCCAGCGCGGAAAAAGCGGCTCAAAGAGGCGCCGGCTGACGCTCCCGTGCAAGCGACTGACGCCATTGACCGCCCCGGCCCCGCGGATCGCCAGATACGCCATGTTGAAAGGCTCTGATGAGTCCTGTGGGTTCCCCCGGCCCAGGGCCAGCAAATCGTGGACTGTAATGCCAAGGTCTTCTTGGGCATATCGACCGAGATACTGCTCAATCAAGTGCGGGGGAAAGCGGTCGAAACCAGCGGCCACCGCCGTGTGGGTGGTGAACAGGTTGCCCGCCCTGGTCGCGGCAAGTGCGACATCGAAGGGCTGCCCGGCCTGGTGCATGAACGATCGGGCGCGTTCCAAGACGGCGAAGGCCGCATGCCCTTCATTCAGGTGGCACACTTCCGGATGGATGCCCAGGGCCTCAAGCAGCCGCCATCCGCCGATGCCGAGTACCAACTCCTGCTGAAGGCGCAACTCCGGGCCGCCGCCGTACAATTCGCTGGTGATGCCGCGATGGGCGGGGAAGTTCGCCGCGTCATTGCTGTCCAGCAGGTATAGTTTCACACGGCCGACCTGGACCTGCCAGGCGCGCAACCAGACCGAATTCCCAGGCAACGCGATCTCCAGGCGCAACCACTCCCCGTTCGCTTTGCGCAACGGGGTGATCGGCAATTGCCCAGGGTCGTTGTACGGGTAGAGAGCCTGCTGCGCGCCGTCCTTGTCGATCACCTGGCGGAAATAGCCTTGCTGGTAGAGCAGCCCCACTCCCGCCACGGGCACGCCCAGATCGCTGGAGGCCTTGAGCTGATCGCCGGCCACATTGCCAAGCCCGCCTGAGTAGATCGGAAGCGCTTCGCTCAACATGAACTCCATGCTGAAATATGCGATACACGTCAGCGGAGCCCCCGCGTGACTCTGCTGGAACCACGCGGGCGCCTCGGCCGCGCGCCGCTTGGCTTGTACGAGGTCATCGACTTGCTTGCGAAAGGCTGGATCGGCCAGCACGCGCTCGAGCTGCTCCCGCGAAATCGTCTCCAGGGCAACACACGGGTTATGAGTCAGTTCCCACAGCGCCGGATCAAGCTTCCGCCACAGCTCGTCGGCAGCATGATTCCATGACCATCGCATGTCCAGGGCAAGCTCCGCCAGGGAATCAAAGCCCTCGACGCCGGCGTGCGAGAAACCGTAGGTCTGATTAACGTTCAACTTGTTCATCTTCATCCATGCGACCTCGCTACTTGTCGTGTTCAGAGGCCCGTGTGGCGATCCGCGATGTCGCATCGACGCGTTTTCCGGCCAACAGGGGCGCGGCAGTCGGGTCAAACACCCGATACGCGAGCAGTTTCACGCGGTCGTTCACGAGGAACCAGGCCAGGGCATAGCCCCACACGCCCAGTGCCCAACCCCAGCCGAGGGGTGTCATGAACAGTCCATAGACCGCGATCAGCGTCGCCACGATCTGCGTGCCGAGCACGGCCACCCATAAGATCAGCGCAGGACGATGAGACCAGAACGGGCCGCGCGTGCGCGTCAGGAAAATCGTCAGATGTCCCGCGATGGACAGCTTCAAGTACATCAGCGTCTGGATGTGCGCACGGTCGAGATGAAAGACGCGCTCACCGAGATAGAACAAGCCAAAGGCGGAAACAA
>CAYUYH010000112.1:0-8905 GCA_964449175.1 uncultured Planctomycetaceae bacterium
GGCCCAAGCTGTACGTGCTGGACATGTTCCCCTACCCCAGCGGCGAGGGCCTGCACGTGGGGCACCCGGAAGGCTACACGGCCACGGACATCGTCGTGCGCTATGCGCGGATGCAGGGGGCCAACGTGCTTCACCCGATGGGCTACGACGCGTTCGGCCTGCCGGCGGAGCAGTACGCCGTGGAGCACGGGGTGCATCCTCGCCAGACGACGGCTGACAACATCGCCAACATCGAGCGGCAGATAAAGATGTTCGGCTTCTCCTACGACTGGTCGCGGCGGGTGGCCACCACGGACGTCGGCTACTACCGCTGGACGCAGTGGATATTCCTGAAGCTCTACAACAGCTGGTACGACCCGCACGCCAACGCGGCCAGGCCGGTCAGTGAGCTGCTGGACAAGCTGGAGTCCGGCGACCTCGTGGTGGACTTCGGCGGCAATGTCGTCCCGCCGGACCTGCGTCGGCCTATCGAGGCCGTCTTCGGCACGCCGGGCGGGTTCGTCAAGTTCACCGAGATGGAGCCGGATCAGCAGCGGCGGCTGGTGGACGAGTATCGCCTCGCCTACATGGCGGAGGTGCCGGTCAACTGGTGCCCTGCGCTGGGCACGGTGCTGGCCAACGAGGAAGTGACCAACGAGGGCAGGTCCGATCGCGGCGACCATCCAGTCTTCCGCCGGGCGATGAAGCAGTGGATGCTCCGCATCACCGCCTACGCCGAGCGGCTGCTCGCGGACCTGGAGCGGCTCGACTGGCCCGAGTCCATCAAGACCATGCAGCGAAACTGGATCGGCCGAAGCACCGGCGCCGACGTGGACTTCCCCTTAGCAGAGGCAGCCACAGATGAGTTCTTCCAGGACCGCGCAGAAGGCGGCCTGCCGGGCGAGGCCGGCGATGACGTGATACGGGTCTACACCACTCGCCCCGACACCCTGTTCGGCGCGACCTACATGGTCCTCGCCCCCGAGCACCCGTTCGTGGAGCGGATCACGACCGACAAGCAGCGCGCCGAGGTGCGGCAATACGTCGCAGCCGCCGCCCGCAAGAGCGAGCTGGAGCGGACGGCGGAGGCCAAGGACAAGACCGGCGTGTTCACCGGCGCCCACGCGATCAACCCCGTCAACCGCGAGCGGATTCCGATATGGGTGGCCGACTACGTGATGATGGGCTACGGCACGGGCGCGATCATGGCCGTGCCCGCCCACGACACGCGCGACCTGGAATTCGCCGAGAAGTTCGACTTGCCGATCATCCAGGTTGTCGCCCCGCCGGGCGGCGCGGACTGGCGCGGCTACGTGGACGACGGGGTGGCCATCAACTCCGGCAAGTACGACGGCCTGCCGACGGCTGAATTCATGGAGCGGATCACCGCCGATCTGGCCGCCGCCGGCCTGGGCCGGGCGGCAGTGAACTACAAGATTCGCGATTGGCTCTTCAGCCGCCAGCGGTACTGGGGCGAGCCGTTCCCGCTCATCCACTGCGAGGAGTGCGGGACGGTGGCGATCGCCGAGGCCGACCTGCCCGTCGAGCTGCCGGAGATGGACGACTTCCGCCCCGCCGCCGGCGACGACCCCCAGGCCCCGCCGGCCCCGCCGCTCGGCCGCGCGGCCGATTGGGTGAACACGACCTGCCCCAAATGCAGGGCCCCCGCCAGGCGCGAGCTGAACACCATGCCGCAGTGGGCCGGGTCGTGCTGGTACTACCTGCGATTCCTCGACCCGACCAACGACAAGGCCATCTGCGACCCGGCCATCGAGCGGTACTGGATGGCCGGCGCCGACCAGGCCAATGGCGACTCCCTTCAGTGCTCCGTCGGCGGCGTGGACCTCTACGTCGGCGGGGCTGAGCATGCCGTTCTGCACCTGCTGTACGCGCGATTCTGGCACAAGGTGCTCCATGACCTCGGCTACGTCTCGACGGCTGAGCCGTTCGGGCGGCTGTTCAACCAGGGCATGATCCGCAGCTTCGCCTACCGCGACGGCCGCGGCGTCTACATCGGCTACGACGACGTCGACCTGACCGGCGAGAAGCCCCGCCAGAAGTCCACCGGCGAGGAGCTCAGCGAGTCGGTCGAGAAGATGTCCAAGAGCCTCAAGAACGTCGTCAACCCCGATGAGGTCATCGCCGCCTACGGCGCGGACACGTTCCGGCTGTACGAGATGTTCATGGGCCCGCTGGAGGCGTCCAAGCCGTGGAACACCCGCGACGTGCCGGGCGTGCATCGCTTCCTCCATCGCGTCTGGCGGATGATCCGCGGCAGCGAGGAGCAGCCCGCTCTGCTCGGCGGCGACGGCAGCGAGGACGTCGAGCGCGCGCTGCACAAGCTTATCCAGAAGGTCGGCTCGGACATCCCGGCGATGAAGTTCAACACGGCCATCGCCGCGATGATGGAGTTCGTCAACGCCGTCTACAAGGCCGGCAGCATCTCGCAGTCCCAGGCCGAACGGTTCGTGCTGGTGCTCGCGCCGTTCGCGCCGCACATCGCCGAGGAGCTGTGGCAGACCCTCGGCTACGACAAGACGCTCGCCCGCGAGCGGTGGCCGAAGTTCGACCCGGCAATGGTCGTCCAGGACATGCTCGAGCTGCCCGTACAGGTCAACGGCAAGGTCCGCGGGCGAATCACGATAGCCGCCGACGCGTCGAAGGACGACGTTCTCGCCGCGGCCGAGGCCGAGGCGAAGGTCGCCGCCGCCATCGCCGGCAAGACCATCGTCAAGCGAATCGTCGTGCCCCGCAAGCTCGTGAACCTGGTGGTGAAGTAGGGCCGGCGGCGATCGACGGATAGCGACACAGAGGCACGGAGAAACAGAGAAAGAGACGGCCTAGAAGAGTTTCTGTATATCTTCTCTGTGTCTCTGCGTCTCTGTGTCGAAATCACAAACCTCTGATCGATGCAAACGGTCGGCGATGGAAAGAAAGACCGACAAATCCAAGGCTGCCTTTGAGCGGGCGCGGAAGGTGCTCGTCGGCGGCGTGAACTCGCCCGTGCGTGCGTTCGCAGCCGTGGGGGGCACGCCGCCGGTGATCGCCGAGGCCGGCGGCGCCTACATCACGGACATCGACGGCAACCGCTACGTCGACTACGTCGGCGGCTACGGGCCGGCCATCCTCGGCCACGCGCACGAGGCCGTGGTCACCGCGGTCGGCAAGGCGATGCTCCGCGGCGCGTGCTTCGGCGCCCCCACCGAGAACGAGACGCGCCTCGCCGAGGCCATCGTCGCCGCGTTCCCGTCGGTCGAGAAGCTGCGGATGACCAACAGCGGCACGGAGGCGGTGATGTCGGCCGTGCGACTGGCCCGCGGCGCGACGGGGCGCAAGAGAATCATCAAGTGCATCGGCTGCTACCACGGCCACGCCGACGCGCTGCTTGTCTCAGCCGGCAGCGGCGCGGCCACGCTCGGCGTGCCAAGCTCGCCCGGCGTGCCCGCCGAGGCCGTCGCCGACACGCTGCTCGTCCCCTACAACGACCTGTCGGCCGTCGAGACCGCCTTCGCCAGCGGCGAGGTGGCGGCCATGCTCGTCGAGCCGGTGGCCGGGAACATGGGCGTCGTGCCGCCGGGCGACGGATACCTCCAATCGCTGCGCGACCTGTGCGACCGCCACGGCGCGCTGCTGATACTCGACGAGGTGATGACGGGCTTCCGCCTTGCCCGCGGCGGGGCGCAGGAGCTTTTCGGCGTCCGCGCGGACATCACGACACTCGGCAAGATTATCGGCGGCGGCCTGCCCGCAGGCGCGTTCGGCGGCTCGGCCCAGATCATGGCCAACCTCGCCCCCGAAGGCCCGGTCTACCAGGCGGGCACGCTTTCGGGGAGCCCCGCCGTCACGGCCGCCGGACTGGCCACGCTGGAAGCGCTGTCGGCTGACGCCTTCTACGACCGCCTGGAGCAGACGTCCGCCGCCTTGGCCGAGGGCCTGGCCGCCGCGGCGGGCGAGGCGGGACTGGCCGGAAAGGTCGCTATCAACCGCGTCGGCAGCATGTTGAGCTGCTTCTTCGCCCCGCCGCCGGTGAGCGACTACCGCTCCGCAGCCGCCGGCAACGCCGCCGCATTCGCGGAGTTCTTTGCAGCCATGCTTGACGAAGGAATCTACTTGGCCCCAAGCCCGTTTGAGGCTATGTTTGTTTCCGCTGCCCACGGCAGCGACGAAATCGAACAGACGGTCCTGGCGGCCAAGGCTGCGTTCGCCCGCGCCGCCGGGCTCATGTGACAGTCCTGACGCAGCCGACGATACTTGGCAAGGACAGCCGCACTGGGTTCAGTGGTCAACGATGAAGGGACAAAGCCATGGAACAAGGTAACGTGACGCTGTCGACGGAATACCCACAGGCAGTGCGGTCGATCTACGCAGCCAAGAACATCCTGTGGGTGTTTGTGGGCATATGCATCATCCTGCAACTGGCGGTATTCGTCATGGTCGGCATTGTGGGCACCACCGACGCGCTGCACTGCTCGAAAGATGCAACCACGCAAGTCGCCGGCACCGAGGACACGACGCTGGCCGTCAGTAGGGCGCGTTTCTGGGAGGACAGTGTCTTCCGCGTGGTCTTGGCGAGCACGCGGTTTATGGTGATGGTGTTGACCGGCCTGCTTGCACTGACACTGCTGCTCGGCGTGCTGGTTTCCCTGGTCGGCAGGCTCGGCGGCGTGGGCGCCCTGCTCAGCGCGTTCTTCTGGTCGCTTTGGCTGCTGGCGCTGCTCACGCCCTGGCAGCAGACGCTCCACTCGATCTTCCTGCCGGGAGCGACCTTCGGCCTGGAGGAACTGGTGACGTTCACCAAAGAGGTCAGGAGCGCGTGGGGCGCCACGGACGTGAGCCTGTTCACACACATATGGTACTACGCGCGGTTCGCCGCCTACCCGCTGCTGACACTGGCCGTCTGGGGGGTCGTCCAGCTCAAGTGCAGCCGAGGGTTCGGGCGGATGGCCTTGCAGTCGGTTTCCGCTGGGTCGTAGGGCCGCCGAGGCCAGCATGAGTTGGGTCCGACGGGCCGGACGGAGCTTGACTTCCGCGGCGTTCGGGCCGATAATATATATAGGAAAGGCAGCAACAATGACGATCCGTCAGTCTGACAGCCTGGGCCTGGCGTTACTCCTGGCTCTGCTGCTGCGCTGACGGATCGCGGACCAAGACCAGTCAAGGCCCCGCGATCCGGACAAGATCGCGGGGTCTTGTTTTTTTGCCCGCTGTCTGGGGCTGCAAGGACACAGCAATGTCAGAGATGCGAAACATCGCCATATTCGACACGACCCTCCGCGACGGAGAGCAGAGCCCCGGCTGTAGCATGAACATCGCCGAGAAGCTGGACGTCGGCAGGGCGCTGGCGGCAATGGGCGTGGACATCATCGAGGCGGGCTTTCCGATCGCCAGCCCGGGCGACTTCGAGGCCGTCCAGGCCGTGGCGACCGAGGTAAGCGGACCGGTCATCTGTGGGCTCGCGAGATCGCGCGACGAGGACATCGCCCGCGCCGGCGAGGCAATCAAGCCCGCCAAGCGAGCGAGGATTCACGTCTTCTGCGCCACCAGCGAGATCCACCGCACCTACAAGCTGAAGCGCGCCAAGGAAGAGATCATCAAGATGTCGGTCGAGGGCGTCAAGGCCGCCCGGAGCCTCGTCGACGACGTGGAGTTCAGCCCGGAGGACGCATCCCGCACCGAGCCGGACTTCCTCGTGGACGTGGTCACCGCCGTCATCGAGGCCGGGGCGAATACCGTCAACATCCCCGACACCGTCGGCTACGCCATGCCGGCGGAATTCGGCGACCTGATCCGCCACCTCGTCGCCAGGGTGCCCAACATCGGCCAGGCCGTCATCTCCGTGCACTGCCACGACGATCTCGGCATGGCGGTGGCCAATTCGCTGGCCGCCGTCCGCGCCGGGGCGGGCCAAGTCGAGTGCACCGTCAACGGCATCGGCGAGCGGGCAGGCAACGCGTCGATGGAAGAGATCGTCATGGCCATCAAGACGCGGGCCGACTTCCTCGACGTCACCACCGGCATCAAGACCAAGAAGATTTACCCAACCAGCCGACTCGTCGCTTCGGTGACGGGCATGACGATTCCGCGCAATAAGGCCGTCGTCGGCGACAACGCCTTCGCGCACGAGGCGGGCATCCACCAGCACGGCATGCTCTCGGCCCGCGAGACGTACGAGATAATGCGGCCCGACGACATCGGCATCCCGGCAAGCAAGCTCGTGCTCGGCAAGCACAGCGGGCGACATGCCTTCAAGCAGCGGACCGAAGCCCTCGGTTACACGCTGACCGACCAGCAGATCGACAACGCCTTCGCCAAGTTCAAGCTCCTCGCCGACAAGAAGAAGGACGTCTACGACGAGGACATCGAGGCCTTGATCGACGAGCAGATCGAGCGGGCCGTGGAGGTGTGGACCCTGGCCGGCGTGCAGACGACCGCCGGATCGAGCGCCGTGCCGACCGCGACGGTGACGCTGACGAAAGAAGGCGAGTCGTTCACCGATGCGGCCATCGGCGACGGGCCCGTCGACGCGGTCTACGAGGCCATCGGAAGGATCACCGGCATCCGCCCGACGCTGCGGGACTACGCGCTGCGGGCGCTGACCAGCGGCAAGGACGCCCAGGGCGAGGTGACCATCGAGGTGGAGTACGAGGGCAGGCGGTTCCGCACGCGCGGCGTGAGCACGG
This sequence comes from uncultured Planctomycetaceae bacterium, assembly GCA_964449175.1. GTDB lineage: Bacteria > Planctomycetota > Phycisphaerae > SM23-33 > SM23-33 > CAYUYH01. The sequence continues at coordinate 6,660 of CAYUYH010000112.1, forward strand.
ACATCGTCGAAAGCTCCGCCCGGGCGTATCTCGCCGCCGTCAACCGTGCCGCCACGCTGGCCAACAACCACAAGCCCCGCCCGGCACAACCGTAGACATACTCACCCCCGCCACTATCGCGCGGCGGGGCTCCCGCCGCGGCGAGGGGATGTCGTTGGTCGCGGACGGCCTATCGCTTCGTCACCAACTCCGGCGGGGCGAGCAGGCCGCAGGGAACCAGGCGGTAATCGTCGCACCAGCGGTCGCCCTTTTCCCGCCAGTTGCCCGGCCAGAAGCCCGGAACGTCAACGGCCAGGTGGTGCGGGCCGTGACTGTTGCGCCGATGGCCGAGCACCTGGATCGCCAGCGTGACCGGCCCGCCGGTCAGCAGGTCGGTGATATCCACCTCATTCGGCGGCCAGGCGACTAGGCCTGCCTCGGCGCCGTCGACCAGCACGCGGACGGCCACGCCGGCGTATCGCGGCACGCGGACAAACAGGCGCCGGCCCGCGCGCGGCTTCGGGTGAATCCGCCGGACGTAGCTGACGTGCCCGGCGTAGAAGGCCAACCCCTGTCGCGTCCAGTCGCCGATCCTCAGCCGCCGCGGCCGGGCGACGATCGAGGAGTCCGTGCCCTCCACCGCCGCCCCGAATTCGCCCAGCAGGTAGACCGCCTCCAGGCCCGTGTGCTGCTGCGACATCTCACAGTCCAGGGTCAGCACGTTGCGGCCCAGCCGCAGCGCCCGCGCGTCCAGCGGCACGACGTGCAGCGAGCGGTCCACCCACCAGCCGCAGTCGTCATCAGCCGTCGCCTCACAGCCGTTCAGCGACGCGCGGCAGAGTTGCGGCTGCTCGACGGCCAGGTGAATCGGACCGGCCGGCAGCGCGCGAACGTCAAAGTTGTACTCCAAGCTCACCCGCGCCTGCGGGGGCGGCGTGACGATCGGCTCGGCCCACGGCTGACGCATGTTCCACACCTGCCGCGGCAGACCAAGCTCGGTCCGCACGGCGGTGTCGATGCGAAGGATATCGTCCGGGCCTCGCCATCGCCCACCGCCCAGCCGCCACCGCGGGCGGTCCAGCAGCAAGCAGTTCGGCTCGGAGAGCTGGATGTCCCACTCCCCCGGCAGCGGCCGGCGGGCGATCTGCCGCAGCGCCTTGCGCCGCGGGTAGGCCTTGCGGCCCTTGCGCTTGGGCAGGATGAACAGCCGGCTGCCGAGGGCGGCCAGGGACGTGCGGATGGCCCAGCCGCCCGGCCCGGCCGAGCCGGCGGCGGCGAAGACCTCGCCGGTCTGGCAGTCTACCTCCAGCGGCCGGCCTGATCCTCCGCACGAGACGGCTACGCGGACGTCGTCGAAGGCCAGCGTCCGCCGGCTCAGCGGCAGATCATCGACCTGCCTGCCCATGACGGCCTGCGAGGTGTTGCATAGGAACAGGTACTGCGCGTCGCGGTCGTCGCGGAGGCAGTAGAGGATCGGCGCGATCTCGCTACCGGCAGAGTCGGTGATAGATACGCGTCTGGCAGCCGGCTCGACGGCGCGCAGCAGGCTCACCCCGCGGCGCGGCGTGCGGACGCACGTGGCGGCGAACTCCCTGACTGCGGCGCTGGGCTCGGCGTCGGTGTGGCCCGGCGCGGCGCCGGCGAAGACCACCAGCCCGCCGCCCGCTCGGAACCGCCGCAGCAGCCGCAGCGTGCTCGAACGCATCGTGAGCATCGGCGGCACGACGACGGCCTTGTAGCCGGCCTTGCCGACGAGCAGCTCCGCCGCCCCGCCCCGCCCGGTGACGCGAGCCAGGCGGGAGAGGATCTCCTCGTCGCCGTAGTCGAAGTCGATGTGCCCGCCCAGCAGCGTGTCGCGGAGCTGCCAGAAGCCCTTCTCGAGCCTGTCCTTCTCGGCCGGGTCGGCGCCGATGTGGAACAGGCTCCACATGCTCTCGACCGGGTGTATCACCAGCAGGTCGCGGACCTCCCGCCCGCGGCTCATCGCCACGTTCACTCGCGCGAAGTAGTCCTCCACTCTGGCGTACGCCGGCCACCACGGCGACTGATACGATATCGCCGCCGGGTAGTCGCGCTTGGCCTCGCCGACCATCGTGTACCACGACAGGTGGTGGCAGCGCAGGTTCACGCCGAGCGCCGCCTGCCAGTCGCCTTGGGACTTGTGCCCGCTGAACGGATACTCCCACCCCGTGCAGCCGTAGGTCTCGCTCAGCCGCCAGCGACAGCCGAACTGCCGGGCCGCGGAGCTGACCTGCTTGGCCGTGTCA
>CAYUYH010000113.1:0-8822 GCA_964449175.1 uncultured Planctomycetaceae bacterium
TCCAGCACGTTGCCGAACCGCACGGCCTTGAACTGCGTCGGGCAGTCCTTGGTGGCGCTGAGCGCTTGTGTGTATATTTCGCCGACGCGCTTGGAGGCGCCCATCACCGACGAGGGGTTGACGGCCTTGTCGGTTGAGATCGTCACGAACTCGCCGACGCCGAACTCGCGGGACGCGTCGGCGACGTTCTTCGTGCCGAGTACGTTGTTCTTTATCGCCTCGCAGGGGTTGCGCTCCATCATCGGCACGTGCTTGTGGGCGGCGGCGTGGATGACAACCTCGGGCCGGTGCTCGCCCCAGATGGCTATTACGCGCTGACGGTCGAATATGTCGCAGATGCACACGACCAGCGGGATCTCGCCGTGCTTCGCGCGGAGTTCGTTCTCTATGTCGAACAGCGGGTTTTCAGCCTGCTCGACGAGGATGAGCTCCGCCGGCTGATAGTGGCAGACCTGCCGGCACATCTCCGAGCCGATGCTGCCGCCGGCGCCGGTGATAAGCACCCGCCGGCCTCGGAGGAATCGCCCGATCGCCTCGCTGTCGAGCGCGACGGCCTCCCGGCCGAGGAGGTCGTGGATGTCCACGGGGCGGATCTGCGAGACGGTCACTCGCCCGTCGATCAGGTCGCCCACGCCAGGCAGCGACTGGAACTTCAGCTTCGTGCCGCTGCACAGCTCGATCACGTGGCGCAGCTGCTTCTGCGTGGCCGAGGGCATCGCGACGATGATTTCCTCGACCTTCTCTTCCTCGCAGATCTTGCGGATGTCGCTGGTCGCCCCAAGCACGGGTATGCCGTGCATGATCAGGTGCTGCTTGGCCGGGTCGTCGTCCACCAGGCCAATGACGCGGAACCGCTCGACCGGCATGCGGTTGATCTCGCGGATGATGGCCTCGGCGGCGTTGCCCGCGCCGACGATCAGCACGCGGCGGACGCCCTCGGTCGAGGCCGGGCGGAGCTCCTCGCGGTAGATCCGGAAGCCCAGCCTCGCCGTGCAGACCAGAAACACCGTCGCCAGGAAGTCCAGGAACAGCACGCCGGTGGAGTAGCTCTGGATGTAGTCGCCCACGACCCCCAGCCTGCCGCCATCCTGAAGCGCGCGGAGCAGCCAGATCGGCACTGCCGTCACCAGCAGGAACAGCCAGCAGGCGAACAGGATGTTGCCGACGTCGCGGATGGAGGCGTACTGCCAGCCGCCCCTGAACAGCTTGACCGCCCCGAAGATGACCAGCTTGACGATCACGAAGAACGGCAGCCATGGCAAGAACGAGCCGAAGAACCAGCCCGTTTGTCCCTCGCCCCCTTTGACCTCGAAGCGAACCAGGTACGCCAGGAACAGGGCAAGCGTGAACAGGAGCGAGTGGATGACAATATTGAAGGCGAGGCGATGCCCTACCAACAGCGACTCAAACCAGGCGAAGCCGCCGTCCTGCCTGTCTTCGGTTTCCACTTCGTCTGTCGTCTTGCCCATCTCGATACGTCCACTGATCCGGGTGCCCGGCGGCCGAGGTGCACATTCCCTCACCGGCGCTGGGCACGGCAGGGGGCGATTATAGACCCGCCCCGTGCAACCCTGCAACAAGCATTGAGCAGACCGGCGGACTGTATTGCGGGCGAAATCCTCCAGCGAGGGCTCCAGCCGGCGGCACGGCGGGCCTTTCCGCCCTGGCGGCAATTCAGCCCTTGCAGCAAGCCGCCGTGGAGCCAACAATAGGGCACGCCGGACGGGGTCGCACTGGCCCGCGGCGGGATGGAGACGATGGAGAGCTACCTCACGGCGGAGATATCGGCGTCGGCGGTCCGGTGGAACCTGGGCCTGCTGCGGAAGCAGTTGCCGGCCCGCACGAAGCTCTGCGCTGTGGTCAAGGCCGACTGCTATGGCCATGGCCTCGCCGACCTGCTGGGCGTGATCGCGCCGGCGGCCGACTGCCTGGCCGTGGCCACACCGGAGGAGGCCTGGCTGCTGCGGCGGCTGGGATATACCGGGCCCGTGCTGATGTTCTTCTCCGCCTGCGCCAACTGCGACCGCGCGGAGAGGCGAGAGGCGATCTCCGAGCTGATCGCCGCCAACGTCACCTTGACGGTCGCAGCCGCGGGCGACGTGTCTGCCGTGGACGAGGCGGCCCGGCTGACCGACGCGCAAGCCACCGTGCACATCAAGGTGGACACGGGCATGGGCCGCAGCGGCGTGCCCGTTGGGCAACTGCCCGCCCTGGTCGAGGGCATCCGCCGCTGCCAGGCCGTCAGGCTGGGCGGGATATATTCGCACTTCGCCACGGCCGATGAGGCCGACAAGCAGAACGCGCTGGGCCAATTCGAGCGCTTCAACTCCGCGGTCGCCGCTGCCGGCGGCGGGGCGGGCCTTACGCTTCACATGGCCAACTCCGCGGCCTTGATCGATCTGCCGGCCACTCATCTGGACATGGTCCGCCCGGGCATAGCCGTGTACGGCTATCAGCCGTCGGACGAGATGGCTAACCGCCTGCCGCTTCGCCCGGCGTTGCGGCTGACGGGCAGGCTGATGCAGATCAAGCACGTGCCTGCCGGCAGCCGCTGCGGCTACGGCTTGACGCACACGTTCGCCCGCGACAGCCGCGTCGGCCTGGCGCCCGTGGGCTACGCCGACGGATATCCGCGCAGTCTGTCAAACGCCGCGACCATGCGCATCGCCGGGCGGGACGTGCCCGTCCGCGGCCGTGTGAGCATGGACCAGACTATCGTCGACCTGACAGACCTGCCTGCTGTCGCCGTCGGCGATGAGGTGGAGATCATCTCGCCGGACCCGTCAGCCCCCCATAGCGTCGAGGCGCTCGCCCGCCTGGCGGGGACGATTCCCTATGAGATCACATGCCGTCTGGGACAGCGCGTCCGCCGCGTGCCGGTGGACGAGTACTCCGCCGCGGCGCCGCAGCCGCCGATAGAAGCCGCCGCGCCGAATCGAGAGGGTCTTTTCATTCCGGCGCGAACCGCCGGGCGGCGGGGACGTAGTACTTCACAGACAGGCGAAAAACTCGAATCCTCCCCTCCTTCTCCTAGAGATTGAGTAACGGCAGGTTCGTCTCCCCCACGGGCGGGCCTGCCGGCTGTATTTGCAGTCACCTCCGCCCGGGCGGTCCGCCGCGACCGGCGGGCGGGTCGATGCCCAGCCGCTCCATCACCTTCTGGAGGTCGGCCCATACCTTGCCGCGCACCTCGGCCGTGTATTGTCGCAACACGTAGGCCGGGTGAAACGTCGGCATCACGTCGATGCCGCCCAGCCCCGGCGCGAACGGCGGAAGCTGCTGCCAGGCGCCCCGCAGGCGGGTGATGCCCGTGCGGGTCTCCAGCAGCCGCTGCGTGGCGGGGTTGCCCAGCGTGACGATGACCTTGGGCGCGATCGTCTGCAACTGACGCAGCAGGTAAGGCCAACACGCCTCTGCCTCGTCGGCGGCTGGGGCGCGGTTGCCCGGCGGGCGACACTTGACCACGTTGCAGATGTAGACCTGCTCGCGGGCCAGCCCCATCGCCTTGATCATGCCGGTCAGCAGCTCGCCGGCCCGGCCTACGAAGGGTCGGCCCGTGCGGTCCTCTTCCTCGCCCGGTCCCTCGCCGATGAACACCAGCTCGGCGTCGGCAGCGCCCTCGCCGAAGACGGTCTGCCGCCTGCCCGCGCTCAGACGGCAGCGCGTGCAGGTCCGCACCTCCGCGGCGTCCATCTCGGCCAGGGCTTGGGCCTTCTGCTCGCCCGACGGCCCGCCGACCGACGCGTCGGCGCCGGCGGACTGCTCCGCGGCTTCCGCCGCCGGTAGGAACTCGCCGCCGAACATCAACTCCGTCTCCAGCGCCTGCTCGGCCGCGTTGATGAGCTTGTCGGAGTCCTTGGCCATGACGGGATTCTACGCCCCCCAACCCGCGAATCCTAGCCTCGCCCGGCGGGGGAGGCGGTGGTCTCGTGCGGGTCGGCGCGGTCGATGCGTACGGAGGCGACGCAGCCGGGGCGGAAGCCGTCTGCCGGCAGGCGGACGGTGAAGTACCGGTCGGTCCTGGCGAGCCAGCCGGGCGGGCGCCGGCGGCTGGCGCGACCCTCGACCAGGGCCTGGAGCGTCTGGCCCAGGAACTGTCGGCGGTAGGCGACTGCCAGCTCTGCCTCCAGCTCGGCCAGGGCGGCCATGCGGTCCTTGACGACATCCCGCGGCGGGGCCTCCGCCCGCCAGGCCCACGCGGCAGTGCCCTTGATCGCGCTGAAGGGGAAGGCGTGAATCTTGGCGAATCCCGCGGCCCGTGCGGCGGCGAGCGTGGCGGCGAAGTCACCGTCCTCCTCGCCGGGGAAGCCCACGATGATGTCTGTTGTGATGGCAGGGCGGTCGGTCGCCTCGCGGACGCGGGCGACGGCCTGGGCGAACTGGGCGGCGGTGTACTGGCGGTTCATCCGTCGCAGGACGCGGTCGCTGCCGGACTGGAGCGGCAGGTGGAAGTGGGGGGCGAGGTCGGGCAGCTCGCGGCAGGCGGCCAGCAGCTCGTCGTCCGCGTCCAGGCAGTCCAGACTGGACAGCCTGACCCGCCAGAGGCCGTCGATGGCGGCGATTCGGCGGACAAGCCCGGCCAGGGCGCCGCGCCCGGCGCCACGCCGAAGGCGAACGGTGGTGTCGCAGCCGTAGGCGCCCAGGTGCACGCCGCACAGGACGATCTCCCTGTGGCCAGCGGCGACCAGTGCGCGGCACTCCCGCTCGATATCCTCGGCCGGGCGGGACCAAAGCCGCCGCCGCACGTGAGGCACGATGCAGTACGCGCAGAACGCGTCGCAACCGTCCTGGACCTTCACGATCGCCCGCTGGCGGCCGGGGAAGCTGGTGATGCCCGCAAGGGCAGCCGTGGCGGACAGTTTATGCTTGATTTTCGCCCCGCTGCGCGGTGTGATAATAGGCGCCTCGGAGGCGGGGCAACAGGCCGGCGTGGCCGGCGATGCCACCCGGCGATTCCCACCAACGGATCCCCGCTGATCCCGCCCGCCGTCCGTGGCTGGGCTGTCCCCACCGAGAGAAGCTATTTCCGCGAGAACCTGACCTAAGCAGGCCGAGAGGTCGTCACTATGGCCGGCGAGAAACACCCTCTGTGGAGGCACGCCGACGGCGCCCAGCAGTCCTCGGATTCGGCCGGGGTCGTAGTCGCCGTAGCAGCCGACGACGAGGACCGCCGCCTCGGGCGCGCGCCGCACGGCCCGGGCGATGGCCTGGCGGCTCTTGGCCATGGCCGTGGCTGTGACGCAGCAGGTGTTGATCACGACGAGGTCGATGTCCTCGCCGCCCCGCTTGGCGCGGGTCAGGCCGGCCGAGACGAGCGCCTCGGCGATGGCGCGGCTTTCGTACTGGTTAACCTTGCATCCGAGAGTGGTTGCCTGGAACGCCACGACTGTCCTCGATTGGAGTGAAAAGGCAAGTGGCCCCGGGCCATGTTCATTGCCTTGCCGTACTAATACGAGGAGACTATTATAGGAGTGAACATCCGCCGCGCCCACGCGAAGGCGCGGGCCGCGGCGGCAGGCCGCCGGTAGCCGATCGTTGCCAGACGGCGGGCGGCTGCGCAATCAGGCCTAACGTCGGCGGCGGGTTCGTCCGGCGGGCGCCGCCGGCTTGAGCGGCGCGAGGCGAGCTCGCCGGCATGCCTCGCAGGTGAAGGTCGGGATCGTTTCGGCCGGTGAGCCCAAGGAGTTGCGATGCCTACGCTAGACAGTGTCTGGGGGATCGACATAGGGCAATGTGCCCTGAAGGCCCTGAAGCTGAGGGACGTGGACGGCACGTTGCAGGTGGAGGCCCTCGACGTCATCGAGCACGCCCAGGTTCTCAGCGATCCGGAGGCTGATCGCGTCCAGCTCACTCGCACTGCACTTGAGACGTTTCTGTCGCGCAACAGCATTGCCGGCAGCGCCGTGGCGGTGGCTGTCTCCGGGCAGAGCGGCTTCACGAGATTCGTCAAGCTGCCTCCCGTCGAGAAGAAGAAGATCCCGGACATCGTACGGTTCGAGGCCGAGCAACAGATCCCCTTCCCGATCGGCGAGGTGATCTGGCGGTGGCAGGACTTCCAGGACGCTGACAGCCCGGACGTGGAGGTCGGCATCTTCGCGATGAAGCGGATCGACATCGCCGAGATGCTGGAGCACTTCGACGAGGCCCAGCTCACCGTCGACGTGGTCCAGATGGCCCCGCTGGCGCTGTTCAACTTCATGACCTTCGACGGGCAGCTCGCGCCCGACGGCGCCACGCTGCTGGCCGACGTCGGCGCGAACAAGACCGACCTGGTCGTCGCGGACGGGCCGAGGATATGGACGCGCACAATCCAGATCGGCGGCAATGACTTCACCGAGGCGCTGGTGAAGGCCTTCAAACTGTCATTCACCAAGGCTGAGAAGCTCAAGCGATCCGCGGCTACCAGCAAGTACGCCCGGCAGATCTTCCAGGCGATGAGGCCCGTGTTCGCCGACCTCGCCCAGGAGATCCAGCGGTCGATCGGCTACTACACAGCCATGCGCCGCGAGGCGAGATTCAAGAGGGTCGTCGGCCTGGGCAACGGCTTCCGCCTGCCGGGGCTTCAGAAGTTCCTGGAGCAGCAGCTCAATGTGCCGGTCGTGCGCGTGGACAGCTATAACCGCCTGACTGCCGGCGCGGACGTCAACGCGCCAGTGCTCAACGAGAACGTTCTGTCCTTTGCCGTGGCCTACGGGTTGGCGCTTCAGGGGCTGGATCTGTCGGCCGTCAGCACGAACCTGCTGCCTGACGAGATCGTCCGCCGCCGGCTTTGGGGCAAGAAGAAGCCCTGGTTCGCCGCGGCGGCGGTGGTCATCCTGGCGACGCTGGCGGCCCCGCTGTATCGGGCGATGGCTGACAAGTCCGCCCTGGCGCAGGGGGAGGCGTTCAACGAGGCCTCGCGGGTCGCGCGCAACCTGTCCAACGAGCAGCGCGAGTACGAACGTCTCCGCGGTCAGATCCCCGACGTGGAGAAGCCCATCGACGAGTATCGCCAGCTGTTTGCCTATCGCTCCTACTGGCCGGCGCTTCAGACGGTAGTGTCGCAGGGCATTGAGGCCGCCTTCCAGGACCAGAAGCTGCTGAACAGCTATGCAGCCGCCCGCGACGATGCGACACGCGAACAGATTCGCATGCGGATACGGCAGATTCACCCCATGCGCACGAACAGAGAGATGGCCTTTATCACGAGTATGCGGACGACGCCGGTGCGCGACGCCACAGTCGAGGATGCCAGGTCCGCCCTGGGAGAAAACGTGGGTCTATCTGTCCCGCCTCGGAGCGGGAGCGGATACGCCAGCGGCGACAGCGGCGGGCCCAAGAGGGGCTATCTGATACGCATCGAAGGCTCGACGCCGTTGCGAGAGGGCAGGGCCCAGCAGACCTTGACCGGCCTAAGAAAGGAACTGAAGGCCGCTGCTGAGGGCAACCCCTTGTTGAGCGTCCTCAACTGCGAGTTCACCTTCATCGGAAAGGAGGGCGCCGGAGGGCTGCCTGCCCGCGGCCGGTCGACATACGGTTACGAAAGCGGTGATTATGAGGCCCCGGACTCCGGGGGGGCGCCGTTTGGCGGCGGGTTAGGCCGGCGCGGCGGCGGCCCGCTTGCCGCCGGCCCCGCGCAGCCCGGTCCGCTGTTTCCGAATGAGGACGCCTCCAACGATACACGGTTCATCGTGGCGATCGTCGTCACGATCGATAGCGATGGACTGACCAAAGGCAACAATACCGACTCGTTGGTCCGGTAGCACAGCCGGGAGACTGCTATGAAGTTCGTACGAGAGAACGTTTTCCTGATCGCGATGGCGGCCATTGTTCTGCTGGGTGGAGGCGCGATGCTGGCGGCGTACGTCAAGGCCTCCGGCGAGGTGCAAGACGGCGTGGGCCAGCGCGTCCAGGTCGTCGGCCAACTCAAGGGCCTGGGCCAACGCGGCGCCAGCAGCGAAATGGTGCGGCAGGCCAAGGATGCGCTTACAAGAATACAGGCCGCTGCCGGCGGCATTGAAGCCAAGTGCGTTGACTGGAACCGAAGGAACTACGAAGTGCTTCAGCTTGTCCTGCCCGAGGGTGGCCAGGCCGTGCCGGCATTCCCGTATGACGAAAATCTGTATCGAGACCAAGGCCTGGGATACCACTTCATCAAAGCATATGTGCAGAAGATGCAGGAGCTGATGAACAGCCTGGGTCCCACCAGCCCCCCGACCGATGCGGAGATCAACTCCCAGACGATTCAATGGCGCAACCAGCTTCGGCTTCGACTGGCCATGGAACGGGAGGAGGCGGCGTCGACGGGCTTCGGCTCGACCGGCGGAACGGGTTCGACGTCGGCGAGCCCTTGGCCCGAGTGGCAACGTACCTCCACGCCCGCGCCCAAGCCGATGGCCGGGGGGCCTGATACGTGGGGTGAGACCACGGAATCGTTGCCGGCAGATTATGAGCAGCAAGCCAAGGAGATGGGGCGCCAGTCAGCGATGTTGAACAGGGCGAAGGCCGGGCATGTGTATGTCGACAGCGACGCCATGAACATGGTCTTCAGGCAGGCTGTGCAGAACCCGCCCGTCGACCAACTGTGGCAGGCGCAATTGAACCTGTGGGTTACGAGCGACATCATTGCCGCCATCAACGCCACCAATGCCGAGGCCTTCAAGGAAAGCGATCTTCAGGGCAAGGAGCGAAGTGTCATCACGGCGGCCGTCAAGCGACTGGTCGAGATCAGGATCAACGAGAACTACGTCAAGCCATCGCGTGGTGGAGAATACGACGTCGGCTCGCCGTCGGATAGTCATGGCTACACCGGTGGGTCGTCGGACTACGAAGCCCCCGATACC
>CAYUYH010000114.1:0-8769 GCA_964449175.1 uncultured Planctomycetaceae bacterium
GGATCAGTCTGCGGTGGTTGTCCAGGTTCTGGGATTGGACCTCGACGGCCTTTTGGAAGTCGGCCAGCGCCTCGTCGGTCTTGCCCATCGACTCCCGTATGCTCGCGCGGTACAGGTAGCCGGCGGCCTCCTTCGGGCGAAGCTTGACCGCCTCGTCGCAGGCGCCTATCGCATCGTCGGCCATTCCCATCTGCACGTACAGGCCGGCGGCCTTGGTGAGCGTGTTGATGTCCTGGTCGGCCACCGCCCGGTCGCACACCTGCTTCAGGGCGGCGCCGGCTTCGTCCATCCGCCCGGCGGTCGCCAGCACGCCCGCCCTGGCGAAGCCGACCAGATCGGGCCTGAATCCCTGCTGCTCAAGCGCGTCCACTTCGGCGAGGGCATCGTTGATGCGCCCCTCGCCGGCCAACGCTTGGGCGCGATGGTATCGCGCCAGTCCGCGGTACTCCGCGGGCGCCGAGGCCTCATCGGCAACTTGCCCCAGCGCGTCCGCCGCCCGGGCAAAGTCCTTGATCTGGAGATACAGCCAGCCTTCGGTGAGCTTCACCAGGCGGGCGTCGGCGCCCGGCACCTGGCCGAGCCGCCTGACGGCCTCCGCCGGCGGCGCCTGATACAGCAGCGACCTGGCCATGGCCTGGTAGGCGGCCAGCGGGTCGATGTCGCCGCCGCCGGTGGGGGCAAGCTCTATGACCTTGGCCCAGTGCTCGCTGGCGGCGGGCCACTGGCCGAGCATCTGGTAGGCTCGCGCGAGCGTGGCGTGGGCCTCCCGGATGTTGGGGCTGCGAGGCTCGTTCAGCTCGCGGTTGCATATCTCGATCGCCCGGCTCACCTGCCCGCTGCGCAGACATTCCCTGGCCACGTCCATCGCCGACCTGGTCCCCGGCTCGAGGGCAAGGTTCTCATCAGGCGGGGTCTCGCCTCGCCTGGCCTGGATGACGGCCATCAGCCGCTGGGCCTCCAGCCCGGGGGCCGTGATCCTCTGCAAGACCTGATAGGCCTGCTCGACATCGCCGGCCTTGTACAGCTCTCTTGCGAGGATCAACGCGAATTCCTCGTTCGTCGGGTAAAGCGCCAACGCCGAGCGGAACTGCTCGACGGCCTGAAGCGTCCTGCCGGTCTGCGAGTAGATCTGCCCCAGGGTGATTCGCAGCTCGCCCTGCTCGCCGTCGCGGGCCAGGTCCTTGACCAGGAAGTCCTCCGCCTCTTGCCGGCGCCCCAGGCTCCACAGGGCCATCGCCCTGGCGCGGCGGTCCTCCGCCGAGTCGGCGGCGCATGCCACTGCCTTCCTTGCGACCTCGGCGGCCGCGGCGCGGTCTCCCAGCACGAGATAGCCGTCGTAGGCCGCCATCAACATGGACGGGTTCTTCGCGTTCCGATCGACGGCCAGGTCAAGAACGGCGCGGTCCAGCAGCGGCTTGCTCTCCGAGGCGGGCGCCGAGCGGAGCAGCCCCGCCGCCGCGCGAACCATCAGCCTGATCGCCCAGGCGTCCGCCGGGAACTCCCGGTGATACTCCTTGGCCTCCAGGAATGCCCGCTCGTAGAGCCCCTCGCGGAGGAACTCGTTGGTCAGGTAGGTCCTGGCAAGGGCGAGGAATCTGTAGTCCTCCGGGTCGCGTGGCGGGGCGGTCTTGGCGCCGGCCACCAGGTTCTGGAGAGTCGTCAGGCCCGTGTCCATCATGCCCATGTCCATGGCCGCCCTGGCGTGCCAGTACTGCACCTTGATCGACCGCGGGAAGTCGGTCTTGAGGGCGAGCAGCAGCCGCTCGGCCTCGTCATGCTTGCCTTGGAGCATGAGCATCCTGGCCTTGATGAGCCTGGCCTCCGGCAGCCGGGGATTGGCGGCCAGGATGTCGTCGTCGATCAGCCGCTTCACCGTGTCGTAGTCCTGAAGGTGCAGCGCCATCTTCGACCTGGCGAGCTTGATCTGCGTGGCATCCTCGTCGGAGAGGTCCTTGCGGGCGAGCATCTCGTCCAGCCGGTCGCAGACGGCCCGGACCTTGGCGCGGAACGTCGAGACGTTGTCGTGGTCGGAGGACAGGTCCACGTCGTGGTCCAGTAACTGCAATTGTGCCATCGGCGGCGGGGCATCCGTCTTGGCGAGCGCCTGGCGGACGGCCTGGAGCGAGGCCTCATCCCCGCGGTCTATGCAAAGCTGCACAGCCCACTTGGCGGCCTTGCCCCTGGTGGGGTCGAGCTGGATGATCTTGAGCATCGTGGCGGTCGCGTCGGCCTTGCTGGCGTCGCCGAGCTGCCGCTGGGTCCGGCTGGCCTCGATGTTCTTGGCGACCAGCTCCGTCGCCTCGCCGGCGGTGGCCGTCTCTGCCTCCTGGGCGAAGAGGTCGGCGAGCTTGATATGCAGAACGCCAAGCTCCGCCTGGTTGTCGCCCAGCGCCGTCAGCGCATCGAGGACCCTTCGCAGCGTGTCCGGGTCCTCCGAGCCGGTCGGGGCGAGATTCAACCCGACCAGCAGCTCGTTGGCCTTGCCGATCTCCTGGACGGCGTCCAGCAGGACCGCCTCCGAGGCGCCCGGGGCGCCGGCCTTGCGCACGGCGTCGAAGGAGTAGCTCTCCGACAGCCGCCTGGTGACGACAACCGGGTCGGCCTTCAGCCCGGGCTTGGCCAGCAGCGTGGTCAGCGGGCCTCGCGCGTCCTCGAACCGTCCCATGTCCATGCAGACGTTGGCCTTTTGGTAGTAGCCGCGCCAATCGTCGCCGTACCTGGCGATGTAGTCGTCGGCCAACTTCAGGGCCTTCTCGAAGTTCGAGGCGCTTGCCTCCAGGCGGATCCTGGCAAGCATCTTTTCCGGAGTGCCTTGCCGTCGGACGTACCAGGCGCCTCCTATCACGATGCCTATCACGGCGAGGATCGCCAGAACTAGAATCACGCGGCGCGTCATTTCTGTTCCCTTTTCCTATGGAAGGTTCTTGTCTATGTGAGGCACGGCCAGTCGGAGCAGCTCCCTGGCGCGGGCCGGTCCGTCGTCGTCGCCGGGGACGAGCGGCGTGGATATGCGGATGAGCGCCCCGGCGGCGTTGCGGCGGAGCAGCCCATTGAGGAATATCACGAACTGCTGCCGCCAGAAGCTGGCTGTGTACTCGTCGCCGCACTTGTACGTGTATACGAGGTATTGCCGGCTCGTGCCGGCCTGCACGGTCAACTGTCGGGCGGGCAGGTCGCCGCGCCCCTCGACGCCGCTGATGACGACGTCGCTCATGGCGATGATATCCTGTCCCAGGCCCTCGACGCACAGGTCGGGCGGGTGCGTGCCCTTGCGGTTGTCGGGGCTGAAGACGATCGTCAGGTCCAGCGGCGCCGGCCCGGGGGCGGTCGGGACGTATTTGCGGAACAGGTAGTCGCGCGTCTCCAGGACGGCCAGCGTCCGGTCGTCCAGTGTGAGGTCGTAGCCGCGCCACGTCATGCCGGCCAGCGCGATATCCCGCGGCACGATGCCCTTGACCATCTGCTGGTCCCACTGCGCGGGCGCCGACTGGTTCAGCCAGACCGCCCCGCCGGCCGTCGCCGCCAGCAGGATCGCGGCCGCCCAACCGGCTTTCCCGCCCCCGGCGGAAACCATCGCCGACCACTGCCCGTCGTCCTCGTCGCCGCGGCGGACGCCGTCGAACAGCGGCGGGATCTTCGCGGGTCGGCCTATCGCACGCCGGAACGCCAGCAGCATGCTCTCCAGCGCGAACATCAGTAGAAACGCGAGTATGAATATGGACAGGCCCGAGATGTCGTGAAACCACCCGGTCGCCGTCTTGTTGTCCCATATGTGGGCCACGATTATCAACCCGACCACGCGGACCGCGTTGCTGACGACGGCTACCGGTATCGTCATCGCGAACAGGGCGATCCGCCACAGCCCGCGGAGCCGGCAGACGTATGCGTACAGCGCTCCGAACGCCAGCAGCGATATCAGCGTCCGCAGACCGTTGCAGACGTTGGCGATCACGAGGCTCTTGTCGCCCTCCAGGAACACCCGGTTGCCGGCCCGCGCCGCAGCCACGCCCAGAAAGTTGACTATCTGGACGCCGATGCCCGCGGCCATCATCTTCAGCCTAAAGTTCAGGTTGGAGATCGACACGTCCGGCAGCGGCACCATGAACAGCAGCAGCGCCAACGGGAACCACAGCCGCCGCAGCGCCATCGCCCCCCACAGCGCGAGCACCAGCCCGCACAACACGCCGATGAACGCGAACCCGCTGGCGAAGTTCACACGCGCCAGGGATGCCGTCAGATGCAGCAGCACGAACAGGCCCGTCACCGCCAGCCCCAGGATCGGCATGGGCCGGACGCGAATCCGTGTGTGGCGAATGAGCAGGACGGCGATGAGCAGGCTCAGCATCGGCATCAGCGGGCCGTGCGTGTAGTAGCTCTCGCCGGTGACGATACGGTCGTACAGACTCCAGCCGGTCCGGCCCCAGGCCGGGAACCAGCGAATCCACATCTCGGAGAAGTTGTGGGCGAAGCCGACCACGAGGGCGGCTGTCAGCAACGCCCAGGCCGCGGCGGTTGCCCACGGGCTTCTCTTGGTCGCACCTGCTGCGTCGGTCATTCGCGGTCCCATCCCCTCCCCATGTGCCGCCGACATGATACCGGCCCGCGGCGGGCATAGCCAATCACTTGGGCGCGCCGGACCGCCCAGCCGCGTCCGCACGCGGTTTGATGGGTAATCGGCCAAGGTAATCGAGAGTCTCCTCCTCCAGTTGTCCTTTGCTTTGTCGTTTTCTTGTACGCCGCTGTTGGCGGCGGTGTTCGGCGCTCCTATCATTAGGCCCCAAGCACCCGGGAGCTTAGCGCGTGAAGGTCCGTCTGCTGACCATCCTGTGCCTTCTGTACATCGCGACGGTCTACTATGCCAGCCTCATGCCGTTCGATCTGGTCGCCGACAGGCAGATGGCGAGCGAGCACCTGTCGCGCGCGGTGCGTTATTGGCCGCTCAGCCGACAGCTCCGCGTCAGCCGGACCGACATGGCCAGCAACTTCCTGCTCTATGTGCCGATGGGGCTGCTGCTGGCCTGCCGGTTGAACATCGCCGGCGGGCGCGGCGTGCGGTCGGCCGTGCTTGCCGCGGCAGCGGCGGCGGGCGTGAGCCTGTCCATCGAGGGCCTGCAACTGTTCTCGCAGGTGCGGGTGGCCGGCGTGCACGACGCGACCATGAACATCGCCGGCGGCTGCGTGGGGGCCGTGCTCGGCGCGAGTCTGGGCCCGCGGACCTGGCGGGCGGCGGCAGCGGGCCTGGGCGACTGGTGGCGCCGCCGCCCCGTCCGCGTGCTCGCCCTCGGCGTGGCGCTGATACTCGCCGCCGACGCGCTCAGCCCGTTCATCCCCACGCTGGACGTCTCGACGGTCTGGGGCAACGTCAAGCGATCGTCACTCGACCCGGCGGCTGGGCTCGCCCTGCACGCATGGGACCACTGGCTCATCCGGCGGGTGATGGTCTACGCGGCGTGGACGATCATGCTGGGGGCGAGCATCTCGGCGGCTCACCGGCGCCCCTGGCTGCGGGCGGCCGGGCTGGCGGTGGTCTTCGCCGCGGGGGCTGAGACGGCCAAGCTGCTCGTCGTCAGTCGCTCGGCCAATGTCGCGAACGTCCTGACGGCCGGGTGCGGGGCCGCGGCCGGCGCGGCGGCCGGCGCGATGGGCCTGTACCGTCTGCCCGCCCGTGCCAAGATCCGGCTGGCCCTGGCGGTCCTTCTGGCCTACATCGTGCACCTGTGGTGGGCGCCGTTCGATTTCGCCCCGGGCCTAAGCGAGGCGGGCGACCGGCTGCCGCGCGGCGTGCAATGGCTGCCGCTGTACCACTACGCCATCGGCGGAAGGATGGAAGACATCCGCCTGTTCTCGCAGACAATCCTGCTGAGCGGGGCGCTGGGCTATGGTCTGGCCGCCGCGGGCTGGCTGCGCGCGCGGCGGGCGGCGGCGACGGCGGCGGTGCTCGCCATTGCGGCGGGCGCGCTGGGGCTGCTGCTGGAGGCCGGCCAACTGTTCATGCCCACGCGGACGCCGTCCGTGACGGACGTTTTCTGCTTCGCAGCCGGCGGGGCGCTGGGCGGCTGGCTGGCGGTCCACGCGAGGCGCCCAGCCGGCGGGTCCGCCCAGGTCCCAGCCGACCAGCGATAACGCCGCTGGGGTTTATGGCCGATATGGTCACTATCAGCCGCCGGCGACGGCCGCCGCCGTCCGCCCCGGCGAGAATAACGCGCCATGAAGATACCCAAGATATTCATCGCCGGCGCCGGCAACGTCGGCAGCGCCTCCGCCGCCGCGATGGTCATGCGCAGGCTCGGTAGGATAGTCCTGTACGACGCCGTGGCCGACCTGGCCGCCGGCAAGGCGATGGACATCAACCACGCCACGCCGTTCTTCCACAGCGACAGCCGCGTCCTCGGCTGCAACGACACGAACGAGCTGGCCGGCGCCGACGTCGTGGTGCTGGCCGCCGGGTCGCCGCGCCGGGCCGGCATGAGCCGGGCCGACCTGCTGGACGAGAATCTCTCGGTGCTGCTCGGCCTAGGCGAGCGGGTGATGGCCGACTGCCCGCACGCCAAGGTGCTGGTCGTGACCAATCCCGTCGACACGCTCACCGGGATGCTCAAGCGCCGCTGGGGCGAGATGAACGTCTTCGGGCTGGGCTGCTCGCTGGACACGCCGCGGTTCCGCTACTTCCTGGCCGAGGAGGCCGGCACGTCGGTGGACTCTGTCGCCGGGGTGGTCATCGGCGCCCACAACGACAACATGGTGCCGCTGGTCAGCCAGGCGACGATCGGCGGGCTGCGGGCGGCCGACCAGCTCACAGCCGAGCAGATCGGCCACGTTGTCCGGCGCACCAAGAACGCCGGCACGGCCATCGTCGCCAAGCTGCGAACGCGAGGCAGCTTCTACGCCGCCAGCCACACCATCGCCGAGATCATCGAGGCCGTCGTGCGCGACACGCAGGCCGTCTTCCCACTCAGCATCCACTGCCGCGGCGAGTACGGCTACCGCGACGTGCCCCTTGCCTTGCCCTGCCAGGTGGGTATAACTGGCGTTCGGAAGGTTCTCGACGTCAATCTGGACTCGTGCGAGCGGGACGCCTTGGACGCCTGCGCGGAGGCGATGGCCGGCGCGATGGCGTGCTCGCGGAAGCAGGCATAAGCGAAGCCGATCGCCTCCATCGTCGCGGACTCCCCGGAGAGACCCTGATGAGACAACGCCTGGCTGCCGCACCCCTACTGCTGTCCGTGCTGAGTTGCCTATGCCCGTCGGCGATCGCCGCGGACATCTACGCTGCGCCGTCCGACTACAAGGCCAAGCTCACCGAGCTGCGCCCGGGCGACACGCTGTACCTTGCCCCCGGCGAATACACGCGCAACCTGAACCTGACGGGCCTGCACGGGCGGGCGGGCGAGCCGATCACCATCACCGGCCCGCAGGCCGGGCAGGCGGTCTTCGGCGCCACCTCCGGCGCCAACACGGTGAACCTGCAGGATGCCAGCTACCTGGTGATCCGCCGGTTGGTGCTGGACGGCCGCGGCAAGGTCGTGGACGCCATCAAGGCCGGCGGCAGGGAGCGCCTGCCCGTCCACAACATCACCATCGAGTACTGCAAGATCATCGGCTACGGCGCGGCGCGGGAGGTGGTGGCCATCAACACGAAGGCGCCCGCGTGGGACTGGGTCGTCCGCGGCAACACGATCATCGCGCCGGGCACGGGCATGTACTTCGGCAACTCAGACGGCACGCAGCCGTTCGTCCGCGGCATCATCGAGAACAACCTGGTCACGGACGCCAAAGGGTACTGCCTCCAGATCAAGCACCAGGTCTCCAGGCCGGTGCTGGCGGGCATGCCGACCGGCCCGTCGGCGACGATCATCAGATACAACACGTTTACGAAGTCCGCGGCCACCGAGCAGCGCGACGGCCGACCCAACGTGCTCATCGGGGGGCTGCCGGATGACGGGCCCGGCTCGAAGGATCAATACCACGTCTACGGCAACGTCCTGTTCCACAACCACACCGACAGCCTGTTCCAGGGCGCGGGCAGGATATCGCTGCACGACAATCTGCTCGTCGACTGCGCGTATTACGCGATCAACTTCCGGAGTCACGAGGGCAAGCAGCCCAAGAGCATCCGCGTCTACCACAACAGCATGCTGGCGGTTCTGGACGGCATCCGCGTGTCGGACATGGCCGAGGGAGGCGAGAAGCTGATAGCCGCGAACCTGACGGCGAGCAAGGTCGGCCCGGATGAGCTGAGGATCGACAGCGACGGCAATGCCGAGATCAATACGTCCGCCGCCGCGACGATCTTCGCCTGCGCCGATCCGATGCTCGGCCGGTGCGACCTGCAACCGATCAAGAGGATCGACGCTCCCCTGCCGATGGGCTTCCTGGGGATGGTGGGCGAGGACGACTGCTGGTACCTGGACTTCACCGGCTCGCGCAAGCCCAACGCGGCCTACGCCGGCGCGTTCGCCAAACCCCTCGAGCAGCCCCGGCCGATAGAGGCCACCACTCGCCCTGCCGTCAAGCCGCCGAACCCCTGGGACTGACCGCCCGCTCCTGGGCCAGCGCCCGCTCCAGCGGCGGCAGGCAGCAGGCCTTGATCTCCTCATTGGCCCACTGGAACAGATGCCTGCCCCCCGCCAGCGTCAGCCGGTCACGCAGATGCATGTCCATTCCGACGGGAGCGAGGATGTTCATCCCCATCAGGAAGTCGAGCGTGCATGCCCGCCGCCGCAGTCCCACTTCGACGCTGCCGGCGACGCGTACCCCCCTGGCTCGAAG
>CAYUYH010000115.1:0-8764 GCA_964449175.1 uncultured Planctomycetaceae bacterium
ATCCTACAACGAGCTTCTCCGCCAGGTGATCCGCGGCGGGCACATGACACGCGAGCAGGCTGACTGGGCCTTCGGTCAGATCATGGACGGCGCGTGGACGCCGGCCCAGATCGCCGGGCTTCTGGTCGCCCTGGCGGCCAAGGGAGAGACGGTCGACGAGATCACCGGCGCCGCGTCGGCGATGCGGCGGCACGTGCTGGCGATCGAGACCGACTCCGCCGACGTGCTCGACACGTGCGGCACGGGCGGAACGGGGCTGGCGACGTTTAACATATCCACGGCTGCGGCGCTGGTCTGTGCCGGGGCGGACGTGAAGGTGGCCAAGCACGGCAACCGCACGAACACGCGCTCGTCCGGCTCGGCCGACGTGCTGGCTGCGATGGGCGTGAACATCGACGCCGCGCCGGAGACCGGCGCCCGCTGCCTGGCTGAGGCGGGCGTGTGCTTCTGCTTCGCCGTCCGCTGCCACCCCGCGATGAAGCACGCCGTGCCCGTCCGCAAGGAGCTGGCCGTGCGGACGATATTCAACCTGCTCGGCCCGCTGACCAACCCGGCCGGCGCGCAGCGGCAACTGATGGGCGTGTTCGACGGCAACCTTACCGAGACCATCGCCGAGGTGCTCGGCGCGCTGGGCTCGGTCCACGCGATGGTCGTCCACGCCGAAGACGGGCTGGACGAGTTCTCCACCACGGCGCCTACGAAGGTCTCGCACCTGCTCGGCGGCAAGGTGACGAACAGCATCGTCCTCGCGGGCGATCTGGGCATCCCCTCGGCCAGGCTGGATGACCTGCTGGTGACCAGCCCGCAGGAGTCAGCCGAGGCGATCCGCGGCGTGCTGGCCGGGAAGAAAGGCCCGCACCGCGACATCGTGGTGCTGAACGCCGCGGCAGCTCTGACCGTCGCCGACAAGGCAGAGGCGCTGCTGGCGGGTGTGCCCATCGCCGAGCAGGCCATCGACTCCGGCGCCGCGAGCGCCGCCCTCGAGAAGCTGATCGCCATCAGCAACAGCTGATTCCGTTTCGGATGTCGGATTTCGGATTCGGGATTGGGGCGATACGGGCTTTGGGAGAGGAATAGACGAATGAACAGGGGCAGTGCTGCGCCGCCGCTGTTCGTCGTCGTCCACGTCCCAGCCTCAGAACTTGCCCCTCCCCCAGCCCCGCCAACCGTGGGCACAAGGCCGGGCGGGTAGCACACGTCCCGCACCCGGCGACCTTGCTTTTGCATACTGGGGGCGGGTGCTTATAATCCCTGGTTCTGCCGGGAAGATGGACAGGCTGCAGGCTGTAGGCTGGAGACTGCAGGACAGAAGAGGTAGCCGGTCGTCGCTAGCCGGGACAGCGGCAAGTGCCTGATGCCTATTGCCTATTGCCTGTTGCCTAATTCCTGGGTGTTCGAGGATCTACATGGACTCAAAGCAGGCGCTTCAGGACCGATTTGAACGGAACATCGTGTTCGTCATGCGTGTACGCCTGGCCGACGCAGCCGACGCGCTGGGGGCGATGCTGGGGGCGATCGCTGCCAGCGGCGCGCGGACCGGCGAGATCAAGCTCGCCGAGCACCATCACGGCCACATGGTCTACGACGTGCAGGTGTTCACCACCGGCGACGACCAGATGGCCTCCGTCCGCCAGGCGGCTGAGAAGGTCGCCGGCTGCGAGGTCCAGGCCGTGATCGACCTGGCGATGGAGACGCACCGCGGCGGGGCCTGCGAGGTCCGCTCCCGCACGGAAATCCGTTCCAACACCGACATGCGGATCGTCTACACGCCCGGCGTCGCGCGGGTGTGCAAGGCCATCCAGGCCGACCCCGACAAGGCCCGCGAGTACACCAACATCTCCAACAAGGTCGCCATCGCCACGAACGGCACGGCCATCCTTGGCCTGGGCGACATAGGCCCGCTGGCCGGGCTGCCCGTGATGGAGGGCAAGTCGGCCATCTTCTGGGAGTTCGTGAAGATCTCAGCCGAACCGGTCCTCATCGACACGCACGACCCGGAGGAGTTCATCTCGGTGGTGGAGAAGCTCGCCGTCGGCTTCGGGGCGATCCAGATCGAGGACGTCGCCGCCCCGGCCTGCTTCCGCATCACCAGCGAGCTGGACGCCCGCTTGGCGATACCCGTCTTCCACGACGACCAGCACGGCACGGCTACGATAGTGCTCGCCGGGCTGTACAGCGCGCTGCGGAAGACCGGCAAGGACATCGCCAAGATGCGCTGCGCGATCAGCGGCGCGGGGGCTGCGGGCACGGCCATCTCGGAACTGCTCCAGATCGCCGGCATCGCCGACGTGGTGCTATGCGACCGCGCGGGCGTGCTCTATCGCGGGCGAAAGGAGAACATGAACCCGGCCAAGGAGGCGCTCGCCGAGCGGACCAACGCCGAGAACATCACCGGCACGCTGGCCGACGCGATGGCCGGGCGCGAGCTGTTCATCGGCGTCAGCCAGCCGAACATCGTCACCCAGGAGATGGTCCGCTCGATGTCGCCCGAGCCGATCGTCTTCCCGCTGGCCAACCCGGTCAGCGAGATATCGGTCGGCGAGGCCCGCCAGGCCGGGGCCGCCGTCGCCGCCGACGGGCGGATGATGAACAACGCACTGGCCTATCCGGGCATCTTCCGCGGCGCGCTGGACAGCCAGGCGAGGTCGATCACCGTGGAGATGATGCTCGCCGCGGCCAACGCCCTGGCCGAGGTCGTGCCCGCCGGCGAGCTGATGCCCGAGATGATGGACCCGGCCACCCACCAAGCCGTCGCCGCCGCCGTCGCCGCCGCGGCCAAGCAGAGCTAGAGTGGAATGGAAGTGTTCTTGAGGGGTGGTGGAGTTCCCGCTCCACCACTTGGCGAGTGTCAGGCCGGGGCGGAGCCGGAGCTCCGCCGCGCATGGTTAGAGGAGTGATTCGTGGCCAGGAAACGGCAAAGCGCCGACGAGCGGGATCGGCAGCGTCGGCTGAAGTGGTGGCGGCGGGCGCGGTTCGGCATGTTCATCCACTGGGGCCTGTACAGCGTGCTGGGCCGGCACGAGTGGGCGATGGACGGCGAGGGCATCCCCGCGGCCGAGTACGAGCGCCTGGCCAACCGGTTCACCCCGCCGCGGGGCGCGCCCCGGGCGTGGGTCAGGCTCGCCAAGGCTGCCGGCATGAAGTACATGATCCTGACGGCAAAGCACCACGAGGGCTTCTGCCTGTGGGACACGGCCACGACCGACTACTCCGCCCCGAAGCAGGCCTGCGGGCGCGACCTGGTGGCTGAGTATCTCGCCGCCGCCCGGGCCGCTGGGCTGGGCGCGGGGCTGTACTTCTCACTGGCCGACTGGCACCACCCCGACGGGCTCTCCTGCCAGACCAACCCGCGAGCGCGGCGGCGATTCGTCGCATACGTCCACGAGCAGGTCCGCGAGCTGTGCGGCAACTACGGCAAGCTGGACATCCTGTGGTACGACCACCCGTTCCCGATGACGACGGCCGCCGCGTGGCAGTCGCGCAAGCTCAACGCGATGGTCCGCCGGCTCCAGCCGAGGATCATCATCAACGACCGCTCGTGCCTGCCGGAAGACTACACCACCAGCGAGCAGAAGATCTCCGCCGCCCAGGCCTACCGGGCGTGGGAGGCATGCATGACGCTGAACGACAGTTGGGGCTACCACCGCGACGACGACCACTGGAAGCCCGCCCGCCAAGTCGTCCGCAACCTCATCACGTGCGCGCGCAAGGGCGGGAACTATCTGCTGAACATAGGCCCGCGCGCGGACGGGGCGGTGCCGGCGCCATCGGTGCGGATTCTGGAGCAGGTGGGCGCGTGGCTGAGGCGCAACGCGCGGACGATTCTCGACGTCGAGCCGACCGGCGTGACCGGCGCGCGGTTCTTCAACTGCACGGCCAAGGGACGCACGCTGTACGTGCACTGTTTCTATTGGCCGGGGCGGACCTGGTCGATCCCCGGCCTGAAGTGCAAGGTCCGCTCCGCGCGGCTGGTCGCGACGGGCCGGGCCGTGGAGTTCACGCAAGAGCCGCACCGCGTCGCCTTCCATCGCTGCCCGGCGAAGGCGCCGGATTGGCCGGTGACGGTGGTGGAGCTGGACTGCTCAGCTAGGCCGGCGCAGTTGAAGTACGAAGAGATGCGCCCGCTCATGCCGCGCCCAAGCGTGAACGTGTCACTGAAGTAGACGGACCCTGGCGGGCAATCGGGGCGTTGGATGAACCCGTCACTTCGCACAATCGCGTCTTCTTGTCGCAGCCTGGCCGGCGGGCTGGCGGACCTTCTGCTGCCGGGCGTCTGCCCCGGCTGCGATGCGGCGCCGGTCGAGGTCGGCGGGCTGTGCAGCCGCTGCAACGTCAAGCTGCTGTCGCTGGTCGCGCTGCCCTATTGCCCGCGATGCGGCTCGACGCTCGGGCCTAACATCCCCGCCTATGAGGACGGCTGCGCCGCCTGCCCGTCCACGCTGCCGCGCTTCCGCCAGGTCGTGCGCCTTGGGCCTTACGCCGCGCCGCTGCGCGGGATCGTCCGCGGGCTGAAGTACTGGCGCGGCGGGCTGCTGGCCGCGCGGGCGGGTGAGCTGCTGGCCGAGGCGGCCGCCAACCGGCTCGACCAGACGCAGTGGGGCTTGGTGCTGCCCGTGCCGATGCACTGGCGGCGGCGACTGGCCCGCCCGGCAGACCACGCGCGCATCCTCGCCCGCTCGCTGGCGCGGGCGATGCAACTGCCGCTGGGCGACGAGCTGATCCGAGTGCGACACACACCGCCGCAGGTGCACCTGTCCCGCACCAGGCGGATCGAGAACGTCCGCGGGGCGTTCGCGATTAGAAAGGGCGGCGACATCACCGGGGCGAACGTGATCCTCGTCGACGACGTGACCACCACCGGCGCCACAGCCAACGAGGCCGCCCGGACGGTCCTGGCCGGCGGAGCCTCCGCCGTCGCCCTGGCCGTGATCGCCAAGGCAGAGCCCCCCACCGCGTACGCGCGGCACTGGGCGTGACCGCGACTATCGACGTCGACGGCGGGTGAGGAATTCCGCCAGCAGCTTCTCCTCGCGCGCGTGCATCTTGGCCGCCCCGCGAATCGACTCGTCCTCATGGCCCATCAGGTGCAGCAGGCCGTGGACGACGTAGAGCATCAGCTCGTGCTGCGGGCGCAGGCCGCGGGCGCCTGCCTGGCGGACGGCCTCGTCGCCGCAGATGACCAGTTGCGCGCAGATGCCGCGCCGCCCAGCCTCGGAAAGATCGAAGCTCAGCACGTCGGTCGACCCGTCCCGTGCGAGGTAGCGCCGGTTCAGCGCCGCAATCTCGCGCGACGAGACGACGGCTAGGTCGACCTCGGCGACGGACGCTCCCTCGCGCCGCGCGACGAAGTCGACAAGCTCGGCGATTCTCTTGCGCGGCACGCGGATGGCCCGCTGGCTGGAGAGAATCGCGACGGTCGGCTTGGCGCGCTTCGGCGGCATGGACGGCAGGATATCGGGAACGGCCGGCGCAGTCCAGCGGGGCCGGCCAGTGGGCGAGTCAGGGGACCAGCGACTGGCCGTCCACGTCGGCGGGCACGCGGCGGCCCAGCAGACCAAGCAGCGTGGGCATCAGGTCCACGGCGCGGGCTACGTCGACTCTGGCGTGCGGAACGCCGGGGCCCGCGAGCATCAGCGGCACGAACATATCGCCCGGCGACAGTCCGCCGTGACCGGCGCGGTTGACGTTGTTGAAGTCCCATCCTGACGCGGCGAACACGGCCAAGTCGCCGGCATATCGCGAGCGGAAGTACGCGAGAATCTGCGCGGGCAGGTCGGGGTAGTCGCTGCGGACCGTCGCCTCCAGCCATTGCCGCGGCGTCATCTCCCCCCCGGCCAGTGCGTCTGCCGGCAGTTCGTCCGCCCAGCCGAGCGGGTCGGCGCCGCTGATCACGCGGTAGCTTATAGGCCGGCCGCGGCCGCCGGATTGGCGGAACTCCACCTCGCCGCCGCGCCTGGCAACACGCACGCGGTCAGCCCCGGCTGAGTAGGCCACGGCGTCCACCGCGTCCTGCTCGCACAGCAGCTTGACCAGATCGACGTTCCCGCCGGCGCCGGGATAGCCGCGCAGGTCGTCAGCCGAGGGGCGGACAGCCCACGGCTCGAAAGCCGGCGCGCCGCCCTCGCCGCGGATCGGCTTGCGCAGGCACAAGGCCCAGTAGCGGTCGCCGCTGCCGTAGGGCACGGCTACCTGATTTCCATACGTCTTCAGTCGCTGCTCGAAGGGCCTATCCTCCCACACGCGATTCGAGCAGACTTCGATGCCGGCCCGGTCGGACAGCAGCTTGGCCGGGTCGAAGTGCCGGTCGACGTCGAGCATGCCGTGGTCGCTGATCAGCGCGATGCGGACCTTGTCCAGCAGCCCGGCCCGCTCCAGATCGCCGAGCACGCGGCCTAGCTGGTAGGCGGTATGGCGGATCGCCTCGCGGTACTCGGCCGAGCTTACGCCGCGCTCGTACGCGCGGAAGTCCGTCGCGAGCATGTAGCAGATCGTCACAGCCGGGAAGCGGCGACACTCGCGGGCGATGTCCGCAACCAGGCCGAGACGATACAGCGTCAGGCGGTCGACGAACTCGTACCACCCGAAGAAGAACGGCGGCCCAGCCGACGTCCAGTTCTCCACGAACTTCGTCGCGCCGCGGTGCGGCTGAAAGAACACCGAGAACGTCAGCTCGTCGGGCAGCAGCTCGTAGATGGTCGGCGCGGTGTAGTCGCCGTCGAGCGTGTTCTTCTGGGCGATGGTCTCGTAGTCCCGCCAGACGAGCCGATTGCGGTCGAACCAGTTGATGCCGGTGACGCCGTGATGGCCTGGAAACTGGCCGGTCACCAGGCTGGTGAGATTGGCCATCGTCACCGACGGCGTGTTGGCCACTGCATGCGGGGCATACAGCCCGCGGTCGAGGAAGTATCGCTTGATGGCCGGCAGCTCGCCGGCCTGGAGCATCTCCTCGAACACGTCGGCGTTCAGGCCGTCGACGAGGAAGATGATCGCCCCGCGCTTCCGGGCGTCCTGAGGCAGGGAGAAGTCCAGCCCATATGTGTCGGCCGGGCCGGCGGCGGCGGGTACGCTGCAACCGCCGGCAGCCGCCGCTATGGACAGCCCCAGCAGTAGGGTGAGATGGTGGATTCCAGGCCGCACCAGCGGGTCAGCTCGGCGCCTTCATGTCGTTGGCCTCGGGTAGGAAATCCTCGCCCGACAGCGCGACGTTGAACTTCACATCCTTGAAGACGTACCTGGAGGTGAGGTTGTCGTCCCAGTCGTAGCCTTCCACGGCTATGGGCACGAGATACTCCAGGTCGATGAAGGTGAGGGTCTTGTGCGACGGATAGTCGTCCTTGGCCGGCAGGTAGCGGACGAGCACGACGGCCTCGCGCCCGGCGACCTCGGCGAACCCGCCGAAGGACTCGGTCAGGTCGCCTGCCTCGCGGGCCTTCGTGTAGACCTTCAGCAGGCTCTCAAGGCTCTTGCGGAAGCCGAACTTGTTGACGGGCCGCAGCGTCCTGCGCATCGCCTCGGCGCCGTCGGGCTGACGCATGACGGTGCCCACAAGCTTGCCGAGGATGCCCTTGGGCCTGACAAGCATCTGGTTGCCGTACTTGCCCTCGACGTAGAGCACGCGGTCGCCGATGGGCGCCGTCTCCGGCGTCCACGACAAGGCCACGCTGAACGGCTCGCCGCGGAACTTCGCGTGCAGCTCCTGCTCCTGGCCGATGTGGTGGTCGATCCGCTCCTGCTTGATGAGCGTGCAGGTGTAGTCGCGATAGCGCTGGTCGTAGCTGGCCAGGCAGTACTTCAGCAAGGCTATGTGATCGGTCTTGGCCAGTTCTATGACCTCCTCCGTCACGCCGGGCGCGTTCGTGCCGATCGTCTTGCCGGATATCGGCACGACGAACCGCGACTGCCGGAAGGCCTCGCTGCGCGTGCACTGGATGCAGAACAGCCCCGCGACGAGAACGCCAACTGCCAGCCTGATGCGACGGTTGGTTGGTCGGAAAATACGCTTCAACGTCATACTGCGACACCTCGCCCCGACTTAGCCGTGTCTTGTGGTCCTCGGCCCGTACTGAACCGTCTTCCCTTACGGCAACATTGGGTAAATCGGCCTGAACAGTAGGCCGACTTTAGAGCCTCTTGCGGGCCGGAGCAGGCCCCGTTGGCCGTCCCCGGCAGGTAGGATTGAATACGAGGACACTAGGCATCCGGCCCACGGATTTCAAGCGAAAACTTCGCTCCCCTGTTATCAGCCCCGACGCTGCTTGGGTTACGTCTGTCCGCCGCCCCGGCCAACGGCCACAAGCGACGATTCCACCGCCTTTTGCACCATTGTACCACCATGTCCGTATCTGTGGGCCCGATAATCGCCATATCCCCACACGGCGGCAGCAGGGCGACGCAGTGAGGGATGAGAACGGGGCGGCCTACCTCAGGCCGCCCCGTTGATGTTTCCGTAGGACTCTCCGGCTGACTAGTGCCTCTTGGCTCGCACGGAGGCCAGGCAACAGCAGGCGAGCAGGCAGGTGAGGCCCCAGACTTCCGGGTTCAGGGCGGCAAGTTGAGGGTGGTCGGTGGGAAGGGAAGAGGACCAGTCGGTCGGGTCGTGGTCCTTACCCTTGTTGATCTCGTCGATGATGATCAGCATGTCGTCGATGTCGAAGTCGCCGTCGCCGTCCCGATCGCTGAGATCAAGCCCGCCGTCGGATGGCTCCTTGCCTCCGCCCCCTCCGCCCAAATCCCCTATGACAAGGTCGTCGCGGATGCGGACCGA
>CAYUYH010000116.1:0-8740 GCA_964449175.1 uncultured Planctomycetaceae bacterium
GTGAACCGCACCTTGTTCGGCGCCTCGACGTAGACCACTCCCTTGATGGTGATGTTGCCGGAGAACGTGGGGTTCGTGCCTGCGGCGATGCGGATATTCGTGAACGTCCTGTTGCCGTTGGTGGGCGTGCTGCTGTCCACGATGTTCGTGGCGAACGGCTCGAAGACGCTCTGGTCCACCTCTGGGAAGTCGACATTGTCGACGCCGATGTGGATGTGGTCCTGCATGGCCGAGCCGCCCTCACCGCCGATGGTGACGTTGCCGACGGTGGTCACGTAGGACGCGGGGTTCGACGAGAACACGTCTCCCTCGATGTCACAGTTGCCGACGATCTTGAAGCTCTCGGGGTTGGAGTAGGTGGCCGAGAGCATGTTCGACTCCGACGGGTCGTTGGCGCCCTGGACCGAGGCATTGCCCGTCATGACGACGGAGCTGCGGGAAGCGATGCCGTAGTCGAAGACTGCGCTGTTCGTGCCTGTCAGGTCGAAGTCCATTCCGATGGCCCGGCTGGCGCCGTTCTGCGAGCCGGACACCGCGACGTGGACCATGTCGTCGGTGGCCAGGACAATGGTGGCCGTGAATTGGCCGTCGCCCGTGGAGATCGTCGGTATCGTTATGCTCATGCCGTCCACGGTCACCTGCGATCCCTGCAGGTTCGCGGTCCCGTTCATCTTCGCAGCCAGAGCAGCGGCCACCGCGTTTATCAAGTCTGAGCCGGTCGTGCCGGGCGGGACGGTGATCTCACCCATGAC
The DNA here is from genome assembly GCA_964449175.1 of uncultured Planctomycetaceae bacterium. Taxonomy (GTDB): domain Bacteria; phylum Planctomycetota; class Phycisphaerae; order SM23-33; family SM23-33; genus CAYUYH01. The sequence goes on from CAYUYH010000116.1 coordinate 753, forward strand.
ATAGGTCATGTAAGCCAGCCCGCTTTCCGATTGGAGCAGGCTTCGTTGTATGTCCGCCTGGTTGTCGCTCTGCTGCACGCTCATGTTGCTGCCGCCGGCGTACGCGACGGCCATCGCCGCCATCACCGCCAACAGGATCAAGGCCAGAACGTAGGCGAACCCTTTGTCGCGCGGACTCCTGGTCATCAGTCCAACCCCCTCAGTTCCGTGTAGGTTTCCGGCGTGGGGACGAGTGCGAACGACTTGACGAACCCGGCAGGGTCCTGGTCGACGTCGGAGCGATCCACGTAGATCTCCACGCTGCCGCCCAGATAGGTGGGCATGTCCTTCAGGCCTATGACGGACCCGTGAACGACGCCCTCGGCATTGCCGGTGAAGGTCAATTGGTCAGCCGCTATCGATCCATTGTCCACGGAGACATTGCCGGCGAACGTCACCGCGAATCCCGCCGCGGCGATGAACGTGCCGGTCTGCTGCTTGACAGCGGCGAACTCCTCCGTGTCCGGCAGCGCCTCGACGCCGTACGCGCTGACGTTGCCCATGAAGTTGACCTGGCAGTCTTCCATCGGATTGCCGGCACTATCGGCAACGATCACTCCGTTGACGGTCGCGTGACCGTTGAACGTCACCGTATTCGGGGCCTCGATATAGATCGCGCCGTTGAGCACGACGTTGCTGTTGAAGGTGGGGTTCGTGCCGGCGGCGATGCGGATGTTGGAGTAGCTGTCGTCGTGAGGATTGCTGTCGCTGAGCACGTTGGTCGCCAGCGCGGCCACGGGAGTGATGTCGATCTCGGGGAAGTCCGGCGTGTCCATGCCGATGTGCACGTGTGCGGCGATCACGTTGGGGTCCTGGGACCCGGCGACCGTGGGACTGCCCGTCATCGACACCTGTGTGCCGTCGCCGCACGTGTATAGGTCGCCGCTCACCTCGACGCTGCCGCCCAGAACGATCGCGTGCTCGCAGCTCTCGGTGGCCGACAGCACGCTGGCCTCCGCGAGGTAGTTCACGCCGATGATCTTGGCATGGCCGGAGATGTTCACCTGACCCTTCGAGGCCAGGCCGTAGTCGAACACTGCCGGGCGGCGAGGCTCGAAGGACAAGCCGATTCTGACGCGCTGGGCCGCGCCGTTGGCTGAGCCGGTTACCGTCAACGTCGGGGCGCCGGTTCCGGACCACGCAATCCTGGAGACAAAGCCGCCCTCCGGGGCCGAAACCTCCGGCACGACCACGTCCGAGCCCGAGATTCCGACGGTCTGGCCACCCAGGTTGACCGTGCCGTCGAACTTGTCCGATAGCACGGGCGCCAGGTTGCTGAGGAACGATCCCTGGCTGGTCGTTCCCGGCAGGCGAACGCCGTCCAGTTGGTTGAGCATGTACGATAGCCCGCCCTCCGCTGCGAGGCGGGCCTGGAGCGAGCTGCCGTAGTTGCTGCTGGTCCTGGCGGACAGGTTCGCTCCCGCCGAGTAGACCACGGCCAGGCTTGCGAATACCGCCAGGAGGATGATCGCCAGCACATACGCGAATGCCCGGCGACGTCCGCTACGAGACTTGCTGCGGGTTTTCATGACAACCTCCTTGCGACCAGCCAGCCGGCGGTGAGCATGGTCTTGCCGCGGTATGAGACCTCAACTGAGACATGAATGATGTCGCTTGCTCCCGGCGTGACCACGGTGGCCAGATCGTCGGGATCTCGCCAGGTCAGAGAGATAGTCTGTGTCCAGCCCACCATCGACGACAACGCCACCCCTCTACCGTCGCGGGGCGGGCTGTACGTGACGGACAACAGGTCGTCCAGGTCGTCCACGTAGTACTGAGGGTCGGACCCGTCCGGTCCGGGGGGGTTGCCGACGTCGGCGGGGTCGGTGTCCGAGAAGGGCAGCTTTATGGTCCATTCCCGGACTTCCTGGGCCAGAAAGACGGCCTGAGTGAGCTGCTGGCCTGCGTGATTGGCTCGGGTGCCCGCGGCCAGCGAAGCCATTAGGGCGGTGATTGCCAGGCCGATAATGGCCACTGCGACCGCGACCTCGATCAGAGTGAAGCCGCGGGTTCGCGAGGAAGTTGTGCCTGTCATTATGTCACCTCGGCGTTCTCCTCCAGGGCTCCCAGGCGCGCCCGATTGCGCTTGGGCGTACCCTTCTATTTGACAAGGGCTGACATCTTGAAGATGGGAAGAATGATACTCATGGCAATGAAGCCGACGACCGCGCCCATGACCATGATCATCAGCGGCTCCAGCATCGCCGCCATCGCCTTTATGGTGTTCTTCAGTTCAGCAGCGTAGTACTCAGCCACGTCACGGAGCACCTCGCCCAGCTTGCCGGATTCCTCGCCGGACGCGATCATCTGAACGACGCTTCGCGGCAGCGTGGCCTGCTTGAAGAGCGGCTGGGCTATCTTCTCGCCCTGCATGACCGATGTGTGCACGGATTCCCACAGCCGCCTGTAGACGACGTTGCCGGAGATGTCCGCGGTTATCTTGATCGTCTCCGGCATCGGCACGCCCGCGCTGATGAGCTCGCCCATCGTGTGCATGCCGCGCGTGATGTACAGGGCGCGGAGCATCTTCCTGAACAGCGGCATCCGCAACTTGAAGCGGTCCCAGGCTTCCTTGCCCACCGGCGTGCGGATGCAGTAGACAAACGCCGCCACGGCGGCTGCCACCGTGCCGATCACCAGATACCAGAAACTGCGGAGGAAGGCGCTGATCGCCAGCAGCATCTTCGTGGGCGTCGGAAGCAGCGCCTCCTTGCCCTGGAACAGCGTGCTGAACTTCGGCAGGACGAAGGTGAGCAGGAATATCGTCGTGCCGATGGCCATAACGGCGATGATGGCCGGATACACCATCGCGCCTCGCACCATGTTGCGCGTCTCAACTTGCTGGGCGAGGTAGCCGGAGATGCGCTCCAGCATGTGTCCGAAGTTGCCGGACAGCTCCGATGCCCTGACCATGTTGACATAGAGCTGGCTGAACACCTTGGGGTGCTTGGCGAGGGCCTCGGAGAAAGGTTGACCGGCCTCCACGTCGCGCTTGACCTGCTCGATGATCTTCTTGAACCTGGGGTTCTCCACCTGTTCGGCGATGCCGCCGATGGCGTTGCGGATGTTGATGCCGGCCTTGATCATCACCGCCAACTGCTTGGTGAAGCCCTGGACGTCCTTCAGGCCTGGGCCCAGCTCGATCCTGAACCCGCGGATTCGATCAATCGCCGACTTCGCGCCGCCGGCGGGCGTCACGTTCAGCAGGTATCCGCCGAAATGCCTCAACTGCCCCGTCGCCTCGGACAGGGAGCCCGCCTCCAGCATGCCGGTCGTCACGCTTCCGGTGGAGTCCTGTATCTCGTATTTGTAGACAGGCATCGCTTACACCTCTATGCGCTCAGCGCCCTGCTTAGGGCCTCGGGTCTTGCGGCGTGGCCGATCGCTTGCTGGCGGCTGATTCGTCCGTTGAGGTACAGCGCCTTTATCGCGTCGTCCAACGTGCACATGCCGATGCCGCGACTGGTCTCGATGATGTTCGGTATCTCGTGTATGCGGTTCTCGCGGATGCAGTTCCGCACGGCTGGGTTGCAGATCATCACCTCGCACGCAGGCACCATGCCGGGTATGTCCGCCCGCTTGAACAGGACCATGCTTATGACGGCCTGGAGCGTGTTGGACAGCATGGCCCGGATCTGGTTCTGCTGCTCGGCGGGGTAGATGTCGATGATTCTCTCGATGGTCTGCGAGGCGTTCTGCGTGTGCAGCGTGCTCATGACCAGGTGGCCGGTCTCGGCGGCTGTGATCGCCGCGCTTGTCGTCTCCAGGTCGCGCATCTCGCCGACGAGGATGATGTCGGGGTCCTGACGAAGCGCGTGCTTCAGGCCGCTGGCGAAGTCCGGCACGTCGCTGCCGACCTCGCGCTGCTCGATGACGCACTTGTTGCTGCGCAGCTCGTACTCGACGGGATCCTCGAGCGTGATGACGTGCTCGGGGTATCGCTGGTTGATCGTGTCGATCATAGCCGCCAGCGTGGTGCTCTTCCCGCTGCCGGTCTGGCCGGTCACGAGCAGCAGCCCGCGGGGCAGGTCCACCAGCGTCTCCACAATCGACGGCAGGTTGAGCGTGTTCAGCGCCGGCACCACGTGGGGGATGGCACGGAAGGCGATGGCCACCGAGTCGCGCTGATAGTGGGCGTTGACACGGAATCGTCCAAGGCTGGGCACTTCGGTGGAGAAGTCGACGTCGCGGACGACGTCCAACCTCTCCATCCGCTTCGGGCCTATCATGCCCTTGACGAACTCGAAGCTCTGGGCTGGCGTGACCGGCGGCATGTCCGGCGCGGGCGAGAGCATCGTATGTATGCGGAACAGCGGCGGCAGGCCCGGGACGATATGAACGTCGCTGGCGCCGGCCTTCATCGCCATAATCAGCAGTTGTTGAAGGATTTCCACGCTTGGCTCCCTTATGTTTCCGTTACTCGCATCAGCTCGTCCACGGTGGTCAGCCCGTCGATGAGCTTCTGCATGCCGTCTTCGCGCAGCGTTCTCATGCCGCTGTCGCGGGCGGCCCGGCGAAGGTCGCCGAGTGAAGGATTGGACGTCACGATGTCTCGCAGGTCGTCGTTCAACTCGAGCAGCTCGTAGATGCCGAGCCTGCCCTTGTGGCCTGTCTGGCGGCAGCGGTCGCAGCCGGCGCCCTGGTAGAGCGTCTTGACCTTCGCGCCGATCTTCTCCAGGTAGGCCTGGGCATTCGCGCGAACGCTCTTCATCGGCGTCTTGCAGTGCTCGCAGATCTTCCTGACCAGCCGCTGGGCCACCACCGCATTCACCGAGGCGCTGATGAGGTACGGCTCGACGCCGATGTTGATCAGTCGCGTGATGCTCGACGGCGCATCGTTGGTGTGCAGCGTGCTCAGCACGAGGTGGCCGGTGAGAGAGGCCTGCACCGCGATGCGGGCGGTCTCCTCGTCGCGAATCTCACCGATCATGATTATGTCCGGGTCCTGACGGAGAAGGCTGCGAAGGGCCGCGCTGAAGCTCATCCCTATGTGATCGTGGACGCTGACCTGGTTGACTCCGTCAAGCTCGTATTCCACCGGGTCCTCGACTGTCGATATGTTCAGCCTCTGGCAGTCCATGACCCGCAGCGCGGAGTACAGCGTGGTGCTCTTGCCGCTGCCGGTCGGCCCGGTGACAAGGACGATGCCGTGCGGCTGATCGATCTGCCTGTGGAACTCCTCCAACGTCTCCTTGTTCATGCCGAGATTCTCCAGCCCGACGAGGATGGAGCGGTTGTCCAGGATTCGGATGACGCACTTCTCGCCGTGGCTGGTCGGCAGGGTGGAGACGCGGAGCTCGACGGTCCGCCCGTGGACGGTCGCCCTTATCCTGCCGTCCTGGGGCAGCCGGCGCTCGGCTATGTCCAGATCGGCCATGATCTTCAGGCGGGAGATGATGGCCGCGTGAAGCTGGAACGGCGGCGCCTGCTGCTCGAAGAGTATGCCGTCTATACGGGAGCGAATGCGCAGGCGGTTGTCCCCCGGCTCGATGTGGATGTCGCTGGCGCCCTCGCGCACGGCCGAGGAAATCAGGAAGTTGGCGTAACGGATGACCGGGCTTTCGCCGGCGATCTTCTCCAGGTCGGCGACTTCCTCGATCCTGCTATCGACGACCTCGACGGCGTCCTCGGCGATGTCCTTGATGATGTCGTCGACCTGCTGTGCCGGGGCGGCTGACCACTCCTCGATCACCTTCTGAATGTCGCTCTCGGGAACGACGACCAGTTGCACGCGGCCTTTGATCCTGCGGCGCAGGTCGTCGATCAGGAAGATGTCGGCGGGGTCGGTTATGCCGACCAGGATACTGTCATTGGAGCGTCGCAGCGGCAGGACGCACTTGGCCTTGATGTAGTCCAGTGGCAACTGCTCGTATACAGCCTCTTCCACGTCCGCCGTCGTGATCCGCGCGAAGGGGAGCTTGAAGTACTCCGCCACCGCCTGGAGCGAAGCGATCTCGCTGATCGTGTTGGATTGGACGAGAACCTGCAGCAGGCTCAGGTGCGGGCTGCCCTGCTGCTTCTTGGCCGCCTTCACCAGTTCGGCCGGGGTGACCTTGCCTCGCTGGAGCAGGACCTGTTCGGGCCCGTGCCATGCCGGGCCGTCCTCGCTGGGCCTCCAGAGTTCGGCGAACTGAACAACGTCGCCGCCGGCGGGTTTACCCTCCGACGGCTCCTCCGAGGCGAGAGCCGGATTCTCCACTACCTGCGACACCTACTGCTGCCTCCTCCGTTTACTGCCGAAGTCCTCCGGCGGCTTCTCACTGCATCCTCAGCTCGTACGTCTTGTCCTTCCAGGTCATGACGACCGACTGCGGCTTGATCTTCGCCACGGTCCAACCGCAGATCACCTGCCCCTCGCGAAGCAGGTTGTTGGAGATCATCGCGGTTGCCCCGTTCGACCCGGCGAGAATCGACTGGAGCCGGAGCTGCTTGACGGCCGCCAGGGCCTCGCCGAGGCTGGCCATCTTGTGCGTTGTCCCATCGCCCTTGCCCGGCGCGACGCCGAGGGAGACCGCCTGCTCTCCGGCGGGCGGCTGGAACTCAAACGGGTTGCCCGCAAGCTGCTCCAGCGGCACCTGCCGCTGGCGCGTCTCGTAGTAGAACGTGTCCACCAGCGACGTTGCCTTGGCGGTGGACAGCCCACGCTTGGCGATCTCCGCCTGAAACTGCTCCAGGGCCGAGGTAACCATGGTCTCGTCGGCCTGCTGCTGGGCCGAGGCCTGGGCCGGCCCGCTGCGCAGAGAAAGCAGGTACACGCAAGCCAAACCGGCGGCGAAGAGGACAACCAGGATCAGGTTGCCCTGCTTGAACGACTTCGTCTGCCTGTGCGGCGCGGTCGAGCCGGTCGGCGTGCCGCTACCGTATCTTGGGTCTATCTGTTCGGGTGACATCATTACCCCTTGCTTGCTCGCTCAAAGAACACGGACATGTCGAAGCTGGCCCTTATCTGCCCTTCTGGAGCATTGTTCAGCTTGCTGAGAGTCATCTTGCTGACGCGCATGATTCTCGGCTGGTTCTCCAGGGCCTGGAGGAACGAGTAGAATCCGCGGAAGTCGCCCTCCAGCTTCACGGCGATAGGCTGCTCGTGCGGGCCGGCGGGTCCGGTGATGTCGGTCTGCTCGTTGTTCGGCAGAGTACGGATGCTCTTGGCGATCAGTTGGTTGGCCTCGGCTAAATGCCAGATCTCGCGCAGCACCTTGTCCATCTCCTTCTCGTTGGGGAGCTTGGATTGGAAGAAGCCGATGGCGCTCTCGAGCGAGGCGATCTCTTGCTTGAGGTTTCCGACGGCGGCGGTGGCCTTGTTCAACTCCAGGAGGCGCGCCTGGCGGGCCTCTATTTGCGCGAGCATGGCCGCGTTACGCGCGTTCTGCGGGCGGAACACCAGCAGGTAGGCCGCCACCGGTATGCCCATCAGCAGCATGATGAAGACGATTTCTCGAAGTCCCAGTTTCATGATTCGACTCCGCTCCTAGTCCCGTCGGCCGGCGCCTTGTCGGCGTCTTCAGGCCGGCCCTCCGCCATCTGTATGAATTCCATGACATCGACGTTGGGCTTCAACTCCAGCGTCACCTGGAACTCTCTAATCGAGTAGTCGCCGATGACCTTCTCCTGGCTGTAGGCCAGGTCCACGCCCGTCAGCAGGGGGTTGCGGATGAGGTTGGCGATGAACCTGGCCACCTCCACATCGGTGCCCGCCAGGCCGTCCACCTCGATGCCGACGATGGTCACGGCCTGCGTCGCGGCCCTCTGCTGCTTCATCTTCTCGAACTTCGAGCTTGCCTCGGCGCCCTTGGGCTTGGGATCGACGCACATGACCACCTGGCGGGGGACGAGCCTCAGCTGGGTCAGCGAGGCGCCACGGGGCAGGGCGTTGGTGAGCACCGCCAGCAGCGTGCTGCGCGGCACGCGCTCCAGCAGCGAGGCGGTCAGCTCGGCCTTGTGCAGCATCC
>CAYUYH010000117.1:0-319 GCA_964449175.1 uncultured Planctomycetaceae bacterium
GCTCAACATCCATTCCATCCTCGCACCCAACTACGGCGTGACGATAGTGGAGGCCTTCGCCGCCGAGGCCAGCAAGCTCAACGCGGTCCGCTACGTCGCCCAGGCGGACCTCACCCCGCCGGCCCGCATCGCCGCCGTCGGCGACGACGTCAACGACCTGGCCCTGATCCGCGGCGTCGGCCTGGGCGCAGCCATGCCGGACTCCCCGCCGGAGCTGACCGCCGCGGCCAAACACGTCGCCGCAGACGGTCTGGCTGCGTTCATCCGCGAACTCGTCGCCGGGAAGTTGGACGAAGTCGGGAAGGGCGCGCCGTAGCAC
>CAYUYH010000117.1:329-8734 GCA_964449175.1 uncultured Planctomycetaceae bacterium
TCCGCGCTCACCCGTCGCGGCGGATGACGAAGAACAGCTCCGTCCCCAGCACGAAGGACTCGTGCTCCCAGCCGGCCGACGCCAGCGCCTCGCGCATGCGGTCGGCGTAGAATGTCTCCATCCCGACGTCTCGCCCGCCCAGCGTCCGCGTGGGAAACGATACGACCGCGTGGCGGCAGGGCGTCGACCGCAGCAGCTCCAGCCCGCTGCCCGGCCGCTGCTGGTCCAGGCTGGTCAGCAGCTTCATCATGAAGGCCACGTCGCACGGCTCGTCGACGGGCCGGACCAGCACATCCTGGCAGCGGGCCTCGCCGGCTACGCGGGTCAGCCGGAAGAACTCGGCCACCACGCCCACCAGGCCGCTATCAATATCCAGGGCGAGGTAGCGGGCGCCCGCGGGCAGGTCCATCCACGGGACGGCCAGCGGGTTCAGGCCGCAGCCGATGTCGCAGATCGACCCCGGCCCGCCGGCGATCTCGAAGATGCGGGCAAACAGCTCGTCCAGGATGCCCAGCCGCTCGCGGGTCGATTCCTGAAGGGCCATCGCCTTGGCGCAGGCGGCCCTTAGCTCAGCCGGATCGGCGCCGGCGGTCAGCGCGGCGACCAGCCTAGCGGCCCGGGCGAGGTCCCGGCGGGTGCAGAATGCCCCGCAGACCTGGTGGAGCTTGCGTTTGGCCCGCTTGACTGCGTCGGCCGGGCGGGGCGAGCGGTCCAGCGCCCACGCGGCGATCCGCTCCAGCGTCTCGTCGCAGACCCGCCCGTACTTGGCGGACCTACTGAGCTGCGCGACGACTTCCTGTTGGGCTTGGCTGTCCATCGGGCCTCGGCTGGTCGTGCTGCCTGAGCGATACTTCGGCGCTGTCCGCGCGGCGAAGCGGCGGTATTATAGCCTATCGAGGTATCGACGCATGCGTCTGGTGCGATGGATCAACGTGGCGATCGTCATCCTGGCCGCCTGCCGGCCTTGCTGCGGCCAGTCCGCCCCGGCCGAGGATGTCTATCTCATCGTGACTCGGCCGATGTTTGCCGAGGCGGTCGGCCCGCTGGTCGTCCATCGCCGCAAGGACGGCTATCGCGTGGTCGTCTCGACCGCGCCGGTCGAGGCGGCGATCCGCTCCTGCGGCCGCGAGCCGGCGATGATACTGCTGGTCGGCGACGAGCAGGGCGACGCCAGCCGCGACCAGCCCTGGTACGTGCCGACGCAGCGGGTGGCGTTCTACCGCTGGCGGTCAGTCCAGAGCGAGGAAATGCCGACCGACGCCCTCTACGGCGACCTGGACGGCGACCGGACGCAGGACGTGCCCGTGGGCCGGCTGCCCGCACGCACCGCCGACCAGGCCGCCGAGATGATCGCCAAGACGATCGCCTACGAGGCCCGCCCGCCGAGGCTGGACGACCTGACCTTCCCCGTCTGGGCGGGCACGTCCCAGTGGGGCAGGGCGGCCGACGTGCTGGCCGAGTCGATGCTCACCGGCGGGATCGAGCAGATCGCCCCGCGGTGGGTCCAGCCGTGGATCATCTTCGCCAGCTCCTCCAGCCCGTTTTGCCGTTGGCCGCCGTCGCAGGGGCCGGCCTTCGAGCGGCAGCTCCGCCGCGGCGGGGCGTTCGCACTGCTGATCGGCCACGGCCTGCGGCGGCGTTTCCACTCGATGGAATTCGGCATCTGGTCCGTCGATTACGACGCCGCCGAGGTCGCCCCCGCGCTGGCCGAGGGCGCCCCAGCCGGACCGATGGCGATCATTGCCTGCTATTGCGGCGACTTCACCGGCGCCGATGACTGCCTTGCCGAAGCGCTGGTCAAGGCGCCGGCCGGGCCGGTCGCCGTGATCGCCGCGACGACCGAGTCGCACCCGCTGCCGAACTACTTCTCCGCACAGGCGATCGCGCGGGCGTGGGGCGGCGGGCCGCGCCGCCTCGGCGAGCTCTGGCTGGCAGCCCAGCAGGCCGCCTATCGGGCACAGAACCCCCTCGTCGAGGCGCTGCTCGCCCAGGTGGAGGGCACGCTGGCCGCGCAGATCGACACGGGCCGAATCCGCCGCGACCACATGCTGCTATACGCGATGCTGGGCGACCCAGCCACGCGGCTGAAACTTCCCCGCCCGCTGCACGGTAGGCTGCGGCGGATGGAGGACGGCTGGCATTGGCAGGTAGAGCGGCCGGAGGGCGCCGACGTGCTGTACGTGGGGTTCCGCCCGGTCGGGCAGACGCTGCCGCTCGTGTCCCGGCCTATCACGCGCCCCGCCGCCGAGCGAACCCACCAGGCCGCCAACGCCGTCTACGCCTTCCGGGCGCTGGCGAAGCTCACCGGTGATCAGCCCTGGGAGGGCGACATGGATACCCCCGGCACGCTCCGCCTGGTCGCCATAGGCCAACACGCCATCTACGCCGCGGGCCTGCAATTGACCGAACCGACGACTTCCCCGGCGGCGAAGTGAACAGGTGGCCAGACAGGTGGCATGGCCCCTGGCACGGCCATGGGCCGCCCCGTGGCAGGCTGCCGAAGGCTGGCCATGGTGGCCCTCGGGCCGTGCCAACGTGTCCATCCCTGACAACGTTCACCATGCCGAGGCTGCGCCCTTCGACTCGCTGCGCTCACTTCCGGCTTCGCCCGTTGGGCTTTGCCGGACGCGCAGGACCACGCCAAGGCATGGCGCCGTAGGGCCCTCACCCCTCAGGCCAGGCGCCGTCGCCTCGGCCTATGAGCTTGACGAATCGCACGTCGCACAGCTCGCGGCGGGCGAGCTTCTCGCCGCGGCGCTGGACGACCACGAGCGTCTGGTAATGCTCGCCCCCGATAGGCATGACGATCCGCCCGCCGTCGGCGAGCTGGTCGATCCACGGTTGAGGGACTTCCCTGGCGGCTGCACCACAGATGATGCGGTCGAACGGCGCCTCGGCCGGCCAGCCCAGGCTGCCGTCCCGCGTGGCCAGCGTGACGTTGGAGATGCCCAGCCGGGCGAGCGTGTCCGTCGCCCGCTCGGTCAGTTGCTCCAGCCGCTCCAGCGCGTAGACGTGCCGGGCCAACGCGGCCAGCAGGGCGGTCTGGTAGCCGCTGCCCGCGCCGACGTCCAGCACCTTGTCGGTCGGTTGGACGTCCAGCTCCTGGAGCATCAGAGCGATCACGTAGGGCTGGCTGATGGTCTGGCCGTAGCCGATCGGCACGGGCCCGTCCTCGTATGCCTGGTGGATGCGCTCCGGCGGGAGGAACATCTCGCGCGGCGTGGCGAGGAAGGCCTTCAGAACCGCCTGGTCGCGTATCCCCCGCGACCTGAGCTGCTGCTCGACCATCGCCTCCAGCGGGGAAGAGGGATTGTGTTCTTTCGCGGGCATCACGGGCCTATTATATGACGCTGCTCGGCGGCGGACAAAGGCCGCGAGGACGACATGGCGAGGCGACAACTGGCGACACTGCTGACGGACTTCGGCACGGCGGACCCTTACGTCGCGGCGATGAAGGGCGTGATTCTGTCGGCCTGCCCCGGCGTGCGGATCGTGGACATCAGCCACGACATCCCGCCGCACGACGTGCTGGCCGCGGCGATCGTCCTGGCGCAGTCGGCGCCGTACTTCCCGCCGGAGACGCTGCACGTGGCGGTCGTGGACCCCGGCGTCGGCACGGAGCGGCGAATCCTGGCCGGGCGGCTCGGCGGGCAACTGTTCCTGGCGCCGGACAACGGGGTGATAAGCTTCGTGGCCGCCGCCATGCGGGTCGAGGCGCTGGTCGTCGTGCGCGACGCCGACCGGCAGGCGCGGGCGGCGGCCTCGATGACCTTCCACGGGCGGGACATCTTCGCGCCGATCGCCGGGAGAATCCTCAGCGGCCTGGCCGTCGACAAGCTGGGCCCGCCGGCCGGCACCTACAAGGCGATGGAGCTGCCCGCGCCGGTCGAGCACGACCGCCGCATCGTCGGCGAGGTCATCTACGTCGATCACTTCGGCAATCTCATCACCAACATCTCCGGCGAGCTGGTCGCCCGCGGGTGGCGCGACCCAGGCGGCGTGAAGGTCGGCTGCGGCGGCCGGGGGGATGTCCCGTTCGCGCTGACGTACGGCCAGGTGGCGGCGGGCGAGGCGCTGGCGCTTTTCAACTCGATGGGCCTGCTTGAGGTGGCCGTCAACCGCGGGCGGGCGTGCGACGTCCTCGCCGCGGGGGTCGGCAGCGAGGTGATCGTCATGGAAGCCGGCGACGCCAGCCGCTAAGATGCCCCAGCCATGACCGCATCGCCGAAGATAGACAACGGCTTCGCCGCCGCGCTCTACCGCGCGGACGGGGCGTGCGTGTGGCATCCGTTCACGCGGATGTCCGCCTGGCTGGGCGAGGCGGACGACGAGGGCAGGGTCATCGTCGCCGGCGAGGGTTTTGAGCTGATCGACGCGCGCGGGCGGCGATACATCGACGGGTTCTCCAGCCTGTGGTGCAACCTTCACGGGCATCGCGCGGGGCGGATCGACGCAGCCATCCGCGACCAGCTCGCCCGGATCGCCCACTCCACGCTGCTGGGGCACGGATCGCCGCCGAGCATCGAGCTGGCGGAGCGGCTGGTGCGGATCGCGCCGCGGGGGCTGACGAAGGTCTTCTACAGCGACAGCGGCGCGACGGCTGTCGAAGTGGCGCTGAAGATGGCCTACCAGTACTACCATAACCTAGGCCGGTCCCGGCGGCGGTTCCTAGCGCTGCGCGAGGGCTACCACGGCGACACGCTCGGCGCGGTCAGCGTGGGCGGCATCGCCGCGTTCCACTCGCTGTTCCGCCCGCTGCTGTTCGAGGCGACGTTTGCCGACTGCCCCAACCGGTACTATCACCCGGCCGGCGACGCCGCGGCCGAGGCCGTGCTGGCGCAGATCGACTCGATCCTGGCAGGCGCGCCGGGCGAGTTCTGCGCCGTGATCCTCGAGCCGCTGATCCAGGCGGCGGGCGGGATGCTCACGCACCCGGCGGGCTTCCTGGCCGGCGTGCGCGAGCTGACACGCCGACATGACGTGCTGCTGATCGCCGACGAGGTGGCCACCGGCTTCTGCCGCACGGGCAGGCTGTTCGCCTGCGAGCACGAGGGCGTCTGCCCCGACCTGATGTGCCTGGGCAAGGGCCTGAGCGGCGGCTACCTGCCCGTCGCCGCGACGCTGACCACGCAGAAGGTATTCGACGCGTTCCTGGGGACCGCGGGCGATGGGCACACCTTCTACCACGGCCACACGTTCACCGGTAATGCGTTGGGTTGCGCGGCGGCGGCGGCGAGCGTGGACCTGATCTTCTCTTCGGGGCTGCTGGGAGCATTGCCGGCGAAGGCGGAGCTGATGCGGACTCGCCTGGCGGCGCTGGCCGACCACCCGCACGTCGGCGACATCCGCCAGTGCGGCGTGATGGTGGGCATGGATATCGTGGCCGATCGCGGCGAGCGGCGGCGGTTCGACCCGGCCGAGCTGGTCGGCGCGAGGATATGCCGCCACGCCCGCCGGCACGGCATCATCACCCGCCCGCTGGGCGACGTGGTGGTGCTGATGCCCGCCCCGGCCATGGACAGCGAAACCCTCGGGAGGCTCGTTGACGGTGTCGTCGCGTCGATCAAGGAGTTCGACTACCCGACCGTTTGACGTGGATGTCTCGGCCTGGCCGCGGCTGCCGAAGCTGGCCGGGCTGTTCGTCACCGGCACGGACACGGACGTCGGCAAGACGCTGGTGGCCGGGGCGATTGCCCGCTGCCTGCGGGCCCGCCGCAGGCGGGTGGAGGTGTTCAAGCCCGTGGCCACCGGCTGCCGCCGCGACCGCGAGGGGCTGATCAGCAGCGATGCGGAGTTCCTGGCCGCGTGCGCCGAGAGCCGCCGGACGCTGGCGGAGATCGCGCCCGTTCGCTACGCGGCGGCGCTGGCGCCGAACGTGGCGGCCGAGCGGGCGGGCAAGCCCGTGGACCTGGATGCGATCTTCGAGCAGTGCCGCCGGCTGAAGGGGGCGGCCGAGGCGGTGATCGTCGAGGGCGTCGGCGGGCTGATGTGCCCGATCACCGACGATTTCTGGGCGGTCCACCTGGCGAAGATGATGCTCCTGCCGCTGGTCATCGTCGCCCGGGCCGGGCTCGGAACGATCAACCACACGCTGCTGACCCTGCACGCCGCACGCTCGGCCGGGCTGACGGTAGCCGGCGTGGTCATCAACCGATACCAGCTTGAGCCGGCGGCGGCCGCCCAGCTCGCCAAACCCGGCCAGCCCTACACGCGCGGCGACGCGGACCTGGCCATCCACACCAACCCGGTGCAGATCGCCAAGCGCGGCCGGGTACCCGTACTGGCGGTCGTGCCGGAGGAGGCGGCCAACGACGTCGAGCGCAACCGCATCGGCGAGAACACCCAGTTCGCCATTGACCAGGTGGACTGGGACGGCATAATCGGCCTCCGCGGCTAGCGGCGGGGCGGCCGGCGGCCTATACTGATGCGGTTCGGCGGAGCGGGAATCCGTGAACCCTCGCGCCGGCGGCTCGGTACTGGCAGACAAGGAACCGCACTCGTAATGGAATTGCCCTCACGACCACGCGACGACCAGTTGTTGCCGAGTGGTGAATGTATGGATATCCGCCGGCGCCTGCGTCGGCACGCGGCGACCCGCGACCTGGCGGCTGTGGTGGCCTGCGCGTTCGACCGGCGGACGCGACTGCTGCCGTTCTATTACGCCTGCCTGAACGTGGCCCCTGCCGGCGTGCGGGCGATCGGGTCGGCGCTGGCCGACGCCGGGGTCGCCAAGACACGCATCGTGCTCCAGCAGTGGAACCGGCGGTTCCGTCCGTCGCAAATGATGCTGGACGGGCGCGTGCCGGAGCTGTTCCTGGTCTCCAGCATGCAGATACACTCGGCCGCGTGCGAGGCGATGATCCGCGACGCGTGCCGGATACCGCCGGAGCACCGCCCGCTGATCATCGCGGGCGGGCCGCTGGTTATCTACGAGCCTTGGACCGTCCTCGGCGGCGACCACGACGACCCGTGGGGCGCCGACGCGGCGGTCACCGGCGAGGAGTACGTGCTGCTGAACCTGCTGGAGGTGCTGCTGAGCGAGCGTGCCGACGGCGAGCCGCTGCGATCGACCTTCGCCCGCGCCGCCGGCCGAGGCCTGCTGGACGACGTGCCGGGCCTGGTCTACGCGCGGAGCGACGCTCGCGGGGCCGTCGAGGAATTTGTCGACACGGGCGCCCAACGCCTGGTCGGCGACCTGGACGAGTTGCCGCACCCGGCCATCGGCTACCGGTTGATCGAGCCGCCCTCGCGCCGGGCGACGCTGGCCTCCCAGCCGCTCGCACCCCGCGCCGTCCGCAGGCACAACCGGGTCAGCTCGCTGGTGATGACGTCCGGCTGCAACTTCTCGTGCCCGTATTGCCCGATCCCGGCCTATAACCAGCGCCGGCTCCGCAGCAAGAGCCCCGCCCGCATCGCCGACGAGATGGGACAGCTCTACGCGCAGTTCGGGATGAGGTACTTCTTCGGGACGGACGACAACTTCTTCGCCGACAGGCAGCGGGCAGTGGAGATAGCCGAGACGCTCACCCGGGCTGAGGTGGGAGGGGAGCGGCTACGCCACGTGGCTCGCTGGGGCACCGAGGTCACCATCCACGACACGCTGGCGATGGGAGAGCATCTGCACACGGTTCGCAAGGCCGGCGCCTTGATGCTGTGGCTGGGCGTGGAGGACATCACAGCCACGTTCGTCAAGAAGGGCCAGAGCGCCGACAAGACGATCGAGGCGTTTCGGCTTCTCCGCGAGAACGGCATCATGCCCGTACCGATGCTGATGCACCACGACGGTCAGCCCCTCATCAGCCGCAACGGGCATTACGGCTTGATCAACCAGGTGCGGCTGCTGCGGAAGGCGGGGGCCGTCGACGTGCAAGTGCTGGCCATGACGCCGGCGGTCGGGTCCAGGATCTACGAAGGCACGTTCGCCTCCGGCCTGGCCATCGGCAGTGCCGGCGGCAAGGCGGTCGAGCCGTACATGCTTGACGGCAACTATGTAGTTGCGTCCACCGAGGCCAAGCCCTGGCGGATGCAGCTGCGGATCGCCGCGGCGCTGGCGTATTTCTACAACCCGCTGCGGCTGCTGTGGGCGATAGTCCGCCCGAACAGCAACAGATACCTGATAGACCCGGGCATGCAGGCGACCGGCATGTGGGCGCTGCTGCGGACGCTGCCTCGAACGGTGGGCTGGGCGCTGAGACTGATGATGGGCCGGATCAAGCGGCCGCGGAAGCCGCCGGGGCCGAAGGTGCCGCTCCGCGGTGCAGACAAAGCAGTCGCCAGCCGGGCGACCCCGCCGCCGCAGAAGGTCGGCGCCGCCTAGAGCGGGTTTCACAACCGTATTGAGGGGTGGCGGGGCTCCTGCCCCGCCACCCGTGCCGATCGACGGCGCGGTGGGGCAGGAGCCCCAC
>CAYUYH010000118.1:0-8679 GCA_964449175.1 uncultured Planctomycetaceae bacterium
CGGATCCTTCGGATCGAGGAGATGCTCGTTTATCACCAGGCGGGTGATCTCCGCCCCGCGCTGCTGGATCGCCTGCTCGGCCAGAAGCTCCAGGAAGTACCAAGGCACGACCAGCGCCGCGGCGATGATGCCCAGCACGGCCGCCCCGAACAGCAGCCGGAACTTCATCGCCAGCGAGATTTTCACCAGCTTGGCCATCGGCGGTCCATACTACCGCGGGCAACGGAAGACCGGAATACCGGAGGACCGGAATACCGGTTGGCAATGGAAGCCCAGGCAGTAGGCATTAGGCACTAGGCATTGGGCAATAGGCACGAGGCATGGAGCCCGCAGCACTGCCGCGGGATAACAGTTGACGAATTGACCGATCGACCAATTGACCGATCCACTCGCCCGCGGCAACCTCCAGCTCGCCACGGCGAGTCGCCTGCGGCGACCTGCAGCCTGTAGCCTACAGCCTATCGTCTCCGCAGATACGTCTCACGAATCGCACGCAGCGTGTAGCCGGAGGCGTTGAGACGGTGTATCAGCGCGATGCGCTTGACCAGCTTGGCGTCGAAGTACCGGCCTCGCTTGCCGGCCCGGCGGATCGGGCGGATCAGCCCGAGCATGCAGTAGTATTCCACCGTCTGCTTGCTCACGCCCGCGGCCTCGGCGGCCTGGGATATTCGCATCAACGGCTGCTTCGCGGCTTTCTTCGGCGGCATAGTGGTCTCGCACCTGCTACGTTTATCGCCCCGGCGTGGCCGATGGCTTTAGCCCCGCTGCGGCGGGCCGACGCCGGGATTTGACGATTGGACACAGCCGGGCGGCGGAATTAGAATGTCGAACATGGAACGCTTGGCGCGACTGTTCTTCGAGAACCCCCTGTACGTGTACGTGGCATTGGCCTTCGTCGAGCTTGTGCTGGCCGTGATATGGCACGAGCGGCGGACCAGGAAGCTCGCCGAGATGCTCATCATCCCGCCCCTCCTGGCGGTGCTTGTGTTCGTGGTCTCCTGGCGGGTCGTCACCGACCGTGAGCGGATCATCTCAGCGGCCGAGGAGATCGCGCTCGACGTCCAGGCCGGCAAGCTGGACGCGGCCAGGCGATACCTCGCCGAAGAGTACAACGGCTTCGGACACGACAGAGATGGCGCGCTCGCCGCGGCCGCGAGGGCGCAGGGAACCTACGGCATCGAGAAGGTCAGGCTGACCAAGATGAACGTCGAGATGGACGACCACGCCGCGACGATGGAGGTCACCACGATCGTCACGATCGCCTCAGCCGGGCCTGTCTCAATCCTCTGGAAGGTCGACTGGGCCAAGAAGCCCGCGGGCTGGCGGATCGTCCACGTCCAGACGCCCGACACGACCCTGGGCTTCTTCTAGACGCGCCCGCAATCGCCGCGATGACCCCCCGCGAGATAATCCGGGCAGTGCTCGCGTTCGAGAGCCCCCCGCGCATCGGCCTGGCCCTGCCGCCGCCCTACCCCAACGACGTGGTCAAGGCCGGCCGGGCGAGCCCCCGCATCGAGCTGCCCACGGTCGGCAACGAGGCCCGCCGATGGCGCGACGAGTGGGGCAGCGTCTGGGCGACGCTCACCGGCCACGACAAGGGCGAGGTCCTCGCCCCCGCCATCGCCGACTGGTCGCAACTGGACGACTACCGTCCGCCCGACCTCGGCCGAGCCGAGGACTACGCCGCGGCCGCCGAGCAATTCGCCGCCGCGGGCGAGAAGTACCGCATCGCCTTCTTACCCGGCTTCGTGTTCAACGTCGCTCGCTACGTCCGCAAGCTGGAGAACTACCTCTGCGACCTGCTGCTGGAGCGGGCGAACGTCGACCGACTGAACGCGATGGTCCGCGCCGAGCTGCTGAAGGCCATCGACCGCCTCGCCGACGCCGGCGCCGACGCCATCATGTTCCCCGAGGACTGGGGCACGCAGGATCGGCTGATGATAGACCCGGCCCTGTGGCGGGAGGTCTTCGCGCCGGAGTTCCGCACGCTTACCGCCGCCGCCCACGATCGCGGCCTGGCCGTCATCATGCACTCGTGCGGCAAGATCACCGCGATCATCGGCGATCTTGTAGAATGCGGCGTCGACTGCCTCCAGTTCGATCAGCCGAGGCTGCACGGCATCGACACGCTGGCCGCCTTCGCCGGGCGCGTGGCTTTCTGGTGCCCCGTGGACATCCAGACCACGCTCCAGACTCACGACGCCCAGTTGATCGCGGCCGAGGCCCGCGAGCTGGTCGCCAAGCTCGGCTGCCGGGGCGGCGGCTTCATCGCGGGCTATTATTCCGCCCACGAGGCCATCGGCCTGCCGGGCGAAGTCCAGGACGCCGCCTGCCGCGCGTTCGTCGAATCGGCCAAGTACCGGTGACCGGACCGTAGGGCGTGCAACTCGCCGTAGGCCCGCCGAAGCGGCTGCGAAGGCTGGACGCTCCAAAGCTATGGTGACGGAGCGTTGCACGGCCTACGGCTCAATCCGCAATTCGCATTCCGCAATCCGCAATGGCCAGGTTGTCTTGATTCCGCGGGGCTGGTCGGCTAAAAGACGGCGTTTCACCGCAGCCGCCGACGAGCGGCAGGAGTATCGCGATGCGCATCATAGCGCCGATCAAGCAGGTGCCGGAGACGAACGCCGTGAAGATGGACGAGTCGACCGGCACGATGATCCGCGAGGGCGTCGAGGCGATCATCAACCCGCTGGACCTCTACGCGATCGAGATCGCCATCCGCCTGCGCGAGCAGCACGGCGGCGAGGTGGTGGTCATCTCGATGGGCCCGCCGAAGGCAGAGACCGCCATCCGCGAGGCCATCGCCATGGGCTGCGACCGCGGCGTGCTGGTAAGCGACAAGGCCTTCGCCGGCAGCGACACGTGGGCGACGAGCTACGCCCTGGCTGGGGCGATCCGCAAGCTGGGCGACTACGACCTGGTGATCTGCGGCGAGCGCGCGACCGACGGCGACACCGGCCAGGTCGGCCCGGGCGTCGCCTCGTTCCTGGACCTGCCGGTGGCCAGCTACGTCGGCAAGGTCGAGTCGGTCGAAGGCGGCACGTGCCGCGTCCATCGGCTCGTCGAGGACGGCCACGAGGTGCTCGAGGTCTCCCTGCCGGCCGTGATGACCGTCGTAAAGGAGATCGCCGACCCGCGCCTGCCGACCCTGCGGGGCAAGCAGAAGGCCCGCGCCGCCGAGCTGCCCGTCTGGGCGCCGGCGGACATGGACCTGGACGCCGCCCAACTGGGCCTGGAGGGCTCACCGACGCGCGTGGTGAGGATCTTCAAGCCGAAGGTCGCCCGCCAGTGCCGCAAGCTGCCCGCCGGCGACGATCAGGCCATCGCCGCGGCGGCAGAGGAGCTGGTGGCGTTTCTGGCGAGCAGAGAACTCATCTAGTGCTGTGAGACTCCGCGTACCGACACGTATGAATATCGAAATCCTAAGCACGAAATCCGAAACAAACCAGAAACGACAATGCTCCAAGGAATAACGCATCCGGCGTGAATGAGATACGCCGCGTGGCGTTTCGGACATTTGAGATTTGCAGTTTGTTTCGTGCTTCGGATTTGCCGTTTCGTGCTTTTGGCGATGCTTGACACATTGCAGGCACTTTCACTGCCTGCCTGGTGGACATCGAAGGCATCACGATGGAGAGACCCGTGGAACACAAGGGCGTTTGGATCTTGGCGGAGCAGGCCGGCGGGCGGATTCAGCGGATCAGCCACGAGCTGCTGACCCGCGGCAGAGAGCTGGCCGACAAGCGAGGGGCAGACCTGACGGCCGTCGTCTTCGGCCACGATATCGCCGAGGCCGACCTGGCCGAACTGATCGACCGCGGCGCCGACCGCGTGATCGCCATGGAGGCGCCGCAACTGGAGCACTTCCTGGTCGAGCCATACGCCGCGTGCCTGTTGAAGCTGATCACCGAGCACCGCCCGGAGATCATGATCGCCGGCGCGACCAGCACCGGCCGGACGCTGATGCCATACGCGGCGGTCAAGGCCAACGCCGGGCTGACCGCCGACTGCACCGTCCTCGACATCGAGCCGGAGACGGGCAACCTGCTCCAGACCCGCCCCGCCATCGGCGGCAACATCCTGGCCACCATCAAGACGCCCCGCCATCGCCCGCAGATGGCGACCGTCCGCCCGCGATCGACCAAGCCCGCGCCAAGGGAGTCCGGGCGCACCGGCGAGGTCATCCGCCTGGAGGCACCGGCCGAGCTGCTGGGCAGTCGCGTCAAGCGGGTCGGCTTCGTTCCCAACGAGGACACCCACAGCCTCCAGGACGCCGACGTGGTCGTCTCCGTCGGAAGAGGCATCAAGAAGGGCGAGAACATCAAGGTCGTCGCCCCGCTGGTTTCGGCCCTGGACGCCTCGCTGGGCGCCAGTCGCGACGTGGTGGACCGCGGCTGGCTGAGCTATCCGCACCAGGTGGGCCTGTCCGGCAAGACCGTCACGCCGAAGCTGTACGTGGCGCTGGGCGTGTCGGGCAGCATCCAGCACCTGGCTGGCATGCAGACCTCCGAGACGATCGTGGCCGTCAACACCGACCCCGACGCGCAGATATTCAAGGTGGCCGACGTCGGCATCATCGGCGACCTGTTTGACGTCGTGCCCGTGCTGGTCGAGAAACTGAAGAAGGCCAAGAAGGACTAAACTCGAAATCCGAAGCCCGAAATCCTAAACAAACAGAGAAACAACAATACGGAAACAAGCGTGCGCGTGGCTGGAGTGACGCCAGGACAGAGTGGAATGAAGGCGAGCCGAGGTGGTACGGCGAGGCCGTATGATTTGGAGGATCGGACGCTACGGTTTGCCAAGGATGTGCGACAGTATGTCCGATCACTGCCTCGCACCGTCTGCAACACTGAGGATGCCAAGCAGCTGATAAGGTCTTCGGGATCAGTCGGCGCCAACTACATCGAGGCCAACGAGGCGCTCAGCAAGAAGGACTTTAGGCTGCGGATCAAGATATGCCGCAAGGAAGCCAAGGAAATCCGCTACTGGTTGCGCCTGCTGCACCTGAAGTCCGCCGCGGCTGAATCCCAGCGCGATGCACTGATCCAGGAGGCTACCGAAGTGATGAGTATATTCGGAGCCATCCTCAAGAAGAGTCAGTGATCAGACGCTGGCCGTAGCCTGTTTGTCGTTTTGAGCATTTGAGTTTGTCGGTTTGTTTCGTATTTCGTGCTTCGATATTCGGATTTCTGCTGTGCTGAGGAATACAGGATGCCCGCTGGATCAGCCAAGGCGAGTGAGTATAGGCCCGTGACAGAAGCGATCGTCGCGGAGTTGCGCAAGATCGTCGGCGACAAGTACGTCGTGTTCGGCGACGCCGAGAAGCTCGAGGCCTACAGCCACGACGAGGTGGCTGAGAGCGAATACGCCCACATGCCGGAGTGCCTCGTTAGGCCGAACTCGGCCGACGAGATCGCGGCGATCATGAAGCTCGCCAACCGCGAGCTCATCCCCGTCACGCCGCGCGGCGCGGGCAGCGGGCTGTCCGGCGGGGCCGTGCCGGTCCGCGGCGGCATCGTCCTGCTGTGCGACCGGATGAATCGCATCCTCGACATCGACGGCGAGAACATGATGATCGTCGTCGAGCCGGGCCTGGTCACCAACGAGATCAACGACCGCGTCCGCGACCTGGGCCTATTCTACGCGGGCTATCCGATGAGCCTGGAGACCTGCTACATCGGCGGCAATGTCGCGGAGAACGCCGGCGGCGGCAAGGCCGTCAAGTACGGCGTCACCGGGCGATACGTCACCGGCCTGGAGGTGGTCACCCCCACCGGCGAGATCGTCGAGATGGGCGGCAAGTTAGTCAAAGACGTCACCGGCTACAACCTCGTTCAGCTCATGGTCGGGTCCGAGGGCACGCTGGGCATCTTCACCAAGATCACGCTGAAGCTCATGCCGCTGCCGAAGGCCAGCGTCGACCTGCTCGTGCTGTTCAAGACGGCAGAGGCCGCCATCGCCGCCGTGCCGCAGATCATGACCGGCGGCGGCGTGATCCCCACGGCCGTGGAGTTCATGGACCAGACATCCTTCAGGGCAGCCTGCGAGTACCTCAACGAGTCGATCCCCTACCAGGACGCCGGCGCGATGCTGCTGATCACCGTCGACGGCAGCGACGCCCGCCAGGTCGAGCGCGACTACGAGGCCATCGGCGAGCAGTGCCTCGCCGCCGGCGCGATCGAGGTGTACGTAGCCGACAACTACACCACGTCCGAGCGGATCTGGAAGGTCCGCCGCAACATCGCCGAGGCGTTCAAGGTCGTCAGCCCGCACCAGAGCCTGGAGGACATCGTCGTGCCCATCGCGAACATCCCGGCCATGGTCGCCGGCCTGGGCGAGCTGTCCCGCAAGTACGACGTCGCTTTCCCCTGCTACGGGCACGCCGGCGACGGCAACCTGCACGCCACGCCCGTGATGAACCCCGCGTGGACCGTCGAGCGGTGGCACGAGACGCTGCCGGACATCCTGACCGACCTGTACAAGCTCACCGCCTCACTCGGCGGGACGATCTCCGGCGAGCACGGCATCGGCCACAAGAGGAAGGCCTACATGCCGCTGGTCTGCTCCCCCGCCCACCTGGACGTCATGCGGGCAATCAAGCGCGGCCTCGACCCCAACAACGTCCTCAACCCCGGCAAGATCTTCGACGTCTGACGCGCGGCATGACCCGTAGGGCGTGCAACTTGCCGCAGGCCCGCCGCAGGCGGGTTGCACGCGGAAGGGCTGGCTCGTCTCCTGCCCCTACCCGCGGCTGGTCCATTCGCGGAAGATCAGCGCGCAGGCGACGACGAACGCCGGCGTGTCGAAGTCCTCGCGATCGATTGTCAGCCTGGCCCGCAGAGGCAGTCCGCCAAGAAGCTCGAATCGGCCGACCCGGCCGCTGTCCGCCTCAATTGACATCGACGTCTTGAACCCCCAGCCGTAGGCACAGTCCACCCGCGGCAACGGGGCCACGTGGACAAAGCCGCGCGAGCGGCGCCAATTCGAGCCCGCCCGCCCGAAGACCATGCCGGACCGGGCGATAGTATACCTCTGAGCCAGCGGTGGGCGCCCCTTGGTGATCTCGAAGGCCCACTTGCCCGATGGGTTGGCGACGACGCACTCGGGCTGCCGATGTCGCGGACCCCACTTGAGCGTGTACAGCGTGCCGCCGTCCACTCCGGCCACGACCACGCGCGGCGGCAGGACGCCTTCCAGACTGAGTGTGTACTCGGCCACAGTCCCTCGCCAATCCGGCAGGCCTTCGGTCCATATGATACACCATGCGGCGCGTCGCGTATGCAGGGAACCCGGCGCTGGACGGTGCCGTTGGCGGTGTTGCTTTCGCCCAGCGGTGCGGATAGACTCACCGGCCTTATGGGCAAGCTGACTGACAAGCAGTTGGCCGAGCAGGTGTTGCTGCTGTCGCGCGGCAGCGAGGGGCTGTACACCGAGCAGGAGCTGGCCCAGCGTCTGGCCGAGGCGGCCGCCGGCGGCAGGCAGCTCCGCATCAAGCTGGGGCTGGATCCGACGGCCCCGGACATCCACCTCGGCCACACCGTCGTGCTCCGCAAGATTCGCCAGTTCCAGGACCTCGGCCACAAGGCCGTGCTGATCATCGGCGACTACACGGCCCGCGTCGGCGACCCCAGCGGCGCGAACAAGACGCGCCCGATGCTGACGGCCGAGCAGATCGAGACGAACGCGGCCACGTACGTCGCCCAGGCCGGCAAGGTGCTGGACACGTCGGCTGAAAAGCTCGAGATCCGCCGCAACAGCGAGTGGCTGGAGAAGCTGACGTTCGCGGAGGTGCTGAAGCTGGCCGCCCAGATGACCGTCGCGCGGATGATGGAGCGCGACACGTTCGAGCTGCGATACCGCGACGGCGTGCCGATCGGCGTGCACGAGTTCCTCTACCCGCTGATGCAGGGCTACGACAGCGTGTGCATCTCTGCGGACGTGGAGCTGGGGGGCACGGACCAGACGTTCAACAATCTCGTCGGCCGGCAGATGCAGGCCAGCGCCGGCCAGCCGCCGCAGGTCGTACTCGTCATGCCCATCCTCGTGGGCTTAGACGGCACGGAGAAGATGAGCAAGTCCAAGGGCAACTACATCGGCGTGACCGAGCCGGCGGGCGAGATGTTCGGCAAGGTCATGTCGATACCGGACTCGCTGATGCGGAACTACTTCACGCTGCTGACGGACCTGCCGGCCGAGCGGATCGACGTGCTGCTGGACGAGCGGCAGACCCACCCCCGCGCGGCCAAGGCGACGCTCGGCAAGATGATCGTCGAGCAGTATCACGACGCAGCCGCCGCCGAGGCCGCCGCCGCGGAGTTCGACCGCGTCTTCGCGCAGAAGCAGACGCCGAGCGAGATGCTCGAGATATCGACCACGCCTGGTACAAATGCCGTGCAGGCGATCATGCTCGCGGGTTTCGCGAAGTCCACAAGTGAAGCAAGGCGCCACATCACGCAAGGCGGAGTGAAGATTGACGGTGTCAAGATCACAGACTTCGACGCGGACGTCTCGAAGAAGGACGGCGCTGTCCTGAGAGTCGGACCTCGGCGCTTCGCCCGGATAAGGCGCAAGAAGAAGTAGTCAGCCGTCTCGCGTGCAACCCGCCTACGCCGGGCCTTCGGCAAGTTGCACGCCCTTCTATGAAGCCGGGCATGTCAAGTCCCAACATCTGAT
>CAYUYH010000119.1:0-8540 GCA_964449175.1 uncultured Planctomycetaceae bacterium
CCAGAACATCTGTCCCGCGGGATTGACGCCCAGGTTGATCAGGTCTTCGCCCACGCCGGAGACCAACATGCCGACACGCTCGGCGAATACATCCGTGCTGAGGATCGTGTCCTTGGGGTAGTGATCCGTGCCGTCGTAGAAGGCCATGACCCGTGGATTGGCCGAGTCGATGGGCGCGATGCGGGTGACGACGCCGCTATTCGGGTTGACAGCCACCAGCCATGGCCCCGCCGGGCTGAGGTCCGGCACATTGACCGGGTCCAGGCTGCGGGCCCAGGCGATGCCGTACATCTCGCCGGCGCTGTTGTAGTCCAGGTCGTCGACGTTGTAGAAGGTGTACGCCGACTCGGCGGCGTCCTTCAGCGACATGTGACTCAGCACAGTGCCATGGTCGGCCTTGGCCAACTGGGCGAACAGCGGGATGTCCGCTACGGCGTAGGTGGTGCCGCCGGAATTGGTCCAGAGGTAATCGGTGTTGCCCGGGTCAAGCGCCAGGCCGGACACGTCGGAGAAGTTGGTCGCGCCCAGCGGCGTGCCGCTGCCGTTGACGGTGTTGATCGCATACAAGTTCCCCCCGCGCGTCAGGGCGAACAGGACATCGTTGCCGCCGATGTTGACGAACTGCAACCCGGCCACGTCGCTGATTGTATTGCCCCGCATCGACGTTGAGCCGGTGGTGCGGTTGATGGAGTAGAACCTGCTGTTGGCGCGGTCAACGCCGAACAGGTTGCCGGAGGAGTCGAACGCGATTGCCGACAGATCGGAGACGCCAAAGATTCGCGTCAGCACGGTGACCTTGCCGTCGCCGGTGTTGATCCGAAGCAACTGAAGGCCGTCCGGCGCATCGTTGCCGTTGGTGGGGTTAAGGTCCACGGCGTTGCCGACGGCGTACAGATCGTCGCCGTCGAAATCCAGGGCGTGTATGTCGGCGTAGACGACGTCGGCGTTGACTGCGTCTACCAGCGGCAGCGTGTTGCCGATGGCGCCGGTATTGTCGCCCACGAGCAGCTTCGAGCGTGCGTCCAGTGCCAGCCGCATCGGCCTGCTGGTCCCCCCGATACTCCGCGTGAACGACCACAGCCCGGTCGAGTCACCCGGCACGCTGTAAAGGCCGGCCGTGCTACTCACGCCGATCGGTCCGAGTTTGGTGCACTGCCCGCTGGCCGTGCTGATCAGGTACAGTGTGTCGCTCGACACGCCGTACAGTTGGCCGTTGTGAAAGTGGATAGCGCCTATGTCGTGTCTGTCGAGCGTGGCCACCGCGGTGCACTGGCCGCCGAGCGGGTTGAGTTCCACGCTGCACAGCGCGCCCATGTCGTCCAGCACGTAGAGCGTGCCGTCGGCCGCGAAGGCCATCCCCCTGATATCATTGGCGTAGCTAGCTAGACTGAGTCGTTCGGCCAGCGCGGTCGCCTCGTTGATCCGCACCACGTACGGGCCGTCCGGGTCGGGGGTCGTGGGCGGCGCGACCGGGTTCAGGTCGGCAACCGTGCCGATTCCGTACAGCTCGCCGTCCGGGCCAAAGGCCATCGCCGACATCGTGTAGGTGAAGCTGGGCTCGTCGGCGTCGGTGATGTATCCGACCAGCTCGGGCCTGCCGGTGGCGCTGAGGGTCTTCCACAGGCTGGTGCCACGCCCTTCGCCGAAGTAGAAGCTGGACGTCGTGTAGCTGTTGTTGAGCGTGTAGAAGTGGCCCTGGGAGTTGACGGCGAAGGCATCGACCCGGTCGGCCTGCCCGGCGTAGGAGAGGATGATCGGCTCGCCCCTCTCGTAGACCGTCGCCAGGGCGTTGTCCACGCTGTAGAAGGTCCCGTCCGAGCCGATCGCCAGCGAGTCGACGATCAGCCCCGTGCCCGTTGACGAATCGTCGGTGAACTGATCGGCCGCGAAGATGCCGGAGTCGGCGGTATAGGTCGTGCCGTCGCTGTTCACGACGATCGCCGTGACGTCGTTGCCCACCCCCTCGTCGTCGGTGATGTTCGCCTCGTAGCTCGCCTTGGCCACGGTAATGCCGGGGCTGATCGCACCGCCCGGGAACACACCCATCGCCGGCACGGTGACGGGTTCATCCGAGGTCACCACGCCGAAGGTCGGCGTGTTCTCGTCCTCGCCAAAGGACACGAAACCCGCACCGACCAGCACGCCGCCGGAGCCCGCCGGGGCCGGAACCTCCGTCTCCTCAACCGTGTCAAGCAGCGGCGGATTCCCACCCCATATGACGATGTCACCGGGCCAGTTGGGACTGTCCCAATTGGCTCCCGCCCCCTCCGACAGGCTCAGCACGGTATCGGCCGAGCACTGCGCGATGTAGATCGCCCATATCTCGGCAGCAGGCCCGCTGGTCCCGGCCTCGGCATCTCGGCTCGCCCAGTCGTCCCTGTCTTCGTTCACGATGTCGTCGACGGTCCCGCCGGGCCACGTAACGACCTGGTTGTCTGAAACAGTCGGACCGGTCGGGTTCATCAATCCGGGCAGGTCGACGACTTGGCCGGTGTAGTCCGTAGCCATCAGCTCGACGCTGTCGCCCGGCGAACCCCTCAGATCGACGCGCACCTCGTTGCCGGCTGAGTTGAGGTAGATGAAGTACTGCCACTGCCCCGACTCCGGGATCATGAGCGTCGTCAGGAGGAGCCTCTCCTCCAGACTCTCGAAGCGAGGCGGCGTGAACCCTGGACTGCGGCTGTCGAGCAACGACATCTCAGGACTCCTGTAGGGGTGTTTCAAAGCGGGTTGTACACCGAGCTTTCGGTAGGGGTCATCATGCTGCGTACGTCGTTTCCCTCGGCGTTGTGTGGCAAGAAGGCGAGGCTAAAACACCAACTGTAATCCTACCAGCAGCGTTGAATACTGTCAACCGGAATAATCGCCCGCCGCGGGCCCCCTCAATGCGCGTATGTGCATTGAGTTTCGGTGCGTTATGGCGGATCGGGGGGCTGGCCGCTCGGCCCCGGCGGACGGCTGCGTTATCGGCCGCGGAACGGCGGCGCGGCGGGTGTCATTCGATCAGCATCGCATCGCCGTAGGAGTAGAAGCGGTACCGCCGCTCAGCCGCCTCGCAATAGGCTCGCAGGACCAGCTCCACGCCCTTCTCATCGCCCGGGCTACAGAAGGCCGCCACGAGCATCAGAAGCGTGCTGCGAGGCAGGTGGAAGTTGGTTATCAGTGCCTCAGTGGCCTGGAAGTCCGCCGGGGGGCGGATGAAGATGTCCGTCCAGCCGCTGGCCAGGGCGAATTCGCCGCCCGTGGCCGCTGCCGTCTCCAGCACCCTGACCGACGTGGTGCCCACAGCCACGATTCGCCTCCGCTCGCGGCGAGCGGCGTTCAGCGCCTCGGCCGTAGCGGCCGATAACTCGTACCATTCTGCGTGCATGCGGTGGGCGCCCGGATCGTCGGACTTTACCGGAGCGAACGTGCCCGGCCCGACGTGAAGGGTTACGCGTGCGACCGTAACCCCTGCCTCGGCCAACCGCTCCAGCAGCGAGTCGGTGAAGTGCAGCCCGGCTGTCGGGGCGGCGACGGCCCCGGGCCTGGAGGCGTAGACCGTCTGGTACCTGTCGCGGTCGCTCGGCTCGCGCTCGTCGTCGGCCTGCCTGCGGATGTACGGCGGCAAGGGCGTGCGCCCCACCGCATCCAGCAAATCCGCCGCAGCCACCGCAGGCGTAACAGACAGCACAAACCTCCCCTCTCCCAAACGCTCGGCAATCTCCACGGCTGCGTCCGTCCGTCCCGCCATGGCCAGATGCTCGCCCTGGCGGCAGCGGGCCGCGCCGCGCAGCAGCACCTCCCAGAACCCGGGCGACAGTTCCCGACAGAACAGCCCCTCGATGCGGCCTCCGCTGCGGCGCCGGCAGAAGAAACGGGCCGGCAGCACGGCTGTGTCATTGACGACGAGCAGGTCGCCGCGCCTCAACAGCGAGGGCAGCTCGCTGAAGACATGGTGGGAGACCGCGCCGGCATCGCGCCGCAGGAGCATCAGCCTGGCCTCGTCGCGCCGATCGGCCGGCGTCTGGGCGATCAGGCTTCCGTCCAGATAGTAATCGAAATCGCCTGTTTTCAGCGGCATTCGCACACCCTGGCGACGGCATTGCGCGCGTAGATGCACTGACGAAACTGCATATCATCGTACTCACAGTGAAACACGGGAACATTCTTCTCGCAAATGCTGGTTCTTGAGTAGCTTATAGTCACAGGGGCCTGGTTATACACACTTTTTCCACAACCCGTTTTCCAGCAACGGCCTTGCCAAAGGCAGCGGCTGGTAGACCTGGCTTGGCGGAATATCTCCCCGCCGGTCCCTGCGCTGCTCACAACGCCTTTGCGTCTCCGCCGCTTGCCGCAGCCGGTCATCCTCGGACTAGGCGGACTGGTTAGCGGCCCCCGGCCGCGGGGCGGACAAGGCGCCTCCGCCGCCCGCCGTTTCGCCGACCAGACCACAGAGAAGCAAAAGTATGTTCGCCGCCTCGCCGATAGTACCTGAGGAAGTGACACTGTAGGGCAGTTTGTGATGGCAGCCAATAGTTCGGGCAAGGTGCGGCAAAAAGGTCAGGTGGAAGAACTGGCCGGCAGGATAGCGGGCATGGATCGCCCGGAATTGATCAGCCTGCTCCGCGGCATGGAGTGCAGCTTCGATCTGGACTTCACCGACGAGTTCCTCGATGGGATCAGTCTGGAGCGGCTGAGGCACATCATTCTCGGCGCCGCGCTGCACGTGCGCCACTCCACGGCGTAGCAGGCGCCAATCTCCTCGCAACGCCGCTGGTCTGGCCGACAAGAGGCCTACCCCCCGCCGGAGGACTTCTTCTTGCTCTTCTTGGAGAGCGTCACGTACTGGACCACCGCGGCGATCACCGTCGGCACGGCCAGCAGGAACGGCATCATGTGCATGTTGTTCATGATCGCCTCTTCGATGTCCACGCGGATCGACTCTTGCCGCAGCATCAATGCCAGCACGCCCGACAGCCCCATCACCGAACCCTGGAAGGCGGTAAACAGGATCACGGTCAGCCGCAAGATGACAAACGCCAGCATGCCGAGTGCCATCAACCCGATCAGTCCCCCCGCCCAGGCGTGTTGGCCAATCGTCTCGTTGCCGACGGCGGCCGCCAGATAGCGCCACAGGAAGAACCCCGCGAACGCGCCGACCAGCCCCCCCATCACGCCGACAGCGTATTTCATGAGCGGCCAGGCCAGTATCCCAAACAGCAGCGCGCCGGCGATGGCGGTGATGATTGTCAGGTTGCCCTCCGGCTTGGCCAGGTTGCCCAGGACGTGGCCGATCACGAATCCGAGCAGCGCCGCGTTGGCGATGACCAGCACCTTGAATATCTTCCAGCCGGCCAGCATGTACACCAGCCCGACCACCACGGCCAGCACGGCCTGGAGCGGGTCCAGCGCCTCCAGATACTGGACGTACTCCTGGCGGGTCGGGACGTGCCCGGAGAGCACACAGTCCACGAAGCCCTGGCAGCCTGCGGCCCCCTGTTCGACTTGTTGGGTCTCAGCGGTCATGGACATGCTCGACGCTATCCTTTTCTGGTGCTGTTTGAGGTGAACTTCTGGCCGTGGCCGTTCTTGTCGGCGGCCTTGGCGGCCTGAGCCTTTTTCTTCCGTGCTTCCATCTCGGCGCGTTTGGCTGTCAAGTCGCTGTGATACTGGAACACTGCCGAGCACGCCAGCAGCACGAGGGCGATCACGCCGTATGTGGTGTAGCCGCCCCATGTGCTGGGCCAGACCGACGCGCTGAGCCTGCCGACGGCCAGCAGCATGCCGGCGACGACAGCCACGGCCCCGGTCAGCGCCGTCATGATGATCCTTGCCAGCCGCGGCAACAGCAGCAGCGCCACCATGGGCACGCCGCCGGCCAGGCAGCTCGTCCAGAGGATCAGCACGGACCTGTCCGCCCAGACGCCGGTCAGGCCTTCCTGGGCGTATCGCCAACACGCCTCGGTCCAGTGTGTGAGGGTGTCGGCCGAGCCGAACGCGGGCTGGCTTGCAGAGGGCAGGACCTGAAGACTGTGTGACAGCAGCACCGCCATTGCAATCGCCGCGACTATCGCGCCTCCGGCGATAGCCCAGACGAGTCTGGCGGCCAGTGCGCCGATGACCGCGAACCCCACTATGGCCAACACCCCAGCCGCCGCCGGCCTGAGGCCAAACTGCCTGCCGAGCGACTCGGCAAGCATCGCCCCGGCCAACGTGCCCGACAGCGCCAGGAACGGTCTGGACAGCAGCCGCCCCCACACCAGCAGCGCCGCGCCGGCCACGATCAGCCCCCCCGCCGCCACCAGCGTGATGGCGGCGGAGACCTGCGGTTGTGGAGGGGTAGGGATGTCTAGCACGTTCGACGTCCTTGCCGCGGCGGGCTAGCCAGGTCGCCCTAGCGGTGGTGGCGCAAGGCCTGAAGATCGCTTCGGGCCAGCTCCAGCTTCCGTTCGTCGTGCAGCATCTCCACCGCCTTGGTGAGGAGCTGTTCTGCCCGGCTGCGCTGGTGTAAATATCGGCCATACAGCAATCCGAGCATCAGGTAGATATCGCCGAGGTGTTCGCAGTTGGGGTAGTGCTTTAGCAGCCGCTCGTAGGCGTCCGCGGCGGCTGGGTACTGCTCTTGGGCCATCAACTGGTTGCCGACGTCCAGTTGCTGGGGCTGGGGCAGGACGGCGTCGTCGGCGATCTGGATAAGCTCGAGGTACTTCGCGGCTGTGGTGGGCAGGTCGTGAGCGGACCAGGCGTCCGCGACGGCGCGTCGCAGTTGGAGTTCTCGGGCTGCCGGGCTGTCGGGGGCCTCGGCGACGGCCTTGGCGTCCACCCACTTCTTCCGCTGGTCGCGGATGGCCGGGGATACGTAGTTGAACGGGTCGTAGCCGGCGCGGACCATCCTGCGGTACTTCGCGCGCCTGTGCCCGGCGCGGATCAGGTTCAGCAGGTCCAGCGGGTCTCTCGGCAGCAGCCTGACGGCCAACAGGCACGCGGTCACGACTATGCCGAAGGCGTACCCGCCGCAGTGAGCGGCATAGGCCACCCCGCCGCTGGCCACACCGCCGAACGCCGGCCTCAGGGACATGTACAGGTTGAACACAAGCTGGAACATCAGGAAGTACAGGCTCGAGACCTCGAAGGTCGTGATGAGGACGAACCACATCAGCAGCGTCACCCGCGCCCTGGGCAGCAGCACCAGGTACGCGCCGGTGACCGCGGATATCGCGCCCGACGCGCCCAGCACCGGGGCGTGCCCGCCGAGCAGGATGTAGGCGATGCCGGCCAGCACCCCGCCGCCCAGGTAGAACGCCAGGTAGCCGGCATGTCCAAGGCGGTCGTTGACGGCGTTGCCGAACACCCACAGGAACACCATGTTCCCCAGGACGTGCCCCCAACCGCCGTGCAGGAACGCCGAGCTGAGGAACTGCCACACGTACGGGCTGTCGGGGTGCAGTAACCAGTGGTCGATCCGGGCGAGCCCCGCCTGGCTGTCGCCACGATAGCCGGCCGCGAATATCAGTACGTTCGCCGCCACCAGCGCGTAGTTCACCCACGGCTTGCCGGTCATCTGGTAGTCGGTGCGGATCGGTATGAACATGTCACTGGTACGCTACGGCGGGCCCTATGGTTGGCGCTGCCGGCGGCGGCGGCGGCTGGGTTTGCGCGCGGGAGCGTCCTGTGCTCCCGACCGGCCGATGGATTCTATGCTCCTGCCGCGCCGCGTGCAATCGGCCATCCCCGCCATTGGGTTTGGCGCGCGGATGCGTTCCTGCGATAATCGCCGCCGATCAGCCCTGTCAGAGGCCAATGCCGCCATGACCATTCGTGCGATCCTGATAGGCGTCGTCGGCGCCGTCGCCATAGCGACGCTTGGCTACATAAACGACCAGATACTCCTGTTCAACAGCCTAATCGCCGGGCACCAGTTGCCCATCGTGGTGATCGGCACGCTGGTGGTCTGGGCGGCGGCGGTCAATCCGCTGCTATGTCGCCTTGTCCCGGCGCTGGGATTTCGCCCGGCGGAGATGGCTACCGTCACGATGCTGCTGCTGGTCTCGTGCAGCGTTCCCTGTCGCGGCATGCTGGAGCACGTCCTGCCGTCGCTGGCGATGCCCGCCCACTACCATAAGCTCAAGCCCGGCTGGCGGCAGAACAAGCTGCTCAGCTACGTGCCTCAGGACTTGATTCTCCACCCGGAGACCACCGCCTCCGGCCCGGCGCTGGACTGGCTGGTAACCGGGGCGGCCGACGCGCAGCACACCGTCCCCGTCAGCCGCCTGCCGTGGCATGCCTGGCGGGGGCCGCTGGCGTTCTGGATGCCCATGATCGCACTGGCGGCGGTGGCGGCCATCTGCCTGGCGCTGGTCGTGCACCGCCAGTGGTCCGTCAACGAGCGGCTGCGATACCCAATCGCCGAGTTCGCCACCACGCTCATGGTCCGCCCGCCCGGCTCGGCCATCGCAACGGTCTTCCGCGCGAAGCTCTTCTGGATCGGCATGGGCGTGGTCGTGGCCATCCACGTCGTCAACGGGCTGAACAGGTGGTACAACGGCCAACTTATAAGC
>CAYUYH010000120.1:0-8516 GCA_964449175.1 uncultured Planctomycetaceae bacterium
TCCCAGCAGCGCGAGCGAGCCGGCGGCCGACACCAGGAACTCCCCCAGCGCCACCGGCGGCCGAAGCTCCGGCAGGAGGTCCAACCCCGACTGCTTGGCCGCGGCGATGCAATGGCCAAGCCACCTGCGGGCCTTGCCCTCGCCGAGCTGTTCCCTGCCGGCCAGGCTGCGCTCGAAGACGACCGGCTGGAGCGACGCAGCGGCCAGCTCGGTGCCCTTCTCCAGCAGCCAGTCCAGCCGCTTGCCCTTGGGCAGGGCGAAACCCAGGTGCACCTCGCTGCCGCCGCGCACGGCCGGCGGGAGCCGCCTGGTAACAGTCACCGTCACCTCGCCGCGGCCAGTGGCGGCGATCCTGCCGATCGCCCGGCCGCCGCGACCGTCGAACAGCTCGACCTCGGTCCCGGCCGGCAGGCGCAGAACACTGGCGGCGTGGTGCGCCTCCTGGCCGGTCAGCCGGACGGTCTCGCCGTCGAGGTCCTCGATGTGGAAGCGGCGGGTCATGTTGCCCCGGATGCTCGCTACTCGTGCCGAAGGGCGACGATCGGGTCCAGCTTGGCCGCCCGCACGGCCGGGTACAGCCCGAAGACTATCCCCACGCCCACGCTGATGCAAAGCGACAGGATCACGGCGTACGCCGGCACCAGCGTCGGCATACCGGCGAACTGCTCGATGGCCCAGGGAATAGTCACGCCGATGATAATGCCGACGATCCCGCCGAGCGAAGACAGCACCACCGTCTCGATCAGGAACTGGATGATGATCTGCTTTCGCTTGGCGCCGACGGCCCGGCGGATGCCGATTTCCCGCGTGCGCTCCGTGACCGACGCGAGCATGATGTTCATGATGCCGATGCCGCCGACAAGCAGGCTGATGCCCGCGATGGAGCCCAGGACGATGTTGAACGTCCGCTTGGTGGCCTTGGCGTGCTCCAGCAGCGTCAGCGGCACGGAGACGCGGTAGTCCATCTTCTTGTGGAATCTGGCGAACATCGCGCGGATCGCCTCGGCGGTGGACTCGACCTGGCTTCTGTCGGCGACCTCGACCAGGATCATGTGCAGCTCGACCAGCTCCCGGCTGAACGAGCCCTCGGCCCGTTGCGTGACCACGTCGCCATAGCGCTCGCGGGCGACGTTTATGGGAATGTAGACGTCGACCTCCTGGTCGGGCGTCTGGATGCTGCCGGCCGACCGCTCGCTGTGGACAATTCCGATCACCTTGAAGTAGTCGCTGCCGATGCGAATCGGCTGCCCGATGGTGTGCTCGGCGGCCAGCAGGCGCCTGGCCGCGTACTCCGTCAGCACGCAGACGGGCGAGATGCCGTCGAGATCGCCTTGCGACAGGACGCGTCCGGCGAGCACCTTGCGGTTGACGAGCTTGAACCAGTCGGCCGTCGTGCCCATCACGCGAAGCTCCAGCGACCGCTCGCCCAACTGCCCGTCCATGCGCACCTGCTTGACCGGCACGGTGCGGGCGACCGTCGGCATGGTGGCGCGGATGCGCTGCTCGTCGGCATATTCCAGCCCGTAGATGCTCATGAAGGACCGGCGGGTCTGAGTCTGCTCTTCCTGGACCGGCTTGACCGACGTGATGATGATGTTATTGCTGCCGAGCTTGCGGATCTGCTCCAGCGCCTCCTTGCTGGCGCCCTCGCCGACGGCGAGCATGGCGATCACGCTGCCGCAGCCGAACACCACGCCAAGCATGGTCAGCAGGCTCCTGAGCTTGTGGAGCATCAGGTTCTTGATGCCCAGGCGG
This sequence comes from uncultured Planctomycetaceae bacterium, assembly GCA_964449175.1. Lineage (GTDB taxonomy): Bacteria > Planctomycetota > Phycisphaerae > SM23-33 > SM23-33 > CAYUYH01. Next base: position 1,756 of record CAYUYH010000120.1, read on the forward strand.
ATGTTGCGGACTATCCGGGAGCGGTGCATCAGTCCTGGCCCTCGATTCGGTCCACCAACCCGTCGCGCATGTGCACGCGGCGGCGGGCGAAGGCGGCGATGTTGCCCTCGTGGGTGACCAGCACGATCGTCTTGCCGGCGCGATTCAGCTCGGCGAACATTTCCATGATCTGCTCGCCGGTGGCCGAGTCGAGGTTGCCGGTGGGCTCGTCGGCCAGCAGTACGGCCGGGTCGTTCGCCAGCGACCGCCCGACTGCCACGCGCTGCTGCTGCCCGCCGCTGAGCTCCATCGGGCGGTGGTGCAGACGGTCGGCCAAGCCTACCAGCTCGGCCAGCTCCTCCGCCTTGGCGGCGCTGCTGGCTGCATCCCAACCCTGGTAGTACAGCGGCAGCTCGATGTTCTCCTGCACGGTCAACTGCGGGATGAGGTTGAAGCTCTGGAAGATGAAGCCGATCTCTTGCAGGCGGATCTCGCTAAGGTCGTCGTCGGCCAGTTGGCTCACATCCTGGCCGTTGAGTACGTACTGCCCACTGGTGGGGCGGTCCAGGCAGCCGAGAAGGTTCAGCATCGTGCTCTTGCCGGACCCGCTTGGCCCCATGATCGCCCAGAAGCCGCCCCGCGGCACCGACAGGCTCACGCCGTCCAGTGCGTGCACCTGCGTCGTGCCCATCTGATAGGTCTTGCGAACGTCCCGCAGAACCACCATCGCATCGTTGGCAGCCTGGGGCGGACTGTCTGCGGGCCTGTTGATCATCTCTACTGGGCGCCTGTGTCCTGGCGGGTTCCGCGGGTCTGTCCGGCGCCGTCGTCCTGACGGGCCCCGCGACGCCTGCCTTGCCCGTCTCCGGCCGGTGCCTGTCCGCCCATTTGCTGCTCCATCGCCTTGCGCAGTTGGGCCATCTGGTCTCGCTGCTCGGGCGTGAGGTTCGCGAGGAACTGCCGGCGCTGTTCGGGCGTCATGTCACGTAGCTTGGTCGGGTCGAACGGCATCTGCCCGGCGGGCTGGCTGGTCGGCCCGGCGCCCGGCTGGACGGCGGCTACCGCCGGCATGGATGCCGCCCGCAGACCGTCCGGAACCTCAGGGCCCTGGCCGTCCTCGGTGGCCGAGGGCGCCAGCGGCGGCGCCAGGAGCACCTGCTCGCCTTCCGCCAGTCCGCTGACGATGCGAACCATCCTGTTGTTGTCTAGTCCGACCTGCACTTCCCGCCGCTCGCTGCCGCCGCCGGTCCACACGTAGGCGACCGTCTTGCCGCCGACGCGCGCGATCGCCTGGAGCGGGACGAACAGCGCGTCCTCGTACTGTTCGACGATGATCTCAGCCCGGCAAGTCATGCCCGGGCGCAGATCGCTGGCGTCGCCGTCGATTTGAATATCCGTGTTGTAGACCTTCAGGTCCGGGTTCATCCATCGGCTCTGCGCGTCCGGCAGCAGGCCGATCTTGGTGACCCGGCCCCAGAACACCTTGCCCGGCATCGCGTCCACTGTCAGCCGGACGGGCATGCCCTGGCTGACCTTCCTGAGGCTGGCCTCGTGGACCTTCACCTCCGCGGTCATCTCCGACGTCGTCGGCAGGTCGATCAACTCCTCGCGCTCGCGCACCTGGCTGCCCTCCTGTAGCGGCTCGGTGTTGCCGCGCCAGTTGCCCTTGCCGGTAGTGGCATAGACGACCATGCCGCTCACCGGGGCGACGATCCGGCACTTGGCGATCTGCTGGTTGAGCTTGTCGAGCTTGTCCGTCTGGCGCTGGTACTCCGACTGCCTGGCCTTCAGTTCCGCCTCGGCCTGGATCAGGTCGGCGGCGGCCTTCAGTTTCGTCCGCTTCAGGGCCTCGGTCGCCTGCTCCAGGTCGCTCTGGCGCTGGTCGAGATTGCGCTGGTGGGTGTACGTCTCCAACAGGGTCAACTCGCCGTCAGCCAGCTCGAGGTTGATCGCGGCGCGATTCTTGGCCAGCCTGTCGGCCTCCAGCTCGGTGCGGGTGATGTATCCGGATGCGGCCAGCCGCTCCGACCCGGCGAGGTTGTCCTCCGCCCGGCGGAGCTCCTCTTGGGCTATGGTGATATCGGCCTTCACCTGCTGGCGCTCGCGGGGGTAGTCGCCGTTGACGTACTTGTCCAGGTCCTGTTGGGCGAACTTGCGCTGGAGTTCCGCCTTGGCGATGTCGCTTTCCGTTTGGCTCTTCATGACCTCCAGGTTTTCCCTGGCCTGGATGAAGGAGGCCTCGGCGTTCTGGAGGACGATCTGCTGCTGTGTCCGCGCGTCGACCAGTTGGCTGGCGTCCAGCTCGACCAGCAGTGCGCCCTTCTCCACGTGCGTGCCCTCGGGGATCAGGCTGAGGATGGTCGTCATGCCCTCGACTTCGTTCTTCAGGACGACCTGCTCCTGGTTCGTCACCGTGCCCGACTCGATGACGCTGATGGTCAGCGGGCCTCGGCGGACCTCGGCCAGGGCGATGCCGTTGTTGTCTCCGCTCGAGCCGTTCAGCATCGCATACGCAATGACCGCCACCACGGCGATCGCCGCGATGGCGACGGCGATCCGGACCGGCCTGCGGCGGGCGAGGAGCCGAAGGGCCGCGCTAGTTGTTGATCGTATCCGGTTGGTATTCACGCCAGTTCCCTTTCTCATCTACTTCCAACACCCCCATGTCGCGTTGGAGCTCCAGCTCGGCTACGCGGTAGCTCACCGCGGCCGCGGTCAGGGCGTTCTGCGCCGAAACGAGCGCCTCCTGCGCCTCCAGCACGTCGCGCACCTCGGCCCGCCCCAGCTCCAGGAACAGGTCGGTGCTGTCGACGCGTCGCTTGGCGACCACGACGGCCTGGGCCTGGATGGCGTAGCCCTCCCGCGCGCTGAGGAGGTTGCGGAGGGCGTCGCGGACCTGGAGCTTGACCTGGTCTTCGAGGTCTTGTGCGTTTCTGACGGCCCGCTCGAGCGAGATGTAGCTGTTGCGATAGGCGTTTCGCTCGGCGGTGCGTTCCAGCGGCAGGTCGAGCAGCAGCGAGGCGGTGTAGACGCCGTGCTCTGGGTCGATCCTCGCGTCGGGCGAACCGGCGGAGCCCAGCCCTCGGCTGGCGCCGGCCCGGGCGGTTCCCGTCAGCGTCAGCCCCGCCTTCAGGGCGTCGGCGGCCACCACGACTCCGCGCTGGGCGTCGAAGACCTGGCCGATGGCCAGCCGCAGGTCCAGCCTGTTAGTAAGTGCGATCATGATCGCCTTGTCGCTTGCCATCTCCAGGGGCCCGCCTCCTTCTCGCGTGGGCTCGACGAGCTTGACCTCCTCGCCGTCGGCGGGCCGGGTCGTCGGCTGCGACGGCTGGGTCGTCGGCTGTGACGGCTGGGTCGTCGGCTGTGACGGCTGGGTCGCGGCGGCGCTGGCCTGCTCCAACCCGCTGATCTTGGCCAGCCGAACCAGCTCGTTGCGGTCCAGGTCGATCTTGGCGTCGGCGGGCAGGCCGAGCGTGATCTTGAACGTATCAAGCCGGCGGGCATACGACTGAAGCGCCGAGACCCACCGGTCGCGGGCACGCAGCTCGTCCTGACGCGCCTGGTCCAGTTGGATCGGCGGCAGGCGGCCCTCGTCGGCCATGGCGCTGACGCGGCGCGTGGCTGCGATCAGGCGCCTGTAGCTGTCCTCGGTGTTGGCTACCTGGTCGAGCTGCTGGAGCACGGAGAGGTATTCGCTGGCCACGCGCACGGCCAGTGTGCGCTTGTACCTGGCGAACGTGTACAGCGAGTATGCAAGGTCGCGCTCCGCCTGTGTGAGCGGCTCGGTGACCACGTACCGGCCTGCCCCTCGCAGCAGGGGAACGGTGATCGTGGCGTCGGCGTACAGCCCCATCGACGAGGACCGGTCGGCCGTCAGCAGCTTGACCAGGTCGATCGCGAACTCCGCCGACAGCGCCGCGCCCGTCTTGAGCTTCTTGTCCCACGACAGGCTGCCGGAATTGACCACGCCGCGGACGGGGTCGTCGCCGGAGAGGTCCTCGGTGTAGGTCGAGCGGGCGTCGCCGTACAGCAAGCTGCGGAACTGGTTGGACTCCAGGTCCAGCGCCAGGGCGGCCCGGAAGACGTCTTCCTTGCGACTCTGATAGTCCCTGCTGTTCCGCGCGGCGATCTGAAGGGCCTCGGTCAGGCCGATCACCAGCGGCTTGTCGCCGTGCCACGGCGGGCCGACGAACTGATCTTCGCCCGGCGGCGGGTAGTTCTTCTCCGGCCAATGGCCGACCTGCTCGAGATACGGCGTTCCCAGCGATACCGGCGAGGAGTGGGGCAGGTTCTGGTCCAGCAGCAGGCGGGTCCGCAGCGCCTCGCCGGGGCTGTCGACGCTGAACGGCTCGTTGCGGCCGAATGTCGCCACCTGGGCCTTGGAGATAACGTCGTAGGCGGAGCTGTCGGCGTCTCGCCGATACCACCCGGGCGTGCATCCGCCCAGGGCGACTGCGACAGCCAATGCCGCGATGGTCCATGCGCGGTAGCTCATTGCTGACCTCCCTGGCCGTCGCCATTGGCTGTGGCCGCCGCGTGGTTGACGGTGAGGGCTTCCGCAGGCCCGGCCCCCGCGCCGCGGAGGAACAGGTCCACGATGGTCCGCGGGCTGCGGGACTCGCCCAGCGACTCGCTCAGCTCCCTGGCGTGCGCCCGCAACATGCTCAGCAGCACGCCGGCCAGCATCTCCGGGGCGATGTCGTCGCGGACAACCCCGTCGGCCACGCCCCGGCGGAGCAGCTCGCTCACGGCCGTGGCGAGAGATGCGCGGTGCTTCGTCCAGCGCCGGCGGAGCTCGCCCTTGCACCAGTGCATGCGAACCTCCTCGCTCTGCATCATGCGGAACAGCGGGCGACGCTTGCGGAAGAACTCCGTGATGCGCTTGCAGACCCGCAGCAACTGCTCGGGGAACGGCGCGCTGTTGGTGGTCTTGGCCAGCAGCTCGCACAGCTCGTCGAAGCCGCTCATAGCCGTCTGGAGGAACAGGTCGTCCTTGTCCTTGAAGTAGCGATAGATGGTGCCCTTGCCGACGCCGGCCCGCCCGGCGATGTCGTCGACGGTGATCTCGTGGAAGCGTCGGCTGGTGAACATCGCCTCCGCCGCCTGCATTATCTCATGACGCCGATTCCGTTTAGCCATGCTGGTGATGCCTTCAGGCTCAATATATACGGTAGAACTGACCAGTCAGTTCCATATTGCAGCCGATTGCGGTTTTTTGGGCCGTCCGGCAGGAGGGCGGGCCTACTACGTGGCAGGGGTCACAGCAGCAACAAGGAGATCGTAGTCCAAGCGTATAGCAGGTTAATGCCGACAATCGCGGCCGTCAACACCCGGCTCTTGGCGCACCACTGGACAGCCCAGGCCGTCAGGCACAATTGCAGCGGAATGCCCATGCTGATCATCAGGTCGTAGTCCAGCGGGAAGCCCAGATCAAACCCCCAAAGCGAGATGAACGCCACGTAGCCGAGTGCGAATACCGTCAGGACGGACAGCAGCATCGGCCGCTCGACCTTGCGGCCCCGGATGACCGCCCAGACGGCTGCCGCCGCGCAGAGCCAGTGCGCCGGGAACAGCGTCGTCAGGATGTTGGCCACCTGCCGCCAGTGGGCCAGCGAGAACATCGCGAAGGCGGTGAACTTGGAGTCCAGCACGGAAAGCGGCACGAACAGCGTTGCGTCGCCGCCGCCGGTGGCGTTGCCGGCGGCAAACTCGAACCCGGCCGCCCACAACACCCCGCAGACCGCCCCGGCCAGGCATGCCATCGCCGCCAGCGACGCCGCAGCCTCCGCCGCCAGCAGCTTGCCCCGCCGCGCGGGCAGCCGCTTGGTGATGATCGCCGCGAAGATCGCCGGCAGCAGGAACGCATGCTGGCCGTGGAACAGCCCCGCCAGCGTCAGCAGCAGAGACGCGGACACAATGCTCAGGCCGAATCGGTCGTCGCGACCTCGGATGTATCTGGCGCACATCAGCAGCGCCAGCAGCAGAAACGGCAGCGACGTCTGCGTGTTCTCCACGTAGTCGTAGAAGAACAGCAGTTGTAGCCCCGAGCCGAGGTACAGCAGGCAGGCGATGGCCACCGGCCGCGGGCCCTCGCTGCCTTCGCCGGCGAACAAGTAGTCGCACAGCATGAAGTACAGCAGCGCCACGACGAAGCCCACTATCGGCCCGACGTAGCGCGGGTCGGCGTTGAGCCTGAACAGAACGTGGTATAGCACGTTGGATAGCAGCTCCGACGCGACGACTCGCTTGTCAGCCGCCTCGTTCAGCCAGGCCTCGCGGTCGCCGAGAGAGGCGGCGTGCGTACTGAGATACATCGAAAGCAGCAGCCCGGCCAGGACCACGTAGTTCCAGCGGCTGCGACGCCTCCAGATGATCGCCAGGCAGAACACCACCGCCACGGCAATGTGGGCGACTGCGACGGGGTCGAGGATGACGATTTCCCTGAATACCCATGGCCAGGCCAACGTCGGGCGAGACGCAAGGCCCGCCAGCGCCGCCAGCAGGACGGCCGCCAGCAGCGCGGACAGCCACCTCGCCTGCGCCTGTGCGAGAGGCGACTGCTGCAGCGCGTCGGCCGGAGGGGGTCAGCCCGCCCGGGTTGACTGTCCTTGGCCCTAGCCACCATGCACCACGACCTCCTGCGCGAGTGACTGGAGTATCCCGAGGTTTCCGGCGTATCGCACCGGGAAGGCTGCCACCATCACGGGGGCGTCCTCGCCCACGATCTCGCCCGGAGTAAACTCAAACAGGCACACCGTCACAACGCAGGGGCCGGCGTAGCC
>CAYUYH010000121.1:0-8489 GCA_964449175.1 uncultured Planctomycetaceae bacterium
CGGCCGCCCCGGTCGGGCTTGTGATCACGCCGACCGCTCGCGGGAAGCGGGGGACGGGCTTCTTGGCGGCCGGGTCGAACAGCCCCTCGGCGGCGAGCTTGTCTCGCAGTTGGCGGAAGGCCAGCTCAAGCGCCCCGGCGCCCTTCGGAACAAGAGTCTCGGCGTATAGCTGGAGCTGCCCGCGGACGTCGTAGACGTCGACGCGGCCTGTGACGATCACCTCTAGCCCGTCGGCCGGCGTGAACTTCAGGCGGCTGGCGTACTGCCGCCACATGGCCACGTCGATGGCCGAGTTGGCGTCCTTCAGGCGGAAGTACATATGCCCGGATGAGTGGAGCTTGAAGTTGCTGATCTCGCCGACGACGGTCGCCGGCTGGGGGAACGCCTCTGCCAGTGCGGCTTTGATCCGCATCACCAGCGCGGTGACGGTCATCGGGCCGGCCTGGCTGCGCGGGGAGGCGAGTACCTCGTCGGTGACGTCGCGGCCGGCGTCGCTGCGGCGGCCCATCGACGCTGCGGGCTTGGGCGGATCGGAGAATGGCAGTTTGGCCGCGCACATGGCGCCGGCCATTCTACAGACCCGCCGCGGCGATTGCACACTTCCGCGCCGCCGCGACGGGCAACGTCGCTTGCAGAACGGCCTGGTGCGGAGGATACTACCGGCTACCGTGAGCGGATGGGCGGACAAGTTGGCCGGGCGGTTCATCGTCATCGACGGCTGCGACGGCGCCGGCAAGAGCACGCACGCGGCGATGCTGGCCGACGTGCTGCGCGGCGAGGGGCTGACCGTCCGCGAGGTGCGCGATCCCGGCGGCACGGCCATCGGCGAGAAGGTCCGCGACATCCTGCTCGACCGCGACCACTACGAAATGACCGTCCGCTGCGAGCTGATGTTGTACATGGCCAGCCGGGCGCAACTGGCCGAGCAGGTCATCCGCCCGGCGCTCGCCGACGGGGAGTGCGTGCTGGGCGACCGGTACATCTCCTCGACCGTGGCCTACCAGGGCGCAGGCGGCGTGGACGCCGCCAGCGTGCTGGCCGCCGGGCGGATCGCCGTGGGTAGCGTCTGGCCGGACCTGACGATCATCCTGGACCTCCCGGCGGAGGTCGGCCTAGAGAGGGTCCGCCGCTCCGGGCCGGGCGGCCTGGACCGCATGGAGGCCAAGGACCTGGCCTTCCACCGCAAGGTTCGGGAGGGCTTCCTCGCGCAGGCCGCGGCTGAGGCGGGGCGATTCATCGTCGTCGACGCCACGGGCGACATCGAGCAGGTCCACCAGCGGGTCCTGCAACTGCTCAGGAGTTGGGCCCCTGGGCTGCACGCCAAAAAAGGTTGACCAAACGGGCAGAAGAACTTGACAGGAATGGGCGATAATACCTATGCTGTATACGTAGAGGTATGTAGGTCGCTTCTGGATCACACTTACATCCGAACGCCGGTAGGCCGGCGAGAACAACAGGCCCCGTTTCGCACTCGTCTATCGAAGGTGGAGCGGGGCCATCTCTTTGAGGGGTATGCGGGATGAAGACCATCGCGATTCTGCTGGATGGGGCGTTCGTGCTGCACAGGCTCTACATGCTACTCGGACACCGCCAAGCCACAGCCGACGATGTCTACGATTTTGCCTTGGCCTGCGCCGCTGAAGATGAGGAGATATTCAGGATCTACTACTACGACTGCCCTCCCTATGAGGAGACCCACGCCAATCCCCTGTCGCCAACACGCCCCATCCATTTCAGCGGCACCAGGACGGCGCAGCGATGTCGCCGTCTTCAGCAGGAACTGGCCCTCATGGACATGGTGGCCTTTCGCCGGGGGCAGATCAGTTTCGACGGTTGGGCTCTCAGACAGCAGTCGCAAGATGACCTTCTGGCCCATCCTGAGTCTCCCCGCGCAATTGAGCCTATAGACCTGAAGCCGAAGTTCCGCCAGAAACTAGTGGACATGAACATCGGGCTGGACGTGGCTTGGCTTGCCTCAAAGCGCATAGCGGACCGCATAGTGCTGGTGACCGGGGACGCTGACTTCGTGCCAGCGATGAAGTTTGCGAGACGGGAGGGAACTCAGGTCGTGTTAGTGCCCATGGGACACAAGTACATCAAGAGCGCGCTGCGGGAACATGCCGACTTCGTCCGGCATGTCAAGTTCCCCCTCCCGTTGTTCTCAGAAGATGCCTGAGCTACTGGACATCGTTGGTCAGGAGACCGCGCTGGTTCGCATCCAGCAGGCGCTTGCGGCCGCGCGCGTGCCGCAGGCGCTGCTGTTCGTGGGCCCGGAGGGCGTGGGCCGGCGGACGACGGCGGTGGCGATGGCCAAGACGCTGCTGTGCGAGAATGTGCAATCCTCGCCCAATGCAGGCCGGCTGGCCGACCTGCCGGCTGACTTCCCGCTGCGGTCCGCCTGCGGGCGATGCACGAGCTGCCGCACCGTCGGCGCCGGCACGTCGGGCGACTTCCGCCTGGTCTACAAGGAGCTTGCCCGCTACCACCAGGACGCCGACGTCCGCGGCCGAGTCATGCAGGAGCTGGGCATCGACGTGGTGCGCGACTTCCTGATCACGCCGGCGTGGCGGTCGCCGGCCGGGGCGGGCAAGGTATTCGTCGTGCTGGAGGCCGAGCTGATGAGCGTCGCCGCCCAGAACTCGCTGCTGAAGACGCTGGAAGAGCCGCCGCCCGGCGTGACCATCATCCTGATCTGCCGGCGGGCGGCTGAGCTGCTGCCGACGACGCTGAGCCGGTGCTGGATGGTCAACTTCCACCCGCTGCCGATCGACTTTGTGCGCGACCGGCTGGCCGCCGCCGGCGTGGCTGCCGCCGAGGCTGCGTACTGGGCGGCCTACACCGACGGCGCGCTCGGGGCGGCGCTCCGCCTAGCCGAGCAGGGGATGTACGCCGTCAAGCGCGACCTTCTTGCCCGCACGGCGGCCCCGGCGGGCGGCGACGGCGCGGAGCTGGCCGACTACCTGGCCAAGGCGGCTGACAAGCTCGCCGGCCTGCTCGTCGCCGAGGTCAAGCAGCAGGATGGCGCCGACCTGTCGCGGCAGCTTGCCGGCAGGCGGGCGGCGGCGGCGATACTGGCGATGCTGGCCGGGTTCTTCCGCGACGCCGTAACGGTCGCATCGGGCGCCGAGCGCCCGTTGGTCAACGCCGACCAGGCCGGAGAGGTCCGCGCGCTTGCCAAGCGGTTCAACGCTGTCGAGCTGGCCAAGGCGATCGAGCAGCTCGGTGAGTGCGAGCGCCTGCTGTGGCGAAACGTCAACGCGAGGCTCGTGTGGGACAACGTAGCCGTGACGATCTGCTCGGCCCAGCCGCTGCGATTGTGAAGTGCGGCTGTAGGGCGTGAAGCTTCGCTGCACGCGGGTCCTTGACGCTCCGGCATTCCGCGTGCAACCAGTTGCATGCCCTACTCTGGACACCCCGCCCCCTTGATCGTTGACACAGGCGGCGTCGGCGCATATAAGGATTCGCTTGTATCCCGACGGCTGGACTGACCATGAAGAACTTCCGCCGCTCCCTCAAGTACCTTTGGCCCTACCGCGGGCGGATCGCCGTCGCGGCGGTCTGCGTGGTCTTCATCGCCGCGCTGTGGGGCGGCGGGCTGGGACTGATGCTGCCCGGCGCGAAGATTCTGATCTCCGACGAGGGCCTGCACGGCTGGGGCTACAAAATCGTCGCGGAGAAGCGCCTTGACGTCACCTCCGTCTACGCCCCGGTGACCGTCCCCGGCCAGGAGCCGCAGCAGGCGATACAGGTCGTCAGCGTTGATGATGACGGTCCCGCCGCCCGGGCCGGCATCAAGGCCAAGGACTGGATCATCGGCATCTCGACCGGCGGCGACTCCCGCACGCTGAAGCGCCAGAAGCTGGGCAGGGAGATCGCCTTCGCCCCCGAGGGCGAAACAGTCGACCTGTGGGTGTTCGACCAGGCCAGCGGCGTATTGCAGCCGCTGGCGGCAACACTGCCGGCGCCGTCGCGCGGCTACCGCGCGATGCGCGACCTGTTCCGGGCCATCCCCGAGCCGGCGAACCAGGCCGGGCGATTGCCGCTGTTCGTCGGGTTGCTTCTCGCCGTGCTGGTGCTCACGGTCCTCCGCGCGGCTTTCACCTTCATGCAGGAGTACCTCATCGGCACGGCCGTGTGGCAGGGCATCATGGACCTGCGGTGCGACAACTACGACACGGTGCTGCGGCTGCCGGCGACGTTCTTCTCGGAGAAGGGCGTCAGCGACGCCACCAGCCGATTCATCCAGGACACCAACGCACTCGCCCGCGGGCAGAACACACTGCTCGGCAAGACGCTGGTCGAGCCGGGCAAGGCAATCGGCTCGGTCATGCTGGCGATGTCGATGTCGCTGCCGCTGACGTTGCTGGCGCTGGTGGGCGGGCCGCCGGCGTTCTGGCTGATCCGCAAGTTCGGCAAGAAGATGCACCGCGCCAGCCGCCGATCGCTGGAGAGCTGGTCGAGCATGCTTGCGGTGCTGGGCGAGACGCTCATCGGCATCCGCATGGTGAAGGCCTACACGATGGAGGCCGCCGAGCGGCTGCGGTTTTTCCGCGTCAATCGACAGTTGCTCAAGCAGCAGCGGCGCATGGCCCGTCTGGACGCGGCCACCGGCCCGACCGTCGAGTCGCTCGGCATCGTGACGGCCATGATCGCCGGCGCCGTGGCGGGATACCTGGTGTTCGTCGGGCTGTCGTGGGACGAGTTCTTCTACAAGATGGACCGCGATAGGTTCCTGACGTGGATGATAGCGTTGTTCGCGATGTTCGACCCGGTCCGCAAGCTGGCGAAGGTGTCGATGCGTTTTCAGCAGAGCGAGGCGGCGGCCAAGCGGATATTCGAGCTTCGCGACACGCCGCGCGAGGCGTACACGCCCAACCTGCCTGCCCTGGCCCGCCACGGGGCGAGCATCGAGTTTCGCGACGTGAGCTTCCGCTACCCCTCGGCGGCTGAGGACGCCGTCAAGGACGCCAGTCTCCGCATCGCCGCCGGTCAGACGCTGGCCATCGTCGGCCCCAACGGCAGCGGCAAGACCACGCTGGTGAGCATGGTGCCGCTCCTGCTGAGGCCGGGCGCCGGGACGATCCTAATCGACGATACCGACATCACGACCGTCTCGCTGAAGTCGCTGCGCCGGCAGATCGGCCTGGTCACGCAGGAGACGGTCCTGTTCAACGCCACCATCGGCGAGAACATCGCCTACGGCAAGCGGCGGGCGACGGAGCAGGAAGTCGTCGAGGCCGCCCGGCGGGCGTTCGTCGACGAGTTCGTCCGCCACCTGCCCGACGGCTACGACACCATGGTCGGCGAGTACGGCGCGACGCTGTCCGGCGGGCAGAAGCAGCGCATCTGCATCGCACGCGCGATCCTGCGCGACCCGACGATACTGATATTCGACGAGGCGATGAGCCAGGTCGACGCCGACAGCGAAAGCCGAATCCACCAGGCGATGGCTGAGTTCTCCAAGGGCCGGACCACGCTGCTGATCGCCCACCGCTTCGCGACGGTGCTGTCCGCCGCCGCCATCGCCGTCTTGCGCGCCGGGCGGATCATCGACGTCGGCACGCATGACGAGCTTCTCGGCCGCTGCGATCTGTACCGCAACCTCTACCAGACGCAGTTCGTGGACAGCGGCGGGCAGGCGTCGTGAGCGGGCAGACCGATAAGGCCGGCGGCACGTTGCCGATGTGGGTGTTCGTGGCCGGGGTGTTGCTGGCGGGCGCGGTCGCGATGCTGGCGAGCATACAGGTCCTCCCCTCGCTGGTCATGGCGATCATCACCGCGCTGACCGAGGGCGGCATGGCCGCCATCGTGGTCATCGCCGCGGGCGGGTTTGCCTATCCTCTGGTGCGCCGGTTCGCCTCGGACGACGCCCCGCGCGGGCTGGTGGTCATCACCGCCGCGCTGGTCGGCCTGTGGATGCTGTCGACGGCCGTGCTGCTGGTCGGCTCGCTGGCGCGGGGGCTGCTGACCGCCTGGGTGTGGTGGCCGATCGTTGGAGCGGGCGTGATCCTGGCCGCCTGGCAGGGCCGAGGCACGATGGAGAAGTGGCGACCGCCACGCTGGCTGGACGGGCGGGCGCTGATCTGGATCGTCATCGCGCTGGCCGCGGGACTATGGCTGGCCGGGGCGACCCTGCCGCCGGGGCTGATCGCGACATTCGGCGACTCCTACGACGTGCTGGAGTATCACCTGCAACTGCCGCGCGAGTACTACGACAACCAACAGGTCTCGACGCTCGCCCACAACATCTACAGCCACTTCCCGCTCGGCGTCGAGATGCTCTACCTGCTGTGTATGGCCCTGCGGGGCGGGGCCTACGAGGGCATGTACGCCGCGAAGATGATCCACGGCGCGTTCGGCCTGCTAGGCGTGGCGGCGGTGTTCGCGGCACTGCGGCGAGATGAGGACACCCGCGCGCGGTTCTCGGCTGCGCTGCTGGCCACTGCGCCAATTGCGGTCTACCTGTCCTGGCTGGCGATGGTCGATCTGGCCGAGCTGTGCTACCTGACGGCGGCGCTTCTGTGGCTGAGGCAGTGGATGCGCTCGCCGCGGGCCGGTTCAGCCGTCGTCATCGGCGCGATGCTGGGCGGGGCGTGCGCGGTGAAGTATCTCTCGGTCGGCTTCGTGGTCGCGCCGATCGTCGCGGTGATGGTGGTCTGGCCGATCGCGGCGCGCCGCTCGGCGCTCGTGGGCCATGCCTTCCTCGCCCTGGTGACCGCCGCAGTGCTGTTCTGCCCCTGGCTGGTGCGAAACGCCGCCGCCACCGGCAACCCCGTCTTCCCGCTGGCCAGCACGATGTTCGAGCGTCCGGACTTCTGGCCGGAACAGTGCCGGCAGCGATGGGTCGACGGCCACGCGCGAGAGGGCAAACCGCCCGTCCCCGTCCCGCCGGCCTACGAGCCGCCACCGCAGCGGTTGACGACGCTGGACCTGCTCTACCACAACTTCGTCCTGTCGCAATGGTTCGGCCCGCTGGCGCAGCTTCTCGCGGCGGCGGCTGTCTGCGTGCTGTTCGCCTCGACGGGCAAGGTCGAGCCGTGGGACTGGTCGCTGGTCGCCGTCGCCGCGTGTCAGCTTGGCGTGTGGGCGGGCTTCACGCGCGGCATGCCGCCGAGGTTCGCACTGCCCGTCGTCGTGCCGATGGCGCTGCTCGGCGGATACGTCCTGGCGCGATTGGCCGCCGTCCAGACCAACCCGCTCCGCAAGGGCGCGTCCCGACCCGGCTACGGGGCGTGGGGCATGGCGCCGGCCGTCGGGCTGTTCATGGCGGTCGTGGGCGTCAACCTGCTTATCTGCCACGGCATCTACGCCCAGTCCGGCGGCCTCGGCGCGGATCGCAGGCCGACCCCTCCGCCGCCGGTCCAAGGCCTGCCCGGCGCGGAGATCGCCCGCCAGGCCGAGCCAATGCGCACGGCAAGCGAGTTGCCGGAAGGCGCCCGCCTGATGCTCGTCGGCGAGTCCAAGGCGTTCTACTTCCCGCCGTCCGCCCGATACGCCGTTGTCTTCAACGCCCAGCCGCTCGATGAGCTCGCCCGCGCCGACCTGACGGGCGAGGAGATGCTGGCCCGCCTGAAGGAGATGGGCGTCACGCACCTGTGGTTCGACTGGGCGGAGATCATCCGCCTGGCCGGGACGTACGGGTTCCCGTCCTCGCTGAGCGCCGAGCTGGTCGAGCGCTTCCGCGATGGCCGCCAGCCCAGCCTGGAGATCATCCGCTGGCTGGAGGCGGCCGGCATGACGCAGGTGGCGGAGATCGAGTTCCCGCCGCCAACCACGGCCCCGGCCACCGCGCCTGCGTCCGCCCCGGCAACCGCGCCTGCGTCCGGCCCGGCCACGGCCCCCGCATCCGCGCCGACCACCGCGCCTGCAACCGCGCCTACTACCGCGCCGTCGCGCTGGCCTCTGGTGACCGTGTATGCCCTGCCGCCCGCCCCGAGCGACGCCGCCGCGACCGCCCCCGCAGCCGCGGCCGCGACTTACCCCGCGGGTCAATAGCCGGTACAATCGCCGTCCCATGACGCCCACAGGCAGCAGACTCCATCGCCCGCGCCGCCGCGGCCTCCAGCAGCGTGGCACGGGCGTCCCGCCCGTGAGTGTCAGGGCCATCCTGGCCCTGGCGGCCGCGGTTGTCACGCTTGGCGGGTGTGCGCCCACGCCGGCTGACGTCTGGGTCGCCGGCGAGATGACCGTGCTGACCGAGGCGACGCCTGCGGTCAGCGACGAGCTGATCTTCGACGCCCGGACGCGCCGCATCGCCCTCACCGCCGCCGGCAACGAGACGGTCGGCTTCCAGCTTATCGTCGACCCGGCCGGACCGGTCGACCGCCTGGCCGTGGCGTGGGGCGATCTGGCCGCCGCCGGCGGGCGGACGATTCCAGCGGCCGCGGTCCGCGCGTTCCGCGCGCTGCCGGTGGCCGTCGGCGAGGCGCCGGCGGGGCACGACGTGCTGATAGGCCCGCCGCCGAGCGGTCGCCGGTACGACGCACTCG
>CAYUYH010000122.1:0-8485 GCA_964449175.1 uncultured Planctomycetaceae bacterium
AGGCAGCCCAGCGACAAGACGCTGACCAGCCCGAACGTCGGCGTGCATATCTCCAGCACGATCAGCAGCAGGGCCGCCAGGTACAGCACGACGATCAGCAGAATGTCCCCAACCATGCTCAGGTCCTCGTTGTCTCATCCAGGCCGCGGCGCAGGCGGCCTATGACACGGCGGTAACGACTATCCGATTGCCCTCATTGGCGAGCACCCTGACCTTCTCGCCGATGGGTATCAGTTCACCCTCGGAGACTGCGGCCACGAGCATCTCGCCGAATCGCACGACTCCGACCGGCCTGCACGCGGCCGTCACGATGCCGACGTCGCCGACATTGACCCGCTGGATGGGGGCGCTCTCGGCGGCGGGCGGCGCCTCGGTGGTCCGCGGAGGCGCGAGTATCAGCCGCCCCGCCACGGGCACCTTCGGCAGGACGCGCGCAAGCCCGGCCATGCCGGCAAGCGCGCACACGAAGGCTATGCCCAGCGCCATCGCCCCGGATGAGAAGATGCTCCAGTCCAGGTCTGTGTCCGGCAGGGGCAGCTTGTCGGGCGCGTTTGGCACGACCATCGCCAGCAGCGCCGCCACGCAGCAGATGATGCCCGTGATCCCGACCACGCCGAAGCCGGGAATGAGGAATACCTCGATGGCTATCATCACGAGCCCGAGGAAGAACAGCGCCACCTCCCACCACTGCGCCAGGCCGGTGAGGTATCGGCTGCCCAGCAGCAGCGCGAAGCAGATGATCGCCGTGATGCCCGCCAGGCCGAAGCCCGGCGTGTGCAGCTCGGCGTAGACGGCGATGATGCCGACGAACATCAGTATTCCGGTGACCGCCGGCGAGGCCAGGAAGCTCGCCAGCTTCTCCGACCAGGTGTCTTCCAGGACCTGCAACGGCGAGTCGATGCCGTAGTGGGCCCGCAGCTCGTCAATGGAGTCCAGGATGTGGTCGGTGAAGCCCATCTTGTAGGCCTCACTGGCGGTCATGGTGACCAATTCCTTGTCGGTGTCGATAGTGAGCAGGTAGTCGTAGACGGGCCCCGACGCCGGGCGTGAGGCAACGCGGGCCTCCTCGTCGGCGGGCGCCCCGGCCACCAGATGGCGAACCTCGCCGGCGGAAACGATCGCCAGCTCGCCCGTGTCGCGCTTGCGAACCAGCCAGACCTCCATCTTCAGCGTGATCATGGCCTCGCAGAGCGCCTTGTTGTAGCCGTTTCGTTCGGCCAGCGTGCGTATGATGGCCGTGGCGGCGGACTCGATCTTGCCGCGCAGCTCCTCGTCCATGGCCTGGACGCCGCCCGGGCCGAGCAGGATCGGCATGGCGTCGCCGATGACGCCGTTGCTTGTCATGACGATCTCATCGCACGCCAGCGCGATCACCGCTCCGGCGCTGAACGCCTGCGGATTGACGTAGGCGACGGTGTGGACGTCCTCCTCACCCATGATGAGCTTGGCGATCTCGTTCATCGCCTGGCTCGAGCCGCCCGGCGTGTCCATGTCGAAAACGATCATATCCGCGCCCCTGGCCTTGGCCTCGCCCATCTTGCGGACCAAGGCGTCGTAGGTCGAGTCGCGGATTTCCTCGCGGATGGGGATGGTGAACGCCTGTTTCACCGGCCTGGGCAGCGGGGTGACCTTGGCCGACGGCCTTCGGACGTACCAACGCTCGGGCAGGTTGTCGATGTCCACTCGCACGTCGGTGTAGACGATGCCCGCCGGCCCGGACGCCGGCGAAGAGGCCGGCTGCGACGCGGGTCCAGCCGCAGGCTGCCACGAACCCTGACCGCCGCATGGCGCGGCGAGAAACCCCGCCGCCGCCACGCAGGCGACGACGGCCCATGCCGCACGCGCGCTGGTCACAAGCCTCGTCATCCGCCGCCACCTTTCATCCGGACGTGCCGCCCGCAATTCTCTCGCGGCCTGTTACCCGATAGACTCCGCCAGGCCGGCAGGTATTCTAGGCCCGCCGCACGCGGGGGGCAATAGCCTCCTGCCCCCCCGCCGGCAAAGCCTTTGACATGCCGGCCCGCGGCGTTAGGATGGCCACCCTCGCGCGGCGGCGCCGTCGCAGCGGCCGCGACGCTGGAGAAGCGATGAAGATTTCACTCAACTGGCTGACCGACTACGTGGACATCTCCCTCAGCGCCAAGGACCTGGCCGCCGGGCTGACGCGCGTGGGGCTCGGCTGCGAGGAGATAATCGAGACGGCCACGGACGTGATCCTGGACCTGGAGGTCACCTCCAACCGCCCGGACTGCCTGGGCCACCTGGGCGTGGCCCGCGAGGTGGCTGCCGTGACGGGGGCGGAGTTTCGCCCGCCGGCGCCAGGTGAGCTCGCCACGTCTGGCAAGATAGAAGACCTGGCCGGCCTGGAGGTTCAGGCCGCCGACCTCTGCCCGCGGTACACAGCCCGGCTGATCCGCGGCGTGAAGGTCGCGCCCAGCCCGGCCTGGATGGTCGAGCGGCTGGAGGCGGTCGGCCTGCGCGGCATCAACAACATCGTCGACGTGACCAACTACGTCCTGATGGAGTATTCCCAGCCGCTGCACAGCTTCGACTTCGACAAGCTCGCCGGCGGCAGGATCGTCGTCCGCCGGGCCCGCGGCGGCGAGCAGATCGTCAGCATCGACGAGACGCGCTGCACGCTGGACGATTCCATGCTGGTGATCGCCGACGCCGAGCGGGCGGTCGCCGTCGCCGGCGTGATGGGCGGGCTGAACACCGAGGTCGGCGAGGCGACCGCCAACGTGCTGATCGAGGCCGCCCGGTTCGACCCGCTGTCGGTCCGCCGCACCAGCCGCAAGCTCGCACTGCTGACCGAGAGCAACTATCGCTTCGAGCGCGGCATCGACCCGGTCGGCGTCGAGCAGGCGTCGCTGCGTGCGTGCCAGCTCATCATTGACGTGGCCGGCGGCGAGCTGGCCGAGGGAATGCTCGACTTCTGGGCCGACCCGTACGTCGCGCCGCGGGTGGCACTCAGGCCCGCACGGTGCAACGCGCTGCTCGGCATCGACATCCCCGCCGAGCGGCAGATGGAGATCCTCGCCCGGCTGGACCTGTCCCCGCGCATGGACGGCGAGCGGATCATCTGCACGATCCCGCCGTGGCGAGGCGACCTGACGCGAGAGGTCGACCTGATCGAGGAGGTCATCCGCCACCACGGCTACGACAGCATCCCCGTCGACGACACGGTCACGCACGGCATAGCGCCCGACCCGCCGCTGCACAAGACGATCGCGGAGATCACCTCCGCTGCCCGCGCCGCCGGCTGCGACCAGACGGCGACCGTGACCTTCGTCGACGCCGCCGAGGCCGCGATGTTCTGCCCCGCGCCGGCCGTCCGCGTGGACAGCCGCGTCCGCAGGGCCAACAACGCCATCCGGCCCACGCTCGCATGCAGCCTGCTCGGCGCCTGCAAGACCAACCAGGACGCCGGCAACACCGACGTGCAGGTGTTCGAGGTCGCAGCCGTCTTCCCGCCTGGCCCGCAGGGGGCGATGAGCGATGAGCACATGGAGCTGGCCATGGCGACCACGGGCGAGCTGGACGCACTCCGCGGGGCGCTGGAGGCCGTCGTCGCCGCCCTGTCGCCCGCCGCCCACGTGGAGGTCGATCCCTCGGCTGTTGCAGGGCTTACCGCCCAGGCCGGTGGGCGCGTGCTGCTGAACGGCAAGGACATCGGCTTCCTCGGCGTCATCTCCGCGGAGGTGCAGGACCACTACGGTCTGACCGCCCCGGTGGCGGTCGCCGCAGTCCGCGTGGACGCCCTGGCCGACGTCGCGCAGGCCGTGCGGACGTATCAGCCCATCGGGCGCTTCCCGGCCGTCCGGCGAGACCTGTCGTTGATCCTCGCCGAGGACGCGACCTGGCGCCGGCTCGCCCGCGCGATCGACTCCGTCGCGCAGCCGCAGCGGGCGGCCGTCGAATACGTCACGACATATCGCGGCAAGCCCATCCCCCCCGGCAAGAAGTCCGTCACCGTCACGCTGACCTACCAGTCCGACGAGGGCACGCTCCGCAGCGAGGACGTCGACGAGCAGGTCTCAGCCGTCCTGGCCGCACTCGCCAAGGACATGTCCGCCGAACTACGCACCTAGAACGAAGGGCGTGTAACTCGCCGCAGGCCCGCCGCAGACGGGTTGCACGCGGAACAGGCGCGGCAGGCCCCCCTGCCCCCGCAGGAAGCCTCAAGATTCCCCGCGGCAAATCCGATATCTGGGTATATACTATTCAGTGGAAACCGGCCTCTGCCGCGTCCGACGGCGGGACCATGTGAAAAGAACCGATACCCCATTATTGGGAAGCCTCGTCCGAGACGCTCCGGCGCCTGGCAGCTGCCCACCTTGAATAATGGGTTCTTCTTCCTGGACCTGCATCGGCGCAACGGTGGAGGCACTTTTTCGCGCCGATCCTGCGGAGGCCGGCCCTGCCGATCGGTCTCATTGCTCGGCGGCTCGTGGGACGAGCTTCACTCTGGACTGGCTGGCGTTCCCGCCCATATGCACGGTGACTGCGGCCGGATAGAGCGCCTTGCCGCGTTCGGCTATGGCGAACTTCGTCTCCGTGGTGCGATAGTCGAACAGGTTCGTGGTGACCTCGCTGTCATAGTCGACGTCCCCGTCCCACTGTCGTCGCAGCTCGAAGGTGATCGGCTTGGTTCGGTAGTTGCGGATCGTATCCACCCAGTGCGTCTGCTCGTCCCAGCCGTCCACCACTTCCCCTGGAGGGCTAGAGATCTTTCGGAAGTGGAAGCGGAGCCGGCGCGTCTCCATCCGCTGGGTCTCGTAGACGACCAGGTCGTCCGGGCCGAGGTTGACCTCGATCTCAGCCTTCACGGGCACGTAGCGAATCTGCTGGCGGGCCAGGAAGCTCAGTCCCTCTCCCAGTGAGGCGCCCTTGCCATCGGCGGCCGGCAACTGGCGGAACAGATTGACCCGCCCATCGGGCAACGGGCTGTCGCCCAGCTTGTGCTCACCGTCATTCCGCCAGATGAAGAACCTGATCGGGCGGGGACCGTACTGGTAGCCCCGCATCCGGTAGACAATGTCGAAGGGCACGTCCTTCGCCTCGACGGCCTGCATGCGCTTCGACCAGCCGTCAGGGATCGTCTCCGTTCCCGAGACGCGGAACATGAAGTACTCGCTCAACCCCTCTTTGACGATCTCCTTTGGCCTGCCTGCCGCCTCGCCGAGCTCAAGAGCTGCCCTGGCCATTACCCCGCCGACCGCCTCCTTGCGCAACTGGTCGTACGCCGCGGGAGCTGCCGGGACGGGGATTCCCTTGCGTCTGGCCAGGTCGGCGATCTTCTCGACAAGGTTGATGGTGCCGACGATCAGCCGCACCTCGGAGTTCTCGTATTCCTCTCCGCTGTTGTTGAATACTCGCACGTAGCCCCGGAAGTGCATCTTCGTCTCATCCGGGTCTGTGATGCCGACGTAGTCCATTGTCCACGTCAGTCCACTGGTGAAGTAGGTGACCTCCACCCTCACCTGGCCCTCGAAGGAACTCTGGACGTTCCAGATCAGGTGCTGCGGTTTCTGGCCGGGGAAGACCGTGTCGAGCAACTCCACCTCGTCGACATGCTCCAAGGGCCTGAAGGTGACGCTCGTGGAGTCGATCAGCGTATTCGCCCAGGAGAACTGGATCTTGTTGAGTCCCTTCTTGAGCGTGATGCTGCGCGTCTCATTGACCAGCGTGAGGTCTTCACTGTTGTAGATTGTCAACTGGACCGTATCTCGCGAGGGCAGCGTCACCAGGTCCACGTTCTTGCAAAGCGCAGATGCCGGCAGCAAGAACAGCCCAGCCAGCAGGATTGATGCGGATATGCGATTCATGACGGCTCTCCTTGTCACCTGGCTACTGCCAGAGGTTCTTCAGCGTCACGTGGAAGCGGACCACGACCTTCTCGATCTTCTCGTCGTCGTCAGCAGGCCGGGCAGGCAGGTCCACCAGCAGCGTCGGAGTCGCGCCGCCAAGGGCGTTGTCGAATCGGATCTCTTTGCTGGTCTTAGCCCCCTGCTGCCATTCCACGTCCCCATGCGTGTTGCCGAAGTACTCGCCGCCCAATCGGTTGAGCTGCTCGACTATCCTCAGTGTGGCCGGGGTGTCCTTGAAGTTCTCGATCTCGTACTTGATGACGATTTCCTGGTTGTGGAGATCGCCGCGGACTTGCTGTCGCCGGTTGGTCTCGACAGTCCGGGTGCAGACGATGTCGCGGGCCTCCCCCAGGTACAGCATCACCGTGTCGTCCAGCGGGGTCAGAGGGGCCCAGTCTTCGCCCAGGAAGGCCTGCCCGCCCCTGCCGTCGTCGATGAAGATGCGGACCTTGCCTGGCTGGAGCGGGAAGGCCCCCATCTTGTGATCCTCGTCGTTCGTCAGCCTGTAGTGCATCGCGATCCTGCTGGCCAACGGCTTGTCGCTGTTCAGCGGGCCATGGGTGTACCAGTCGAAGGTGAATGTCTTCTCGATCGGCACCTCCGTGAACTTGTGCATGAGCAGCTTCAGGTCGTCCTGCTGGTTGATCGCCTTCAGGAACCTCGGCCCGAAGCCCGCCCACATGCCGGCGTCGAGGAAGTCCTCGCCGCTGTAGTTGTGCAGCACCATGTAGTTGCGGAGCGTCAGCACTTGCTCTTCCCTGTCGGCCACCGCGCGGTACTCGAACGTGCGGGTCAGGTTGGAGATCAGGTAGCTTACTCGCACCTTGCACGCGCACGCCTCGGCTGCGTATACCTCCCAGACCAGCGCGTTCTCGTTGGGTGGGTAGGCGACGTTAATGACACTGACTTCCGGCTGCTGCGCCCCGTCGGGCATGGTGACCATCTTGAGGGGCCTGAACTCGCCGCCTTCGCGAACCGCGATGGGACGAAAGAGAATCGAGTCTTTGTCGATGCCCGTGTTCGACCAACTGAAGTCGATCATGTTGTTCAGCGTCGACGACTTCAGCAGGGGCACGATGCGTTCCTCTTCCACCAACGTGTATGTTCCGTTGTCGAGCTGGATCTCCACGCGGTCCCGCTCCGGCAGGGTCGCCAGCTTGATCCGCCCCGACGCTACAGAGACAGGCCCGGCCAGCAGGGCGACAGCGGCAACCAGGATGACCCCGTATCTCATGGCATTCTCCTTGATCTGACTTGTTCTCAGATTCCGCGCTTCTGTCTGCTTTGACGCCCATCGGCAGATATGGTTCCACGCAAGTTGCGCGGAAACCAGCCCCACACTCGGTTGAGACAGGCCGCTTCGCTGCTTACGAAGCGGTTTTCTCTTGAAAACGGGGGCGGGCGGATTGCACAATCTTGGCCAAACTGAAGTTGTGGCATGGGCACGCCCGGCGGTTGCGTCGCGGGCGCGGCGTCCTGCCGGCGACGGCCGGCGGAGGGTAACCACGGAATGGCTGCCCAGCCGTCCCGCCGGCGCCTTCAGGGCCGGCATCACACGCCTGGGACTGCTCGCAGGCAGCATATAGGTACAGGCATGAGCTGTTATGTAGGCATCGACATTGGGGCGGTCTCCGCGAAGGCCGCCTTGCTGATAGACGATCGCCCCGCCGGCGAGCGGATCGGGGCCTTCGAGTTCTTCTGCCACCGAGCCGGCGGGCCGGGGGCCGTGTACGTAAGCTCCTATCGCCGCACTCGCGGCAAGCCGCTGGCCGCGGCCACCGATCTGCTCGAAGAGGCGATCGCTGCCGTTGGACAGGATCGCGTTAGTGGCGTGTGCCTGACCGGCAGCGGCTCGAAGCTTGCGGCCGCGAAGCTGGCCGCGACGGTAGCCAACGAGTTCCGCTCGATTGCGGCCGGCCTGACTGCGGTCGGCGAGAACGTCCGCACGGTCTTCGAGATGGGCGGGGAGAGTTCTAAGTACCTTCGCCTGTCGCCCGGCGACGACGGCTACGGCATCGTCGACTACGCCACGAACGGCGACTGTGCGGCCGGGACGGGCTCGTTCATAGACCAGCAGGCCGGGCGGCTGAAGTACGCCGTCGAGCAGGTCGGCCCGCTTGTGCTCTCCGCGGAGCGTGCCGCCCAGGTGGCCGGGCGGTGCAGCGTGTTCGCCAAGAGCGACATGATCCACGCCCAGCAGAAGGGCTACTCGCCGGCGGAGGTGCTTCGCGGGCTGTGCAACGCGGTTTCGCGGAACTTTCGCACGGCTGTGGTCCGCTCGCACCCGGTCGAGCCGCCGGTGGCGCTGATCGGCGGCGTGGCGGCGAACCAGGCCGTCGTGCGGGCGATGGCTGAGGCGTTCGATCTGACCGAAGGCGCGCTGGTCGTGCCGGCCGCCTTCACGCACGTCCCGGCGATCGGCGCGGCGGTGATCGCGTCGCAGTCCCGCCAGGCCGGCGACCTGCGCCACATGGCCGACCTACGTGCAGCCAGCGACACCGCCCACGGCGTGTTCCCCACCGCGGCGCCGCTGGACATGTCCAACGTGGTGCTGCTGCGTGACCAGGTCGTGCCGTACGAGCCGCCTTATGGCGACGAGCCGATCGACGTGTACC
>CAYUYH010000123.1:0-8468 GCA_964449175.1 uncultured Planctomycetaceae bacterium
GGGGGGGGCGCCTGCCCCGCCACCCGCATGCGCTTCTGGCTGTGAGCTTTACGCGGCGGGGCAGGAGCCCCGCCGCGTACTGGCAAACGGGAAGGCCGGAGAGTTCCCAGGAACCTCCTGCCCATACGATCGGAGCAACCAAGTGAGTAGCGTCTTCAACATCGCGGACTACGGCGCCGTCGCCGATGGCAAGACCGACTGCACCAAGGCGATCGCCGCGGCCATCGAGGCCTGCTCAGCCGGGCGAGGCGGGCAGGTGGTGATCCCGCCGGGCGAGTACCTCTCCGGGCCGATCATCCTCGACAGCGGCGTCGAGCTGCACATCCAGGCCGGCGCGACCGTGACCTTCCGCCCGGACTACGCCGCCTACCCGCTGGTGGAGACCCACTACGAAGGCCGGCAGCACGTCCGCTGCATGGCGCCGATCTACGGCCGAGGGATCAACAACGTCGCCATCACCGGCCACGGCACGTTCGACGGGTCGGGCCAGGCGTGGCGACCGGTCAAGAAGTTCAAGATGACCGACCAGCAGTGGGCCGACCTGCTTGCCGGCGGCGGCGTGACCGACCCGTCGGGGCAGATATGGTGGCCGACCGAGCGGGCGCGCGACGGGGCGGCCTATGTCGCCAAGCTGCGCGCAAGCGGCCGCCGGCTGGCGGTGGCCGACTACGAGCCGGCGCGCGACTTCCTTCGGCCCTGCCTGGTGGAGCTGGTCGAGTGCCGCTACGTGCTGCTGGACGGGCCCACGTTCAGCAACTCGCCTGCCTGGAACCTCCACCCGCTGCTGTGCGATGACGTGACGATCCGCAACGTCAAGGTGCTGAACCCCTGGTGGAGCCAGAACGGCGACGGCCTGGACCTCGATAGTTGCCGCAAGTGCCTGGTGACCGACAGCCACTTCGACGTCGGCGACGACGCCATCTGCCTGAAGAGCGGTCGCGACGAGGCGGGGCGGCGGCTGGGCCGGCCTACCGAGAACGTCACGATCCGCAACTGCGCGGTCGCCCACGGCCACGGCGGCGTGGTCATCGGCAGTGAGATGTCCGGCGGCGTGCGGAACGTCGAGGTGAGCGACTGCCGATTCGACGGCACGGACGTCGGCCTGCGGTTCAAGACCACCCGCGGGCGCGGCGGCGCGGTCGAGAACATCCGCATCAACAACGTGGCCATGTCGAACATCCGCGACGAGGCGATCCTATTCGACATGTACTACGCGACCAAGGGGGCCGACGCGCCCCAGCGCGTGCCCGCCGTGGACGAAGGCACGCCGCGATTCCGCGACTTCCACATCGCCGACGTCACGTGCGAGTCGGCCGGGCGGGCGATGCACCTCCGCGGCCTGCCGGAGATGCCGATCGAGGCGATCACTATCGAACGCGCCGACCTCCTCGCCGATGCAGGCGTGACCGTCGCCGAGGCCAGGGACATCCGCCTGGCGGGCGTGCAGGTCCGCTGCCGGCAGGAGCCGGCCCTGCAATGCAACAACGTCCAGGGGCTGGTCCTGGAGCGCTTCGACGCGTCTGTGATCGGCTAGGCGGGCGCGCCAGGGCCGACAGTCATGGACGAGCGCGGCGAAGCTCCGGTTCGATGAGACTCACCGAAATCCGCTTCGCCGCGGCACCACTCCCCCCGGGGAGTCATCTTTCGCGGTGGACCAGGGGCTCCACCGCGCCGTGCACGCGGGCATGCCCGGCAGGCGTCGGGGCTCGCGGCGCGGGTGAGTGTGTTTTCCCTTGCCGACCTCGACGGCGGGGCCTATATTGGCCGATTCCGCCGAGTGGATTCGGCGGCCGATTGATGGTCGCACGTCGTCCGGTCCAGATCGAAGCAGCCATGGACAACATAGCTGGAGATGATAATGGCCGTCTCTAAACCACAGGACATCCGCAACATCGCCCTGCTGGGCCACGGCGGCTCGGGCAAGACGTCGCTCGCCGAGGCAATGCTCCACGCCGCCAAGGTGACCGGGCGGCTCGGCTCGGTGGCCGACGGCACGAGCCACCTGGACCACTCGGACATCGCCAAGGAGCGCGGGCACTCCGTCGACCCGGCCCTGGCGAACTTCGAGCACGGCGGGATGCTGATCAACCTCATCGACGGGCCGGGCTACCCGGACTTCATCGGCGGCGCGATCGGCGCGCTGAGCGGCGCGGACGTCGCGGTCCTGGTCATATCGGCCACCGCGGGCATCGAGGTCAACACGCGCAGGCTGCGCAAGCTGGCCACGGAAGCGGGCATCCCGCTGGCGGTGGTCATCAACAAGATCGACAGCGAGAACATCCACCTGACGAACCTGCTGGCCGATATCGGCGAGAGCTTCGGGGTGGCCTGCAAGGCGATGAACCTGCCGACCGACGGCGGCAAGGCCGTGGTGGACTGCTTCTCCAACGACAGCGGCTCAAGCGACCTAGGCGACGTGGCCGAGTTCCACACGCAACTGCTGGAGAGCATCATCGAGGCCGACGAGGCCCTGATGGAGGCGTATCTCGGCGGCGAGGAGATCCCCCCGGCCAAGCTCGAGGAGGCCTTCGCACAGGCGATGGTCAGCGGCACGGTGATTCCGGTGCTGTTCACCGCCGCCCGCGGGGAGGTCGGCGTGGCGCAATTCATGGACGCCGTGGCCAAGTACTTCCCCTCGCCCGCGCAGGCGCCGGGCAGGCCAATCCGCCAGGGTGAGGCCGCCGATGCCGCCGAGGTGGAGATCTCGGCCGACCCCGCCAAGCCGTTCGTCGGCCAGGCCTTCAAGGTCACCACCGACCCGTTCGTGGGCAAGATGGCCTGGATTCGCATCCTCCAGGGCAGCGTCGCGCCGGATACCACATACGTCCTCGGCGACCAGAAGCGAGCGACCAAGATAGGCCACCTGTTCAAGATTCAGGGCAAGGACAACCATGAGGTCAAGCAGGCGGTAGCCGGCGACATCATCGCCTTGGCCAAGGTCGAGGATATCCAGACCGGCGACGTACTGCACACCGAGCTCAAGGGCATGTTCCGGGCCATGCTGCCCTTCCCCCACCCGATGTTCTCGTTGGCCGTCACGCCCAAGAGCCGCGGCGACGAGCAGAAGATCTCCGGCGCCCTGGCCAAGCTCGCCGAGGAGGACCGAACCTTCCTCGCCACGCGCGACGCGCAGACCAACGAGACGGTCATCAGCGGCATCGGCGACCTGCACCTGCGGGTCATCCTGACGAAGATGAAGGCGGGCTTCGACCTGGAGGTGGACACCAAGCCGCCGAAGATCCCCTACCGCGAGACGATCACAGCCAAGGCCGAGGGCCACCACCGCCACAAGAAACAGACCGGCGGCGCCGGCCAGTTCGGCGAGGTGTACCTGCGGGTCGAGCCGCTTGAGCGCGGCGCCGGGTTCGAGTTCGTCAACGACCTGTTCGGCGAGTCGATCCCGCGCCAGTTCCTGCCCGCCATCGAAAAGGGCGTCCATGACGTGCTGGCGACTGGGGCCGTCGCGGGCTATCCGATGCAGGACGTCCGCGTGTCGGTCTACGACGGCAAGCACCACCCGGTGGACTCCAAGGAGGTCGCCTTCCGCACGGCCGGCAAGTACGCCTTCATCGACGCGATCGGCAAGGCCAAGCCGGCGCTGCTCGAGCCAATCGTCAACATCGAGGTGACCGTGCCGAACAGCCACATGGGCGAGATCACGAGCGATCTGTCCGGGCGCCGCGGCAGAATCATGGGCCAGGACATGCTTCCCGGCAATCAGTGCGTAATCCGTGCCCAGGTGCCGCTGGCGGAGGTCACGCAGTACAACAGCCAGCTTCGCTCCGTCACGGGCGGGCAAGGCAGTTATGCGATGGAGCTTAGCCACTACGAGCCCGTCCCCTCCCACGTGCAGCAGCAGATAGTCGCCGCCGCGGCCAAGGCAAAGGAAGCCGACTGATCGCGGAGAAACTGCTTGCAGGACGGCCGGCGTGCGTTTAAACTACCCGGCCCGTCGCAGTTTGGCGGCGACATCCAGGAGTTGTTGCGATGCCTCGACAGTGTCCCTTTACGGGCAAGAAGACACAATCCGGCAGAACCTACACCCGCCGCGGCAAGGCCAAGTACCTCGGCGGCGTCGGGCGGAAGGTCACCGGCAAGACGAAACGGAAGTTCAAGGCAAACATTCAACGCGTTCGGGCGGTGGTCAACGGTAGGGTGGTTCGAGTCAATGTTTCGACCAAGGCCATCCGCCAGGGCTTGATTACCAAGCCCATGAAGCGGGGCTACGTCCCGCCGACCGAGGGCGAAGGCGGTGAGTGACCGACGTCGATCCTGAACTGACGGCGTCGGAGGAGTTCTCCTTGGCTGCGGCGACCCGTTCGGGCCGCCGCAGCGTCCTTTTCCGCTCCCCGCCGGCTCGGCGCAGGGGGCCCAAGCGCGGTAAACTCAGCGCCCAGTCATGGACAGGACGCCCATCAAAGAAGCTCTGACGACCTCGCCGGTCGGCAGCGAGCTGACCATCGGCGGGTGGGTCCGCACGGTCCGCACCAGCAAGGGGGGCTTCAGCTTCGTGACCGTCAACGACGGCTCGTGCATGGCGGCCATCCAGGTCGTCGCGGACGGGGAGCTGGCGAACTACGACAGCGAGATCGTGCACCTGTCGGCCGGGGCGTCGCTGCTGGTCCGCGGCAAGCTCGTGGACAGCCCCGCCAAGGGCCAGCGCGTCGAGATGCACGCCGCTGAGGTCACCGGCGTCGGCGGCGCCGACCCGGGCGAGTACCCGATCCAGCCGAAGCACCACAGCTTCGAGTTCCTGCGCACGGTCGCGCACCTTCGGCCGAGGACGAACACCTTCGGCGCCGTCGCCCGCGTCCGCAGCATGCTGTCGGCGGCGATACACGAGTTCTTTCAGGCCAGGGGCTTCCTCTACATCCACACGCCGATCATCACCGCAAGCGACTGCGAGGGCGCCGGGCAACTGTTCCGCGTGACGGCGTTGGACATGGCCAGCCCGCCCCGCACGGACGCCGGCGAAGTCGACGCCGCGCAGGACTTCTTCGGCCGGGCCACGTACCTGACTGTCAGCGGCCAACTGGAGGCCGAGGCATACGCCTGCGCGCTCGGCAACGTCTACACGTTCGCGCCGACCTTCCGCGCGGAGAACTCCAACACCCCCCGCCACCTGGCGGAGTTCTGGATGGTCGAGCCGGAGATGGCCTTCTGCGACCTGGCCGGCGACGCGGCGCTGGCTGAGGAGTTTCTGAGTTTTCTCGCGGCTGCGGCGTTGGAGCGGTGCCGCGAAGACCTGGAGTTCTTCAACCAGCGGGTGGACAAGACCGTGCTCGAGACGCTGGCTTCCGTGGCCGAGGCAGACTTCGTCCGGATCAGCTACACGGAGGCCGTCGAGCGGCTGGCGGGCGCCGGGCGAGAGTGGGCATTCCCGGCTGATTGGGGCTGCGACCTCCAGACCGAGCACGAGCGGTACCTCACGGAGGAGACGTTCGGCCGGCCCGTGATCATCACCGACTACCCGGCGAGCATCAAGCCGTTCTACATGCGGCTGAACGACGACGGCAAGACGGTCGCGGCGATGGACGTGCTCGTGCCGAGGATCGGCGAGATCATCGGCGGCAGCCAGCGCGAGGAGCGCCTGGACATACTCCAGGCCCGCATGGCCGACGCCGGACTGAACGCCGACGACTACTGGTGGTACCTGGACCTGCGGCGATACGGCACGGTTCCTCACGCGGGCTTCGGGCTTGGCCTGGAGCGGATGCTACAATTCGTCACGGGCATGGCCAACATACGCGACGTGATACCCTATCCGCGAACGCCACGCTCCGCGGAGTTCTGAAGACGGCAAACGGTGTCGACCACAGAGAATAGCTGTGGTCCAGTAGTGACGGAGCGAAGATGAAAGTCGAGCTTCACCTGCACACGCATCGCTACAGCCCGTGCGCCCGCCTCACGCCGGCAGAGGCCATGGAGCGACTGATCGCCACCGGCTACGACGCCGTCTATCTGACCGAGCACAACGCCGTTTGGAGCGACTGGGAGGTAGCCCACCTGGCCGAGCAGTTCCCGGACATCCGGATATTCCCCGGCGTGGAGGTGGCCATCAATCCGTCATCCACCGAGGGCTTCCAGCACCTGCTGGTGCTCGGCACGCACGACGCCTGCTACATCGAGCTGGCGGAGAAGCCCGCTGACCTGCTGGCCAAGGCTCGCAACGAGGGCTGCCTGACAGTTCTCGCGCACCCCTACCGCTGGTCGACGGCCGCCCGGATGCTCGACGCCGGGCGCCGTCCGGACGCTATCGAGGGCCTGACCTGCAACCACGAGCCGGCCATGGCCCAGCGGGCGATGCTCACGTCGGCCGAGATGGGCATCCCACTGGTCCACGCCGGCGACGTGCACGCGATGGACTTCATCGACAGGTACTGGATCGAGACGGACCGGCCCATCGACCAGGCCACGGACATCCGCGAGATCATCCTCGGCGGGCACTACCGCAATTGCACGAGCGCGGACTGATCGCGGAGTCGAGAGTTGGTGTTCGGTATTCCGGTAATCCGGTCTCCCGGTATTCCGGCTTCTTACCGTTGTCGGAAGACGATGCGCCCTTTGGTGAGGTCGTAGGGGCTGAGCTGGACGATCACGCGGTCGCCGGGGGTGATTCGGATATAGTGGCGGCGCATCTTGCCGGAGATGTGGCCGATGAGCTCGTGGGTGGTCTCGCCCATCGTGATCTCCAGGCGGAACATGGCGTTAGGCAGCGACTGCTTAACGATGGCCTCGACCTCGATTGTGTCGCCCTTGGGCATACAACTCCTTAAGCCTGTCCCGCCGGCTCGCGACGCCGACGAGTGATCGGCTAATATATCGGCGCCATACGCGAACGTCAATGAGGGAAATAGTTTCCGTGCGTTGACATGGACGGGGCCGGCGCGAATGATAGACTGACTCGTCGGCCGGGCCGGCCGGCGGCGAAGGCGAGGACGGACCAATGGCCAAGGCGATCGACCTGGACCTTGTGCGACACATCGGCAAGCTCAGCCGCATCGAGCTGACCGACGCGCAGGTGGAAACCTTCAGCCGCCAGCTCGCGTCCATCCTGGAGTACTTCGACAAGCTCAGCGGGCTGGACACCGCCGACGTCCAGCCGATGGCACACGCCGTGGAGATCAGCAACGTCCTGGCTGAGGACGCCGCGGGTGAGTCGCTGACGCCGGCCGACGCCCTGGCCAACGCGCCGCAGCGCGACGGCGACTTCTTCAAGGTGCCCAAGGTCATCGGAGACAGCCAGTGATCCGCTCCATCGCACCATCTGCCCGCCCCGGCCGGCAACGCGGAGTCAACCGTGAGTGACATAATCGACCTATCCGCCAGACAGCTCGCCGCGGCGATCGCCGCAGGCGAGTGCACCTCGGCCGAGGCCGTCGAGGCGTACCTGGCCGCCATCGAGCAGCGCGAGCCGGCAGTGTCCGCCTACAACGAGGTGCTGGCCGACCGTGCGACCGCACAGGCCAAGGACGTCGACACCCGCCGGGCCAAGGGCGAGGAGCTCGGGGCGCTCGCTGGCGTGCCGGTCGCCATCAAGGACAACCTCTGCACGACCTACGGGCGGACCACCTGCTCGTCGAAGATATTGGCCGACTTCCGGCCCCCCTACATGGCCACGGCCGTCGCCCGCCTCGAGGCCGCCGATGCCGTCATACTTGGCAAGACCAACATGGACGAGTTCGCGATGGGCTCGTCGACAGAGAACAGCGGCTTCCGCCCCACCGCCAACCCGTGGGACACTGCCCGCGTGCCGGGCGGCAGTTCGGGCGGCTCGACGGCGGCGGTGGCGGCCCGCCTGGCAGCCGCGGCACTGGGCAGCGACACCGGCGGGTCGATACGCCAGCCGGCGGCGTTCTGCGGCGTGGTCGGCTTCAAGCCCACGTACGGGCGGGTCAGCCGCTTCGGCCTGGTGGCCTACGGGTCCAGCCTGGACCAGATCGGCCCGGTCACGCGCGACGTGGCCGACTGCGCGCTACTGCTGGGCGTGATCGCCGGGGCCGACCCGCGAGACTCGACCTGCCTGGACCGCCCCGTGCCGGACTACCTGGCCGAGCTTGACAAGCCGCCGGCGGGCCTGCGCCTCGGCTGGCCGAAGGAGTTCTTCTCCGAGGCGCTGGACGGAGAGATCGCCGACGCCATCGCCCAGGCCGCCGAGGTCTACAAGTCCATGGGCGCGACCGTCGTCGAGGTGTCGCTCCCGCACAGCCGGATCGACATGGACGCCGACGGGCGAATCAGCTCGTATGCCGTCGCCTGCTACTACATCGTGGCGATGGCCGAGGCGTCCAGCAACCTGGCCCGCTACGACGGCGTTCACTACGGCCATCGCACGGCCGAGCCGGCCGGCGACATCATCGAGCTGTACTCCAAGACGCGTGCGGAGGGCTTCGGCGAGGAGGTGAAGCGTCGCGTGATGCTCGGCACGTACACGCTGTCGGCCGGTTACTACGACGCCTACTACAACA
>CAYUYH010000124.1:0-8391 GCA_964449175.1 uncultured Planctomycetaceae bacterium
TGGAGCGTCCAGCCTTCGCAGCCGCTTCGGCGGAGTAGGCTCGGCGACTCGCCGAAGGCCCGCCGCAGGCGGGTTGCACGCGGAATGCCGAATGTCAAAGACCCGCGTGCATCAAAGATGCACGCCATACGGGTCGGTTTCGCGGCCGAAGGTAATATGCACTTTAGTGGTCGCGTCGGTGCGGCGCGCCTAGAATAGCAGTAGAGGCAGTGCCATGTGAAGTGAAGTGTTAGGGCGTTGCCTTGAGCATATCTTCGAAGTCTGTTGCGGCATGAGTGCAGTCGCCCAAGGAGGGCATGAAATGACTGAGCCGCTAAGACCAAGCATTGGCACGAGGGTAATGGCGTTCCTGTGCCGCGTTTGTCCCCTCTGTGTGCCGGCCAGGCGTTGGCCGGTCAGTCACTACGCTCGCAAGATCCGCGTCGTCCAGGAGCGCTGTCCGTGCTGCGGGGCGCGGGTCGAGGTGAAGCGATACGCCGCGAGCCCACCGGAAAAGGTCGTCCTGGCGGCCAAGTGACTGTCGCTCGAGCCCGGCCGATAAGCACAGCGTCGAGGGGCAGGCACGGCAGCAGACATACGGCGGTCATGGGCGCCACCCGCCGATGGCCGATATACGCGGGGCGATTCGCGTGTCGCGGGCGCCTGACCCTTCGCGGCCGTACCGGCGAAGTGAAATGCCCGCGGTGGCGGCGGCAGCCTTGTCGCCGCCACCATTCTTTTGCGCCGACCCGCGCAGTCCCCGAACCGTCGAGTAGGCGAATTGTCGAATAGCCGAATAGCCTATCTGACCGTCAGAAAATACTCCATCAGATCGCAGCCGTCGTCGATGTGCAGGTCGCTCTCCTCGGCGGTGGCCTCGGTGAACGGCTCGTTGACGACGGACTCGATGCGTTTTCCGGCGACGGCGAACGGCGTGGCGTCGCGCGTGTGCGTGCGGACGGTGCAGGGCGTGGGGTGGTCCGGCAATACGAGCACGCGCCACTCGGTATCCTCGGCCTGGAGGCGCATCATCAGCGGGTGGACGATGTGCTTGTCGATCTGCTCGATGGCCTGGACCTTGCCGGCGGGGTCGTTGTTGTGCCCGGCCTCGTCGGGCGCCTCGATGTGCGCGAACACCAGGTCGTGGTCGTCCAGCGCCTTGACGGCGGCCGAACCCTTGCCGGCGTAGTTCGTGTCGAGGTAGCCGGTCGCGCCGGCGACCTCGATGACGTCCCAGCCGACCAGCTTGGCCAGGCCGCGCACCAGGTCGACGGCAGTGATCGCCGCCGCCGAGACGCCGAACCGCTCGGCGAACGACGGAAGCTGCGGCATCTTGCCCTCGCCCCACAGCCAGATCGCCGTGGCCGGGTTCTCGCCCAGGTCGCGGCGGACGGTGTTGACCTCATGGCCGGGCAGCAGCTCAGCCGCCCGGGCCATCAGCTTGCACAGCACGTCGGCGCCCTTGCCGGTAGGCACGTGGGCCGACGCCGGCTGGCCGAGGATGTCGTGCGGCGGGGTGGTCTTCACGTTGAACTCGCCGCGGTAGGTCATCAGGTGGCGATAGCTGACGCCGGGGTAGAATCGCACGCCCGGCTCGCCCAGCGTGCGGTTGAGCTCCTCGATGATCGAGGCGGCCTCTTCGGAGGAGATGTGCCCGGCGGAGTAGTCCTCCATCTTTCCCTCGATGATCGTCACGAGGTTGCAGCGGAATATCCACTCATCGTCGCCGACGGCGATGCCCTGCGCGGCGGCCTCCAGCGGCGCCCGGCCGGTGTAGTACTCGCGCGGGTCGTAGCCGATCACCGACAGGATGGCCACGTCCGACCCGGCGGGCAGGCCCTTGGGAATGTTGTTCACCGTCCCACACTTGCCGTGCGAGGCGATCCAGTCCATCGCGGGCTTGCGGGCGGCCTGGAGCGGTGTCTTGCCGCC
The DNA here is from genome assembly GCA_964449175.1 of uncultured Planctomycetaceae bacterium. Lineage (GTDB taxonomy): Bacteria > Planctomycetota > Phycisphaerae > SM23-33 > SM23-33 > CAYUYH01. The sequence goes on from CAYUYH010000124.1 coordinate 1,912, forward strand.
GAGCTCGTCCAGCGGGACGTCGGCGGCGCCGTCGGGAATCACTATCGCGTACTTCATTGTTGGTGCCTTGCTGTCAGGACTCGGTATTCCAGTGCCATCTCTCCCCGGCGGGCGAGTGCGCCAACACCTGAGGTTAGAGGTTAGAGGTGAGGCTCCGCGCGAATCGTAGACCCGCCACTTCTAACCTCTCACCTCTAACCTGCTGTTACAGTGGTTCGGGGTACTCGTCCACGATGCCGATGCAGACGCTGGCGGCCTTGATCACGCTGAGTGCGTCCACTTCCTTCAGTGCCGCCCGGACGTTGCCTTCTATCGCCTCGTGCGTGGTGATGACCACGGGCACGCCGACCGCGGCGGCCTCGTCCAGCGGCTCGTGCTGGAGCACCGAGCGGATGCTGATGCGGTGCCTGCCGAACACGTCGGCGATCCGCGCGAACACGCCGGGCGCGTCCTCGGCCATCAGGCGTATGTAGTATCGGCTTCGGACGGCCTCGGGCGGTAGCTGCTTTGCGGGGCCGGCGCGGTCCGGCCAGATCGCCAGCTTCTCGAACGCCCGCTGGGCGGTGCCCATCGCGACGGCTGCCAGGTCCGCCACGACCGCCGACGCGGTCGGCATGCCGCCCGCGCCGCGCCCGTAATACATCGTATGCCCGGTGGCGTGCCCGTAGATGCTGACGGCGTTGAACGGGCCCGACACCCACGCAAGCGGATGGCTCATGCTGATGAACGCCGGGCGAACGCTGAGGGAAATCCCCCCGTCTTGCCGCTGCGCGATGGCCAGCAGCTTCACCACGTAGCCCAGCTCGCCGCCGAAGGCTACGTCGCAAAGCTCCAGCGAGTCGATGCCGGCGACGGGGATGGCGCCGAGGTCGATCTTCCCGCCGAACGCCAGCGACGCCAGGATCGCCAGCTTGTGGGCGGAGTCCGTGCCGTCCACGTCGAGGGTGGGGTCTGCCTCGGCCAGGCCGGCCTGCTGGGCGTCGGCCAGGGCGGCGGCGTAGGTCTCGCCGGCGTCGCTCATGGCCGTGAGGATGTAGTTGCACGTGCCGTTGACGATGCCGTAGATCGCGTCGATGCGGTTGGCGATCAGGCCGTCGCAGATCGCGCGGACAACCGGCACGCCGCCGGCGCAGCTCGCCTCGAAGGCGATCGCCACGCCTTGCTTCCTGGCCAGGGCGTACAGCTCCTCGCCGCAGTGGGCGAGAAGCGCCTTGTTGGCGGTGACCACACATTTGCCGGCGGCGATGGCCTGCTCGATGATCTTCTTGGCTGTCGTGGTCCCGCCGACCAGCTCGACGACCGCGCCGACTTCCGCGTCGGCCAGCGCCTCGGCGAGATCCTTGCGGAACAGCTTCTCCGGCAGGCCGGCCGCCGCGGCGCGGGTGAAGTCCACGTCCACGATGTGTCGCAGCTCCAGCGACGGGCCGATCCGCCCGGCGAGGATCTGGCGGTCGCGCGTCAGCAAAGTCGCCGCCGCACAGCCCACCGTCCCGCAACCCACCAACGCCACGCCCAGGGTTGAACTGTCTTTGCCCATTGGAAGCCTCTCCGCAATACGAGCGGGCATGGTAAGCCCAGCCGACGAGACTTTCAAGGGCAGCGAGAGCGTAGAGCGTGCATCTTTGCTGCGCACGGGCCTTCGACATTCCGCGTGCGACCCGCCTGCGGCGGGCCTGCGGCGAGTTGCACGCTCTACGGACTATGGGTGCGGCGTGATCGCGATGATACTGATCTCCCTTCGCCCCGGGCCATAGCACCAGAATATCCGGTACGCCCCCGGGGTGTCGTTCTGGGCATATGCCTCGAAGACCGTCGCGCTCGCGTCGAACGGACTTGAAAGGGAATCGTACGGATGCGTGCAAAGGCTTGGGTGGCGAGGGTTGGCCAAGAGCAATCGAATCGCCTTGTGGACCTGCTTGAAGAGACCCTCTTGGCGAGAGGACTTCGATCTGGCGGTCTTCTTTCGACCGGCCCGCACCTTCTCGGCCTGGCCCTTCAGCCGCTGATACTCCCTTGTGGCCCTATCCGTCCACTTGGGGGTGAACACGGACTAGTCCTCGATTTCGCCTGTCAAAGCGTCACCCTCTGCCAAATCGGGACCGTCGCTGAGCCTTCCGGCCTTGGCGTCTTCCAAGCCCTCCATGACCATGGCCAGGGCCTCTGGGTTCTTGTAGAGCCATGCCTCTGGGGCGGGGACGGCCTCGGCGAGGACGATCTGGACCAGTCCCTTGCCCAGGCGCTTGACGATGACCAGGGCAGACGCGAACTCCGGAGGGAGGGTGACCCGCCCCTTGCTGTCTACGTTCTTCGTCGTGGTTGTCGTGGTCGTCATGGTGCGCCTCCACCATCAGTATACGGCCATAGTGGGCAGGTAGGATAGTAGAAAATAGGGAATTCCCCACCACTTCCACCCGTGGCATTTCCCGCTGTGCTGTAAGGCTGTCTCTCAAAAGATCTTGTGTGGCACGCGGAGCAAGGAAGGGAGTTCTTCCGATGGGCCGGCATCATGCCTGCAGGCGTTCAATTGTCCACTCGTCCCCTTCGCGGCGGCGGAGCTCGTATGTTCCGCGGATGTGCTGGCCGGCGAACAGCACGCGCCAGCAGTCGGCCCTCTCGGCCAGCAGGTCGTAGGCGCCCTCGTCGCGTCGGGCCACCTCGCCCCGGCCGCCGCTGACCGGCCCCTCGTAGGTCAGGTAGGCCAGGCGGTGGTCGCCCAGCCGCTTGGCGGGGATAGGCTCACCCGGCGCGATCTCCGCCGGTTGCTGGGCCAGTTGCCACGTGGCCAGGGCCTCGCCGCGACGCAGCATCAGGTCATAGTGCGCCGCCCCGTAGCCGCTGTGAGCCAGGATGACGAACGGATCGGCCATGCCGGCATTGTACATTGCACGCCCGCCCGCCGGCGAGTTCATAGATAGGGGCGACTGGCGGCCCGCCTGCTAGTCCGGGGAGGTCCTGCAGTGGGGGAGCTTGCGTATGGCGTCTGACAAGGAGTAGATCTCTATCCCCTCTGGGCTTTCGCTGACGTGGCGCATCAGCTTGTCGATCTCGACCTGTGGCCGATAGCAGACCACTCGGATGGCAACGCTCGACCCGCCCACACGTTGGATCTCGATGGCCAACCTTATCTGTGATCTCTCCCACTCGTGCTTGGCGCGCTGCTCAATATCGTTGCGATATCTGTATGAGGCGAAGAAGTCGACCGGATTCTGCTTGCACTCAAAGACCTCCCAGAAGAGGTCTCTGGATATCATCGTTCCCCTGGCGAAGTCCAGGTTCGCCCTGCTGTCTGGCAGTATCTTCGCATCTCCATCGTATGCCCAAGCGTCTCGCACGAGTCTGGCGGGCTTGTACGCTTGTATGAGGAACTGATACGTCAGCTCCTCACACACAGCAGATCGCATATCCCGATTGAGCCTGCTCGAGTCTTCGCCTTCCGCAATCTTCTGTCTGCAGAGGTCAGATAGGCGCTCTAGCGCGTCCCGAAGCCTCTCTTTCAGGGCCTGTTGCCCGTAGACATACCTAAGCGGCGCGGACAGCTTTCGCGACATCATGAGGTCGCCAGATATGTCCGGACGCATGGTGTTCCACGTGCGTAGGACTTCACTACATGCGTGTGCATTCCGGGCCAGCAGCTGAGCTAAGTTCTTGACGGCGTCACACTCCGAGTACTCGTGCCGACTCCCGCGGGGCCCGACGAAATCAAGCCCCATTGTCGCCCGTCGCGCCATCCGTCTTCCCTGAGCTGCCCGGCGTCCGAGACCGGAGTTTCTCGAGGTACTGCGATGCCCACCTACCCTTGGCGTTCGCAACAAACCTTGGGACATCTAGCGGTTTCACAACCACTGGACCAGATTCACGCCCGCATGTCAACTGCACGACCAGTTGGCGGATGTAGGGGTACGCCAGAATCGGCGCGTTGACTTGACTGTAGTACTCGACCGCTTCGGACTGCAGCCCAGGCTTGTGTGCGAATTCCATGGCCAGTGTCCCGTGAGCGCGGAAGGGTCGCGGCGTGGCCACGCGCAGTGTCCAGTCCACGTATGCCATGAAGGACTCGTCACGTGATTGGCCGGCACGCCCAGACACGTCCGGAGCCTGACCCGGTATCGCGTCCGGGGCATCCTCAGTCGAAGCTAGATGGACTGACTCCACCCAGAGCCGCGCTATGATGATCTGGTAGCGCGTTACATCCCAGGCCAGCTCGGGCGCGGTCTCGCGTCCCGTCTTCGTGTCAGCGGACGTTTGCGATGCAGGTTGATCTGGACTCTCGGTCATGCCGCCATGGCCAGGTCGTGGGGGTCTTCAGGGGCAGTGCGCGTGGGGCCAATGTCTGGAGCCGCATCGCGATGGGAAGCGTCGAACTCAGCAACGACCATCTCGGCGAGCCTGTCGATGTAGTCGTAGCTGGCCATAAGGAGTTCCTCTGACCCCCCTTGAGAAAGAAGATCAGTCATGTGGGCATGTAGCATCCCGGCGTATTCCTGCACCCGAGACCCCGCGGAGAAGAGGGGATCCAAGTCTAGGATCGACTCCAGTTTCTCGCGCCCGCCATACTCATCGCGCCAGATGTGGTACGCCTCGCAGTCGACCCTCGATGCTTCCGCAACCCTTAGGGCGACTTGCTGCATGGTTATCAAGTCTTGAATTTGGCTCACGTTATGCCCCTCGCCCGGAGGCTGTCACTCACGGCATCTATCGTCAATATGCGCTGACAACTGGACCTAATCTGCAGCAGAACCACGTAAGATAGATACGGTCCCTCGCCTTGTCAATCCTCACATACGACATAATAGTACATCCCCGGCGATGTGACAAGGTGTTCTTAATTCTCTTACTGCCGGTCGTCGGCCGGGGGATTCGCCGTGTCGGTGGCCGCCTCGATCTTGCCGTAGCCGAGTGCGGCCAGGAGCAGCACGACGAGCGCGGCGATGCGCAAGGCCGCGTCGTTGAAGGCCGACTCCTGCCCCGGCCAAAACAGCGCCGCCACGGCGGCGACCTGCACGGCCAGGGCGGTCAGGAACTTCCGTGACGATATGCGCTCGAGGAACGATCTCATGATGGACCTCCGTTTGGTGCTTGGGCGAGAAACAAGGTGCGCGGCGCAAGCTCAAAATCCAAAGCACCTTGTCTCAAGCACGAAATCCTAAGCACGAAATCCGAAACAAACACCAACACGGCAAATGCCAATGTCCCAAACGGGCTACCAACAGAAACATGACCTGCCGGGGCGTTTCGGTCATTGACGATTCGGGTTTGTTTCGAGTTTCGGATTTCGCGATTCGGGTCTAGAAGCCGAGGATTCTGTTCAGCGCCGCGCCGGCGATGTCCAGCAGCCTGCTGACCAGGTCCGCCTCGGCCAGGCTTTGGTGATAATCGCTGACGGCCTGGCGGAACTCGTCCGTGTCGCGGATGGAGCTGGCGACCTGCTGCGTGACGGTGATCCAGTCGATCACGCCTGCCAGCGACGGATGCTCCGCGGCCCAGGCGTCGTAGGCCTGCTGGACTGCGCGGGCGACTGCTTGCTCGATGATCTCATTGGCCATGGGCGAAGCTCCTTTGGGCGGTTATGAGGTGGGCCTTGAAGTTCTCTGCGATGTTCCACTGGGCGACGATGAGCTGGCCGGCCATGTCCAGCGCCTCGTCCGCGGCGGCGAGGTTGTCCTGGCGCGTGGCGTGGGCGGCGTCGGCCGCACGGATGTGCGCGGCGATCTGGTCGCGTGCGGCGATGTAGCCCTTCCTGGCCGAGATCACCCACTGCGGGGTGAACGGGACGGTCTTGCCGTCGTCGTCGGCGATCTGCCCGGCGGCGGCGAGCCGCACGTCCGTGTCGAAGGCCGTGTCCAAGGCCGCGCTCTGCGCCTCCATCTGCCGGATCAGCTCGGCGTGCTGAGCGGCCTGGGCGTCTTTCGCCTCGGCCAGCGCCCGCCGCGCGACGGAGATAAGCTCCAGCGTCGCGGGCGGCGCCGCGCAGCCGCCGGCCAGCGCCGTCAGCACGGCCAGTGCCACGCACACGAGAGGCTTGCTAGTTTTTCCTGCCATTTTGCAGCTCCCTTGTTATGTCCCTGAGTGTCTCGATGACTTGTCTCTCCGTCTCGGCGAAGCGTGCGACGGCGGCGGTGTTGTGCTCGACCACTCGCGTCAGCAGGCCCAGCCGCTGCTCGTCGCGGAGGATGCGGTCGTGCGCCTCGCTGAGCTGGCGTTCGCGCGTTCTGCTGAGGCGTCGCTCCCACAGCCACATCGCGCCCATCAGTCCGGCGGCCCCGAAGTTGGCCAAGTGCGTCACGATGCCGACGAGGTCCATCTTGGCTCCTTGGGGCTAGTTGGGCGGGCTGTCGAGGTCGAACTCGACGGTCAGCGTGGAGGTGACGGCCACCGATTCGTACCCGGTGTCCACGCGGCGGATGAGGAAGTTCTGCTCGGCGCCGTCGATGATGGCCTGGAGGGCGGCGGTCAGGCCCGCGCCGCTGATCGCCCCCGGCA
>CAYUYH010000125.1:0-8373 GCA_964449175.1 uncultured Planctomycetaceae bacterium
CGCCTCGAGAGGCAGCCAATATGCGGCGGGTAAGTGCTTGAACCTCGCGGCCGGGGGTGATACTTTCCGCCGGACCCATCAATCGGGAGCGAGACCATGCGACAGACCGGCATTCTGTGCGCGATTTCGGTGCTGCTGGCGGCAGCGGGGACATGCCAGGCGGAAGAAGGCGACTGGTTCGCCGTCGGGACGCGACTTGCCCAGGCGGACGCCGCGGGCTACACGCCGGCTGCGACCACGACAGATGCCGAGCCGCGGGTCGCCCCCGACGGCGCGAGCTACGTCCCCTGGCGGCAGCGGGTCGGGCCTGCGTATCCGGGCGACCTTTGGCATAGCGTCGGCCGGGACGCCAAGGAATACGCACCCATCATGTGGGACGACACCAAGGCCACCGTCACCAACCCTGTGAGCCTGGTCTGCCTCGGCCTGGCCGGGGCGGCGGGCATCGCGCTGCATGGCAACAACGGCGACGACACCGTCGAGGAGCACTTCGAGCGCCACGGCTCGCAGCTCAACACGTTCTGGGACAGTGTCGGTGACGCCGCCGGCAACCCCGGAACGCACTTTGCCGTCGCCGGAGCGGGCTACCTGGCCGGACTGGCCAGCGGCGACACGAAGACATACGAGGTGTCCAAGACCATGCTCTCCGCGCTGTCGATCAACGGGCTGGTCACGCTTGGCTTGAAGGCGGCCACACGCACCGACAGCCCGAACGGCGACCGGCTCGGCTGGCCCAGCGGGCACACGTCCAGCACGTTCTGCTTCGCGACGGTGATGGACGAGGCCTACGGGCCTTGGGTCGGCATCCCGCTGTTCGGCTTCGCGGCCTATGTCGGCTACGAGCGCGTCGACGCCCGCAACCACGACTTCTCAGACGTGATTTCCGGCGCGCTCATCGGCATCGCCATCGGCCATGCCGTCTCGCAGAATCATCAGCCCAAGTTCCTGACCATGGACGTGCTGCCATACGTCAATCCCCGCACCGGCGCGGTGGGGATTGCATTGAGTAAGAGCTGGTAGAAACGGCAGACCTTTAGACTGTTAGACTGTTCGACTGTTAGGGGAGGCGTGTGCGGGATCGTGCGAACTCGCGGGCATCTCAACTAGCTGGCAGGGTCGCTGGCTGTGACTGGGAAGCTGCCGGTGGCTGCAATTGGCGTATGCCCCAGCGAGCTGTGTTGCGGACCTTGTCATTCGGGTGCGAGGCCGCGATTGCCTCCAGCCCTTCGCGGTCCTCAAGGTCCACGAGAACAAGCACGGCTGCGAGCTGGACACGAGTGCTCGTGGAGTTGGCAATCACCTCCCTGACATCCGGGATCAGCTCCGTACATCGTGTGTAGCCGATGATCGTCAGCGTCTGTTCCACGATTCGATCGTTGTCGGAGCGCAGCGCATCGGCATAGTAGCTAGCCCCACTTCGGCCGTATCGGTGCACAAGGACGACGAAGGCGAAGGTGCTGACATCGTCGTTTTCGTGCCCCAGATAGGGGATAATGCTTGGGATGCCCCTGTCCGCCGGTTCGTTCCCTAGACGCCATATCTCTCGCCCCTCATCCGTGCATGCGGTTTCGTCCAGCCGTGCAAGCACGCCCTGGGTCATTTCCTTCATGTCGCTCGGGAGGGACTGGTGCCACTGCTCGTACTGATAGCTTGACCACAGCGACGGAACTTGAACTATCCCGTTGACTGCCGCATGGACAATGATGAGAGGGAGGATGCTCTTGAAACGCTGTCGCCATAGGCCGAGAAGCAGTCCCATCGGGAGCAACTGGACCCAGAACCATAGCGGGTACCGAAAGTGTGAGCAGGAGAACAGTACCGCCTGAACCGCCAGGGCAGCAGCGCGCGGCATGACCTTCTCGAACTGTCGCAGCGCGTATCCTCGCCAGAATACCTCCTCGGCGAGAGGTCCCAGCAGTACAAACAGCACTCCCTCAATGAGAATCAGATTCAGTCCCCGCGGCAGGAAGGTGACGAACCGGAAGTAGCTGCCAGACCCGCGCAGGCCCAATACGATGCCCAGATACCCGAGGGCGGCGCCGGATATGATCACGGCAAGCAACAGCGGAATAACGGCAAGGAAGTGCCGCTTCTTCCCCGGCAGGAATGGCATGTCAAAACCGGCTAGCCTGGGCAGCCACCGCCGGGCCAGCAGGGGACATACCAGCATCAATGCCAGGCCCAGCGCGGAGAATGCCTGGGCCACTGCGATGTGCCCCCGCGCCAGCAGATACCCGCCACACCACAGAGGAGACCTGGACAGCAGCCATATCAGGCCGACGAGCAGAAGTATCGCTGCTTGCTCCCGAAGCGTCGTTTGCCTGCCGGCCCCACTCATCCTTCGCAGGATGGTACTGCCCCTGTCTGGCCCATCACAAGGGCCTGCTGTGCCGAACAGTCTAATGGTCTAAAGGTCTAATAGTCTGCCTCTGCTGCCGCGCCGAACAGCCTAACAGTCTAATAGCCTAATAGTCCGCTTCCCTCCTCGTCCCGCTTGACAGGCGGCACGGTCGTGCTATGATCGCAGCCGGCATAAGGAGGGAGAGAAAGGAAATTGACGATGCGACATGTCGGCATTGTCGTTGTGGCGCTGTCGTTGGCGGTAATCGTCGGGTGCAAGCAGCAGAGCGAGCCTCCTCAGACGATGGCCTATCCCGAGCCCCAGGCCCTCGAGCCTGTTCCGCCGGCAGAGCCCACCGCCCCGGAGCCTGCTCCCTACGTCGCGCCGGCGCCCGTGCAGCCGGCTGAGCCCACAAACCTGGAGCAGCTCGCCCCGCCCGCACCGGCCATGCCGGCGCCGGCGAGCCGGACGTACACGATCAAGAAGGGCGACACGCTCTGGTCGATCGCCGTGAAGCTCCTCGGCAACGGGCAACGCTGGCGCGAGATCGTGGACCTGAACCCCGGCCTGGAGCCGACCAAGCTTCGCATCGGCCAGGTCATCACTCTGCCCGCCCAGTAGCCCGGCGGGCGGCGGCGGCACGTGGCCTCGCTGGAGCTTGACACGCCGGTTCAGTATGTCAAGGGCGTCGGGCCGGTCCGCGCCGGCCAGCTCGCCGAGCTTGGCATCAACACCGTCGAAGACCTGCTGATGTACTTCCCGCGGCGCTTCGACCTGCGCCGCCAGGCCCAGCCGATCAACTCGCTCCGCGGCGACGAGCCGGCGGCTACCGTCATCGGGCAGGTCCGCGACATGGAGGAGCGCCGCTTTGGCCGACGGCCTTGGCTGCAATGCATGGTCGAGGACGACACCGGCTGGGTGCTCGTAAAGTGGTTCCACGGGGGCTACCTTCGCGACAGCCTCAAACCCGGCGTCACGCTGGCGGTCAGCGGCAAGGTCGGCGTCTACGAAGAGCACTTCCAGTTCATCAACCCGCGCCACCAGATCATCTACGATCCGGTGGCATCAACTCTGGCGGAAGATGAGCTGCTGCCGGTCTACCCGGCCGGGGCGAAGCTGACCAGCGGGCACATCGCGCTGATCATCCGCCGGACGCTGCCACAACTGATCGAGCTGGTGGACGAGTGGTTCGACGCCGAGTATCGCGCCAGGCGCGGGCTGATGGACCGCCGCTCTGCCGTCGCCGCCATGCACCGCCCGGAGGACCGCGACCAGTGGGCACGGGCGCGGCGCACGATCGCGTACGGCGAGTGCCTGCTGATGCAACTGGGCATCGCGATGACGCGGATGCGCGTCGTATCGCGTCCGGCCCACCCGCTGGCGCTGAGCGAGGAGATCGACCGGCGCATCCGCGCGCGGTTTCCGTTCGCGCTGACGAGCGCCCAGGACCGCGTGATCGGCGAGATCACGGCCGACATGGCCCGCGACAGGCCTACCAATCGCCTGCTCCAGGGCGACGTGGGGTCCGGCAAGACGGTCGTGGCCCTGTACGCGGCGTTGCTGGCCGTCGCGCGGGGCAAGCAGGCGGCCATCATGGCCCCGACGGAAATCCTTGCCAGCCAGCACTACGACAAGATCCAGACCTACCTCGCCGGGTCGCGCGTGCGGACGGCGCTGCTTGTCGGCGGCCAACCCGCGGCGCGGCGCGAAGAGACTCTGGCCGCCCTTGCCGGCGGCGAGATGGACATCGTCGTCGGCACGCACGCGCTGCTGGGCGAGGGCGTGCGGTTCAAGCAGCTCGCCCTGGTCGTCGTCGACGAGCAGCACAAGTTCGGCGTCCGCCAGCGGAGCGGTATCCGCGGCAAGGGCTTCGCCCCGCACTACCTGGTGATGACGGCTACGCCGATTCCCCGGACGCTGGCGATGACCGTCTTCGGCGACCTGGACGTCTCGGTGCTGGACGCCTCCCCGCCGGGCCGCGGCAAGACGACGACCCGCTGCGTCGGCGGCGAGCGGCTGGACGAGGTTTGGGCCCTGGTCCGCTCGCACCTCGCGGCCGGTCAGCAGGCGTACATCATCTACCCGCTGGTGACGGCGTCGGCTCGACAACGCTCGCCGCAAGCGGCCAAGCTGGGCCTGCAGGCCGCCCAACAGGCGTACGAGGAGCTGTCGGCCGGGGAGTTGGGGGAGTTCGGCGTGGGGCTGATCCATGGTCAGATGCCAGCCGCTGAGAAGAACGCCGTCATGCGCCGATTCCACGGCGGCCAGGTGCGCCTGCTGGTCGCGTCGGTGGTGGTGGAGGTGGGGCTGGATGTCCCGGCCGCCAACGTGATGGTCGTGATGCACGCCGAGCGCTTCGGCTTGGCGCAGCTCCACCAGCTTCGCGGGCGGATAGGGCGGTCGGCTGCCGACGCCGTCTGCGTGCTCGTCGCTTCGCCGAACAGTCCAGCGGCCCGGCGGCGGCTGGAGGTGCTGGGCGGGACCAACGACGGGTTCAAGATCGCCGAGGAAGACCTGCGGATGCGCGGGCCGGGCGAGATATTCTCCGAGCGCCAGCACGGCCTGCCGGAGCTGAAGGTGGCCGACCTGATCGAGGACTTCGAGCTGCTTCGCATGGCCCGGCGGGACGCGTTTACCATCGTCGCGGCCGACAGCGACCTCCAGGCGCCGCACCTCCAGCAGCTCCGCCGCGAGCTGTTCCGGCTCTACGGCGACCGACTCGCCCTGGCTGCGGGAGCGTAGGGCGCATCTTTGACGCACGCGGGGCTTATTGGACATTCCGCGTGCAACCCGGCTTCGCCAAGGCTACGCCGGGCCTTCGGCAAGTTGCACGCTCTACGGGTTGCGCGGGTTGACCGCCGCGGCGAGGGGCGATAGAGTCGCTCGCCTACACTTGAAAGACCGCGCGAGATCGGAGGCTTCTGGCATGCGATACGTTCGGCTGGGCGGCACGAATCTGAATGTTTCCGCATTCTGTCTGGGCACGATGATGTTCGGCGGGCGGGCCGACGCGGACGAGTCCGAGCGGATCGTCGGCGCCGCGATCGACGCCGGCGTGAACTTCATCGACGCGGCGGACATCTACACCGGCGGCGAGAGCGAGCGGATCGTCGGCCGGGCCATTGCATCGCGCCGCGACGAGCTGGTCCTGGCCAGCAAGGTCGCGATGAAGGTCGGCGAGGGCCCCAACGACATCGGCGTCAGCCGCTGGCACATCGTCCGCGGCGTCGAGGCGTCGCTGAAGCGGCTGGCGACCGACCGGCTGGACGTGCTGTACATCCACTGGCCCAGCGCGGGCATGAACCTCCGGGAGATGCTCCGGGCCACGGACGACCTGGTGCGGGCGGGCAAGGTGCTGTACGTCGGCTGCTCGAACTTCCCGGCCTGGCTGCTCGTGCGGTGCCTGTGGGTGGCGGAGGCGAACGGCTTCGACCCGATCGTAGTGGGGCAGTACCCCTACAACCTCATCGAGCGCGGCGTGGAGGTGGAGCTGCTGCCGGCAGCCGCGGCCATGAAAGTCGGCATCACGGTCTATCGCTGCCTGGCCGTCGGGCTGCTGACGGGCAAGTACCTCGCCGAGACCCCGCCCGCCAGCCGGGGCGAGGAGGACAAGCGCATCATCCGCTGGGGCGCGGCCTACCGCGACGGCGTGGCCGGTCTGGTCAAGATCGCCGAGCGGCGCGGCTGCACGCCGGCTGACCTGGCGGTCAACTGGGCGCTCAGTCACCCGGTAGTGACGGCGGCGATCGTCGGGGTCAGCCGTCTCGCCCAGCTCGAGGCCAACCTCGCCGGCTTCCAGGACCCGCTGTCGGGCGAGGAGCGCCAGGAGATCACCGGCCTGTTCGACACCGAGGTGTGGGAGGAAGTGGGCGGCGGATTCCCCAAGTGGCGGCGGTCGTTCGATATTATCCGGTGACTCACCATCGCGCCGCCTGATCGCCTCCGCGCGCCGACCGGAGAGGTCTTTTTCCATAACTTCTTGACAAATCGCAATTATCGGGGATAATTTGCGTGTCACTCGATGGCTGGAGGGCCCTGTATCTGTCTGCCGGGCGCTGTGTGTCACCGCGCGCGGGCTGGTGCGTTTCGCCCGTGTCGTACGGCAGACGGATGGGCTGGGCATGGAGGCTGAATCCAAGGGCAGGGGGTATGCACTGCCCAGGGAGCGGAGAAAAGGAGACCAAAGATGCGGACTCTATGGAGATGTGTCCTCGTTCTGGCGGCGGTTGCCTGCCTCGCTTCCTCGAATGCCTCGGCCGTGACGCATTCCTACGACGACGGCTTCGCTGACAGCGCTATTGGGATTAGCCCCGGCAGTGTGGTCTGGTGGGCCCACGCATTCACCGCCACAGCGCCCGGCGAGGCGATCACCAGCATCCAGATCGCCTTCCCCGCCATATCAGGGATGGTCAACGGCGATCCGTTCGTGGTGGCCTTGTATGAGGACACCGACGACGACGCCAGCCCGCTAACGGGCCTGTCGATGCTGGCCTCTGCCGCCACGACTGTCCAGTTCGGCGGCACGGACACGTTCCAGACCGTGGACATCGCCGACAGCGCGGTCAGCGGCGGCTTCTTCGTCGCCGCGGCGATGTTTGGCGACTCGGGCGCCGGTCAATACCCGATGGCCATAGACTACGACAGCCCCGACGGCCAGGCCTGGCTTGCGGCGATCAGCGGCACAAGTCCCGCCGAGCTGGCCGATCCGGTCAGCAGCGCCTTCATAGGCCCCGGGCCGGCGCCGGACTACGGCTTCTCCGGCGACTGGCTGCTGCGGGCCGAGGGCTATGTCATCCCCGAGCCGCTGACGATGCTGGGCGTCGCCGCGGGCGTCATGGCCGTGGGCGCACGCCTCCGCCGGCGACTCCGCGCCGCCTGAGGGAGTTCCTGCTGGGGATTGGGAGAGAAGGAGAATGAAGATGCGGAATCTATGGAGATGTGTCCTCGTTCTGGCGGCGGTTGCCTGCCTGACTTCCTCGAATGCCTCAGCCTTGACCTATATGTACGACGACGGCTCAGCCGATCAGGTTCTCGGCGTATACGCCGGGTACATCTGGTGGGCCCACGCCTTCACCGCTGTCCCGGGCGCCGAGCTTATCACCAATATCCAGGTCGCCTTTCATGCCATGGGGAACGGCGACCCGTTCGTCGTGGCGCTGTACGAGGACGCCGACGACGACGGCAGCCCGCTGACCGGCCTGTCGATGTTGGCCTATGCAGCCGCGACAGTCCAGTTCGGCGGAACGAACACGTTCCAGACAGTGGACATCGCCGACAGCGCGGTCAGCGGCGGCTTCTTCGTCGCTGTGGCGATGTACGGGGAGTCGGGCGCGGGTCAGTACCCGGTCACGATGGACTTCAGCAGTCCCGACGGGCAGGCTTGGCTTGCGGTGATCACGGGCGCCAGTCCCGCCGAGTTGGGCGATCCGGTTGGCAGCGCCTCGATAGGCCCCGGGCCGGCCCTGGATATTCTCGGACTCGACGCCGACTGGATGCTGCGAGCAGAGGGTACCGTCATCCCCGAGCCGCTGACGATGCTGGCCGTGGCTGCCGGCGTCATGGCCGTGGGCGTGCGCCTCCGCCGGCGACTCCGCGCCGCCTGAGCGACCCGAGCAGGAACAACCCCCTCGCCGCGGCGAGGGGCTTCTTTGCGCTACCTCTGTCTCGCACGACGCCGAGGGGTTCCCTTATCGCATCTGTCGAGATGATACCGTGTCAGCCGGGGCGTGGCAGAGGTGGAGGACGAGCTCCTGGAGCGTGGCGATGGGGTCGGCGCCGGTCTTCATGGCCAGGTCGGCGGCCAATATGCGGCGGAAGTCGCCCCGGAAGCTCTCCACGTCGCGGCGCTTCAGCATCGCCAGGAAGGCCGACCTCTGCGCCGCCGGCATCGGCGGGACGGCGTCGGCCGGCGTGGCGCCGCCGCGCAGCCGCTCAGCCGCCGCCAGCGCCCGCCGCAAGTGCCACGCGACCTGCCCGAGGACCATGAACTCCGCCCCGCGAACGGTCAGCAGGTCGCCCAGCGCCTCCAGCGC
>CAYUYH010000126.1:0-8318 GCA_964449175.1 uncultured Planctomycetaceae bacterium
CCACTGACCCGTGGACGACCTTCCTGCTCGACGATCGACCCGCGTTGCTCTCGGCCGTGTTTCTCATATTGATCTTCGGCATGCCGCTGCTGATTGGCTTCCTCGCGTTCAACCAGCTTTCCGGTGACGTGCAGAGCCGCGGCATACGCTACATCCTCCTGCGAACCGACCGCGGAAATGTCTTTCTCGGCCGGTTCCTTGGGACCGCGATCTTCTCGACCGCTGTAATGGCCTTCATCATCGCCACGATCACCCTCTACCTGGGCGCGAGGATTCGGATCTACTCGGCCGGCATGCTCACCCTGTGGGGCTTGCATGGGTTCATCGTGCTGTCGATTCTAATGCTGCCCTACATTGCCCTGTGCTCGTGGATTTCGGCCCTGGTGGACTCGCCGTTCCTCTCGCTGGTGCTGGCCAAGGGGATCATAGGCGGCGTGGTGATGTTCGCGCTGCTGGGGGGACTGCTCTGGAAGCCGGCGAAGTATCTCAGGTTTGCCCTGCCGTGGGGAGTACAGAACTACCTGTTCCACCCCGCGCTGGCGCTTTCGCTCGGGGCGGTGTGTGCGTGCCTCGGCTACACGCTGCTGTTCCTGGCCCTTGGCTATCATCGGTTCGACACGAGAGACCTGTAGGTGACGACTGTGGAGTGCGCGATACACATCGACGGGATATCGAAGAGCTTCGCCGCCGTGCGGGCCCTGGACTCGGTGACGTTCGACGTCCCGCCGCGGTCGATCTTCGGCCTGCTCGGGCCGAACGGAGCGGGCAAGACCACGCTGTTCTCGATCGTCACCGACTTCCTGAAGGCCAACGCAGGCACGGTCAAGGTCCTGGGCATCGACACCCGCCACATCTCGCAGTTGCGGGGCCGCCTGAGCGTCTTCCCGCAGGACGCCGACTTCCAGCGGAACGTGCCGATCCTGGATCAATTGGCCTTCTTCCGGCTGCTCGGCGGCAGCACGCGCCGCCAGGCCAAAGAGGAGGTCATGGAGACGCTGGAGCTGGTGGGGCTTGGGTCGGTGGCCAAGCGACGCGTCGGCACGCTCTCGCACGGGATGGTCAAGCGGCTGGGCATCGCCCAGGCGTTCCTCGGCCAGCCGGAGGTGATCCTCCTCGACGAGCCGACGGCCGGCCTGGACCCCGCCAACGCCCGCCAGACGAGGGACCTGATCAAGCAGCTCCAGCAGCGGGCCACGATCATGGTCAGCTCGCACAATCTCGCGGAGATTCAGGAACTGTGCGATCA
The DNA here is from genome assembly GCA_964449175.1 of uncultured Planctomycetaceae bacterium. Lineage (GTDB taxonomy): Bacteria > Planctomycetota > Phycisphaerae > SM23-33 > SM23-33 > CAYUYH01. The sequence goes on from CAYUYH010000126.1 coordinate 1,247, forward strand.
CGTGGCGATCCTCGACCTGGGCAAGCTCGTGTTTGCCGGCTCGGTCGAGGACATCACCCGCTCCGACCGCGAGTACAACGTGGACCTGTCCCGCCCGCTGGCCGAGGGGGAGGCGGCCCGGCTGCGATCGGTTCCGGGAGTGCGCGAGGTCAGGGCGGTTCCGCCGCCGGCCACCGCGTTGGCGGGCTCGGCGTCATACGTGGTCACGCTCGATCAGTCCGGCGATCAGGATGCCGTCATCGCCGCCGTCCTTGGCTGTCTGCTCGACGTAGGCATCACCCCTCGCCGCTTCACGCTCGACCGAAGCCTGGAGAAGCACTTCCTCGAGGTCACCGGCGCCGGGAACGACAACTAGCAGCCTCGTCGGCGTCATAGGTGCTTTGTCATCTCGAAGTACTCCAGCGGCTGGCCGTCTTCCATCGTCGCGCACTTGGCCTCGGTCAGCCCATAGCCGAGCGACTCGTAGAATGGTCTGGCCACGATGGTTGAATGCAGCCGCACGCTCTTCAGCCCCGCGGCCAGCGCCCGAGCCTCCAGGTGGGCCATGATCCGCCTGCCGAGGCCGCGTCGCTGGCAGTCCGGGTGCACGTAGACCCGCTTGATCTCGCCGTCGACGAGCATGCCCGTGGCGACGACCTCGCCGGCGCACTCGAGCACCACTGCATAGCCGCCTGCCGCGTCGCCCAGGATTTCCTCGACGTCGTGGTGCTTCTTGAAGTGCCGCACCGCGCTCGGCGCGTACGTGCCGGCCAGGGCCCCGTCGACTGTCTCCAGCAGCAGCTTGTGCACAGCCGGTGAGTCCGCCGGGCGGAACGGCCTGATTGTCATGTTCTCCCGTGTCACCATCCCAGCTTCCTACAGCGGAGCGACACTGCACTCCTCGTACGCGGCAACTACCTCGAACCCAAGCTTGCGATAGCAGGCGAGGGCAGCGTGGTTGTCGGCCCTGACGTTCAGCCCGATGTGCTCGATCGTCTCCAGAAGGCTCTTGCATAGGGCGGCCGTTGCGGCCGCAGCATAGCCGTTTCGACGAAACTGGTCGTCCGTGGCGATGTTCCCCAAGGCCGCCACTCCGTACCGCTTGGAGTAGACGTGCATGCCGGCGGCACTGACGATCCCGGCGTCGCGCCTGATCACAAAGTATGGATGCATATCCAACATGTCCGGCTCGAACCAATGCGCGGGGCAACTGCGCTCGTAGAACTCCAACAGATCATCGGCGTCCGCCGCGGACACAGCCTCGGCCGCCGAGGTGTCGACGGCGCTGACCTTTGAGGCATCCGTCAGCGCCATCTTGTGGTGTTTGCCGTGCGACATTACGCGGTATTGGCCGGCCAGGGCATTCGCCAGGCCAAGGCTCAGATGCGCGTAGAAGCTCTTGGGCAACAGACGCATGATCGAGCCAAGCAGCTCCTTGACGGCCGGGAGCTCGTCGTCACCGCCCATGGCAAGCAGTGTCGGCGAGCTCAGCCCGCTGTATACGAGCGCAATAGCCCTGGTCTCGCCCCCATCCGTCAGCGCGTACCACGTCGTGTGCGGCCAGAAGCGATCGTCCAGGTCGCCCAGTTGGTAGATGTTCCGGAAGGTGTCCGGTCGCAGGAACGCCTCGATGCGATTCTTGTCGTGCAGTGAGATCGTCTTCATGCGTCACGCCACTCCGCGCTAGCTGCCGAAGCAGGCAGTTGATGCCGCTGCTCTGCTACGCAGGCCATTCCCTGCTCGGCAACATTGTCCCGACGCTCGTGTTGGGCCGGTCGCCCGGTGAGCTTCTTATCCTTTCGCCGGCCGGCGGGCAATGGCGATCATCCTGCGCTTGTGGCGCGTGAGCCTGCCCACCTTCGGCCAGCCGTAGAACACCACGTCGCGGAACCCCGCCCGTCGCAGCAGCGCCCGCAGCTCGGGCGCGGTGTACAGGAAGTGCGAGAAGCGGTGCGTCTCGCGCCGCCGGCCCTTGGAAAACGTCCACGTGTTGATGATGCGCCGGCCGGTGCGATCCCATCGGCTGCGCCGGACGCCCCGAACGCCGCTGACCACGCTGTCGCCGGTGGGCCTGAATCGTGGCGCCAGCCAGGACCTGTTTATCATCTCGATAAGGAACTTCCCGCCCGGGCGCAGTGCGCGGAAGGCTGCGGTCGCCGCGGCGAGGTTGCCCGCCTCGTCGAAGTAGCCGAAGCTGGTGAACCAATTGACCGCGGCGTGGAACTCGCCCTCGAACGGCAGCTCGCGCATGTCGCAGCAGGCGAGGCGAACCCGCAGGCCGCGGCGGGCGGCGCGGCGGCGTGCGCTGCGGATGTAAGAGTCCGACAAGTCCACGCCGGTGACGTCCAGGCCCTGCCTGGCCAGCTCCCTGGCGATCCGGCCAAACCCGCACGGGCAGTCCAGCACGCGCTGCCCGCCCCGCAGGCGTAGCAGGCGCCTGATCATCGCTGCTTCTGCCGCGGCGTGTTTCTCATGCCTCCGCCCGCCCAGAATCCGGCCATACAGGCCGCCGAAGAACATTCTGTACCATTCCGTCTTCCCGGCCATCGCTGCCCTCTCTGTCACGATGCCTCTCCTTTTCCAGCACTGCGACGTATCCATCATGCCCACCGGCCAAACAAGAAGGCCCGCTCGCAGGAACGGGCCTCGTGTGCGTTTCGATTCGGCTTGTTGCGCTATCGCGGCCCGTTCCTGTCGCTTGGCGCATGAATACCCCACAGGCCTACGAACGGCCTGAAGGCGTTTCCGCACCACATGGACATGGTATTGGCCGTGTTCGTCATGATGACGCACTTCTACTCAACGTTTTGCGATGTGTCAATCTGTTTGCAGGAATAATCCCCGGGCCCTGCGGGGTCGGCGACCTTCCAACTCACGAACCCCGAACTGCCTCTCACATCAGTGGTGGTTTCCACTGCGTTGCGGCAGGCCGTCGTCGCGGTCGTACGGCCCGCCCTCGTAGGCCGGGCCGCGGACCTCGACGCGCTCGATGGCCACGGCCTTGCCTGTGTCGGCGTCCACTGTGGCCAGGGCGCCGCACATCCGCACGTCGCCGGTGGCGATCTCGAAGTGCGTCGGCATCGACGTTGTCATCGCGCTCAGCACGCGGTCCTTGCGGCGCCCCAGCACGCTGTCGTACGGGCCGGTCATGCCCAGGTCCGATATGCAGGCTGTCCCGCCTGTCAATATCCTCGCGTCGGCAGTGGGGATGTGCGTGTGAGTGCCGAACACCACGCTCACGCGCCCGTCGAGGTGATACCCGATGGCGATCTTCTCGCTGGAGGCCTCGGCGTGGAAGTCCACGATGCGAACCTTCACCTCCTTTGGCATCTCGGCCAGCGCCCTGTCGATCGCGGCCCAGGGCGAGTCGTTCTGCCCCATGTACATCTGTCCGAGGACGCACGCGACGCCCACCTGCGCGGCGGCCGACTTGGTCTGGAGCACCGTCCATCGCCGCCCGCTCGCCTGGGTCGACAAGTTGGCCGGGCGGACGATGCGGTCGGAAGACTCGAGCGTCGAGATGATTTCTTTCTTGCGGTAGGCGTGGTCGCCGAGCGTTATCGCGTCGATGCCGTAGTCCAGCAGCTTCTTGTAGATCGCCACGGTCAGTCCGCTGCCGCCGGCTGCGTTCTCGGCGTTGCAGACCACGAAATCGACCTTGCGTTCCTCGATTGTCTTGCCCAGGCAAGCCGCCAGGACCTGCCTGCCGGGCCGGCCCACGACGTCGCCGATGCACAGCACGTTTATCGTCATCCCACTTGCTTTCTAGGTGAGGGTGAGAGGGCCAATTATAGGCCCGGCGGGCATTGGGCAAAGAGAATTCCCGTAAACCGCCCCCCTCCTTGCGATCGAAGACGTCACGGCCCGGCGAGGGCGCCCGCGGCTTCGTCGTCGGCCAAGATAGGGACTATCCGCGCGCCGACAGCCGGCCTGGCAAGCAGGTCTCTGTCGAAGTAGCCGACCAGCTCGCACGAGTTATCGGCCGCCATGACCTTGGCGAGGGCGTATCTGCTCTTGAAGGCCTCCTCCTTGGGCAATCCCTTCATGACGACCTCGGCGAATTCCTTCTCGGCCAGTATGTCCGCCGCCCTGGCCGACGGACGTCGCGGCAGGACGATCAGGTCGGGGGCGAGTTGCCAGAACACGTCCTTGTTGAAGGCGGCGTGGTTCTTCTCGCCAATCCTCTCGCCGGGCGAATGGCCCATGGCCACGCTGTTCAGCCCGAGCAGGTCGATGGTTTTGCCCTCGTATGTGAAGGCGAACCCGCCCGAGGCGATAACGCCGACAGCAGGGTAGTCTCCGGCGTACAGTCGATTCAGGGCCTTGCCTATCTCGCGCCCGTCCTCAGCCACCCTGAACTGGTGGGCGATCTGCGGCTCCCACAACAGGAAGTCGAACCAGCTCGCCGACAGGGCGATGACGATCAGGCACGCGGCCGGGATCGACGCCAGCCACTTCAGGCGTCGCGCGTCGGGCTGGCCGCCGAGCCGGGCGAAGGCCCGGACAAGCTCGCGCGCGAACGGCAGCAGAACCACGATGAGGATGGGCCAGAATGGCTGATAGAACCTGAAGAGCGTGAAGTGGTCTCCGCCGACGAACACCGGCAGGGCCAGCCCCAGCAGGGCGATCGCGCAGACGCCGAAGTGGGCGGCGCGATCGCGCTCGATGGGCGTGGCGGCGGGCGTCTTGCCGATCACCGCGCCGGCCACGAGCTTGAGGTTCACCAGTACGCCGGCCAGCGCAGCCCCCGCGGCGATGGGGACCATGCCGCCAGATGCCATGAAGCGATACAGGTACCACATGCCGCGTCTCAGCGAGTAGAGCCTGTTGGTGGAGACCTTGGCGTAGTAGGTGTTTGGCAGGGGGTAACCGAAGTAGGCCATCCGAAACGCCGTCAGCGCGCCCACGCACGCGCCCCAGACCAGCAGCAGCGGCAGGATCCCCGCCAGGGCTCGGGCGAAGCTCCGGCCGCGGAGCCTGGCCGCGAGGAAGAACGCCGCCGGCACCGTCAGGGCGATGATGAATCCCTCGGGCCTGGCCAGTGGCAGCAAGGCCGAGAGCACCGCGGCGGCGAGCGTGCGCCACCGGCTGGCGGCGGCCGACCTCAGCTCCGCCAGGCACAACGCCGAGGCCGACACGACCATGCAGGACCATAACGCCGAGTCCATCAGCGAGATCGTCGTCCAGATCACGTAGCCGGCGGACGATACCGACCAGACGATGACGATGCCGTAGATTAACCATCGGCCGGTGGTGCTTTGCGGTCTGCCCGGCGGGTCGTCGCCGCGGCGTCCGGCGGCCAGGGCAAGCGCGGCGATGCCGAGCGACGCCAGGAGGACATTCATCGCCAACAAGATTGTCTCCGGCGAGCCGGCGATGCGGAATACCAGCACCATCACCAGCACGTACAGCATGGACGTGAAGCCTTCCACCCTCTCACCGCCGGCGTTGTAGACGCAGCCGTGGCCGGCGGCGATGTTCCTGGCGTAGACCATGAAGATGTTGGCGTCGTCCATGCCGACTGTCGGCCGACCGAGGCGGCGATAGGCCACGCCGGCGGCGGCGCAGACGACCAGGACGGCGATCGCCGTGACCACGAGGAAGCGGATCAGTCTTCCCGCGCGCGTTTTCGCAGTGTTCTCAGGCAATTCAGGATTCTCGCTTTCGACCTGTGCAGCCATTCATGCCGCCGGGTACAGGCGTGCGGTATGCTACCGGACTTCGGGCAGGCTTTCCAGGCGCCTCGACCAGGCCGGCTGGGCTTGCCAGGGGAAATGCCTTTGGCCCAACACGGGCCGCCCCGCTATTATGAACATGTCGCCGGGCAAGCAGACTACCCGGTGCCAGGGAGCGGCCCAATGCTACAGTGCAAGGACTGCGAGTTCTTCCATCGCTCGCCGGCCGGGGAGATCACCTTCTCTTGCGACCCGTTCCACAACATCAAGGAAGAGCAGTGCCTGGTGAAGTGGCAGCTTATCAAGATCAACCAGATGGTCGCCAGTTACCAGGCCACGCTGGAGTACTACCGCAAGCTCGCGCCGATGCAGGAGAAGATGTTCAAGGTGATGGAGCGCGAGCTGGATGACATCAGCGAGGCGGACAAGTGGAAGATCGCCGAGGAGGACGCAGAAGACGAGGAGGAAGGCGAGGAACGGGAGGAACGGGAGGAGGACTTCCGCTCCGACGAGCCAGCCGACGGGGAGGACTGGGACGGCCCGACGGGGTCCTCGCGGTGACACAAGACGGGGACCGGACGACATACACTCCGCCCGGTCCGATATGGTCGTTATGCGGCGCTCGCCGCCAATACGGCGGCATCAGAACTGTCCAGCCCGTCTGCGAGAAGGCCCACGTAGCGGCTAGTCTTTCATCTGCGTTGTGAGGAACAGCCCCAGGCCCATCTGTTCGACCTGGCCCTGGACTTCCTCCAACTCGTCAACGTGGGCGTCCTCGTCGTTGAGAATAGACGCCAGGATCTCCTTGGTCGCGTTGTCGCCTACCTCGACGGCCAACTTGATCGTCTGGTTGTATTTCTTGACGGCGTCCATCTCAGCGGCGAGATCGTTGGCCAGCTGCTCGGGCACCTCCGCGCCGATGTGTATCGCGCCGAGCTTGCTGACGACGGGCCTGCCCTCGAGGAACAGAATCCTCTCGATGAGCTTGTCGGCGTGCTTCATTTCGGTGATTGCCCGTGCCTTGACCTTCCTGGCCAGACGTTCGTAGCCCCAATCCTCAAGCATCTCGGCATGGACGAGGTACTGATTGATGGCAGTCATCTCTTCCGAGAGACGGGTGTTGAGAGCATTGACAAGCTTGGCGTTTCCCTTCATGGTCAACTCCTGTCTTCTAGCGTTCTTTCTCGGCCTTGGGCCGTGCGGCTGTTCATTGCCTCAACCAACGAGCGGGGATTATACGCTCGCCGGGCCGGGCGATTCCAGTGTGTTGCCGCAAAGTCGCCGCCGCCGGCGGCCACATCAGCGGCCCAGACGCTGCCGGGCGGCCGTCAGCTCCACGACGTGGCCCTGCTCTTCGGCGGCAAGCTCGGCCACGATGGAGCCGTACCGCACCGGCATCTCCCACCCCGCGAAGGGCA
>CAYUYH010000127.1:0-8283 GCA_964449175.1 uncultured Planctomycetaceae bacterium
TATGAGCGCGAACTTTTTGTGGCGCAAGCCATTACCGCAATGGCGCATAATCCCCTCACGATGGGGGCTTCCTTGTGGGGGCGTCGGCGCGTATGATGCTTGGCTTCTCCCGGCGGGACGGCCGGGCATGAGGCTATGAGCGCAGGCGCGGGACAATCCGAGTCGATCGTCATACTGGACTTCGGCAGCCAGTACGCCCAACTGATCGCGCGGCGTGTCCGCGACAAGGGCGTCTACAGCGTGCTGGCCCGCCCGGACGTGACCGCCGACCAGTTGCGGGGGCTGAACCCCAAGGGGCTGATCTTCACAGGCGGTCCGGCCAGCGTCTACGAGCCGGGCGCCCCGCGATGTAGAGGCGAGCTGCTGGACCTCGGCGTGCCGATCCTCGGCATCTGCTATGGCATGCAGGTGGGCTGCCAGATGCTGGGTGCCGACATCAAGCCCGCGGCCAGCCGCGAGTATGGCCGGGCGAGGCTGACGGTGACCGCCGACGACCCGCTGTTCCGCGGCGTGCCGGCTGAAACCACCGTCTGGATGAGCCACGGCGACCAGGTGCACTCGCTGGGCGACGAGTTCGTCCCCCTGGCGGCCACGCCGACCTGCCCCGTCGCGGCCGTGCGACACAAGGACCGGCCCTTCTACGGCGTGCAGTTCCACCCGGAGGTCGCCCACACGCCGCACGGCGGGGAGATATTCGTCAACTTCCTGTACGACATCTGCGGCTGCGCGGGCCTGTGGAAGATGACCTCGTTCATCGAGTCGGTCGTCGCCGAGGCGTCCGCGACGGTCGGGCCGGACGAGCGGGTAATCTGCGGGCTGTCGGGCGGGGTGGACTCGTCGGTAGTCGCGGCCCTGCTGCATCGGGCGATCGGCGACCGCCTGGCCTGCATATTCGTGGACAACGGGCTGCTGCGGATGAATGAGGCCGAGCTGGTGCGCTCCACTTTCGCCGAGCATTTCAAGATAGACCTGACCGTCGTGTCGGCGGCGGATGATTTTCTAGGCAAGCTGGACGGCGTGACCGACCCGCAGGAGAAGCGTCGCATCATCGGCCACACGTTCGTCGAGGCTTTCAAGTCGGCCGCGAAATCCATCCCCAACGCCCGCTACCTGGCCCAGGGCACGCTATACCCGGACGTGATCGAGTCCGGCCAGTCGCTCGCCGGCCAGGCCGCGAACATCAAGCTGCACCACAACGTCGGCGGGCTGCCGGCCGAGCTGGGCTTCCGTCTGATCGAGCCGCTGCGCGACCTGTTCAAGGACGAGGTTCGCCGCGTCGGCGAGCTGCTGGGGCTGCCGGAGCAGATCGTCTGGCGGCACCCGTTCCCCGGGCCGGGCCTGGCCGTGCGATGCGTCGGCGAGGTCACGCCCGAGCGCCTCGAGATTCTCCGCAAGGCGGACAACGTCCTGCTGGAGGAGATCGCCGCGGCCGGTCTGTACGGCAAGACGGCCCAGACGTTCGTGGTGCTGCTGCCGGTGCGGTCGGTGGGCGTGATGGGCGACGCTCGGACGTACGAGAACGTCGTCGCCGTCCGCTCGGTGGACACGGCTGACTTCATGACGGCGGACTGGTCGCGGATTCCATACGACGTGCTGGCGACGATCTCAAACCGCATCATCAACGAGGTCCGCGGCGTCAACCGCGTGGTCTACGACATCTCATCCAAGCCCCCGGCCACCATCGAGTGGGAGTGATCCGATTTCGGATTTCGGATTGCGGATTGCGGATTGAAGAAGCCCCGTGCATCGCACGGGGAAGAGTTAGTCAGTCAATCGGTCAATCAGTCAGTTGGCCGACGATCCCGCGGCAGTGCCGCGGGCTTCCCAAGCGATTGAGTCTCCTCGCGGTATTCCGGTAGTCCGGCATTCCGGTACTCCGGCCCTCTAACCTCCAACCTGCCCGCAAGGGGCTTGAAATCGGGGGGAAAATGCCTACTATGCACCGTTCCGTCAGTGCCTGACAAGGAGCGTATATCATGCCGGAAGCCACAGCGGACTTCGGACTTATCGGCCTGGCCGTGATGGGCCAGAACCTCGTGCTGAACATGGCCGACCACGGTTTCACCGTGGCGGTCTTCAACCGGACAGTCTCCAAGGTGGACGCCTTCACCGCCGGCGAGGCCAAGGGAAGGACGATCATCGGCACGCACTCGATCGAGGAGCTGGTCGCGTCGCTGAAGCGGCCTCGGCGGGTGATGCTGCTGGTCAAGGCCGGGCAGGCCGTGGACGACTTCGTCGACAAGCTCCTGCCGCACCTGGAAGACGGCGACATCATCATCGACGGCGGCAACAGCAACTTCCAGGACTCCATCCGCCGGACCAAGTACGTCGAGAGCAAGGGCAAGCTGTACATCGGCACGGGCGTATCGGGCGGCGAGGAGGGCGCACGCCACGGCCCGAGCATCATGCCGGGCGGCTCGCCGCCCGCGTGGGAGCACGTCAGGCCCATCCTCCAAGCCGTCGCCGCCAAGGTCACCGACCCCGTCACCGGCAAGGAAGAGCCCTGCTGCGACTGGGTGGGCGAGAACGGCGCCGGGCACTTCGTGAAGATGGTCCACAACGGCATCGAGTACGGCGACATGCAGCTCATTTGCGAGGCCTACATGCTGATGAAGTCCATCGGCATGACGCCGGCGGAGATGCACGAGGTGTTCGCGGAGTGGAACACCGGCGAGCTGGACAGCTACCTGATCGAGATCACGCGCGACATCCTGGCCAAGACCGACGACCAGACAGGCCAGGCGATGGTGGACGTGATCCTCGACACCGCCGGGCAGAAGGGCACGGGCAAGTGGACGGCCATCACCGCCCTGGAGGCCGGCATGCCGCTGACGCTGATCGGCGAGGCGGTGTTCGCCCGCTGCCTGTCGGCCATCAAGGAAGAGCGCGTCGGCGCGGCGAAGGTGCTGCGCGGTCCGAAGGCGAAGTTCCGCGGCGACCGGGGCAAGTTCGTCGAGGACATCCGCCAGGCGCTCTACGCCAGCAAGATCTGCTCGTACGCACAGGGCTATCAGCTCATGCGGGCGGCGGCGGCGGACTACGGCTGGAACCTCAACTACGGCGGCGTGGCGATGATGTGGCGCGGCGGGTGCATCATCCGCAGCCAGTTCCTCGGCAAGATCAAGGAAGCCTTCGACCGCAAGCCCAAGTTGGTTAACCTGCTGCTCAGCCCGTACTTCAAGACAGCCGTCCGCAAGGCCCAGGGCGGCTGGCGGCGGACGGTGACCAAGGCGGTGAAGATGGGCATTCCCGTGCCGGCGTTCAGCTCGGCGTTGGCGTTCTATGACGGCTATCGCTGCGAGCGGCTGCCGGCCAACCTGCTACAGGCGCAGCGAGACTACTTCGGCGCGCACACCTACGAGCGCGTGGACAGGCCGCGAGGCGAGTTCTTCCACACCAACTGGACAGGCGCCGGCGGCGATATCACGGCCAGCACGTACACGGCCTGACAACCGCCGACAGGAAACCCGTGACATGGCAAAGATCAATGAACTGAAGAAGGTAACGAAGCTGGACATCTACGAGGCCAGCCTGGCTTCGGCAGGCGGGGTGACGTACTTCCTCGCGCGGCGCGGCCGGGACAAGCTGGTCGGCTGCATCGGTAAGGGCGCGATCAAGGGCGAGAAGGTCGGCTCGCTGGGCGGCAAGGACGTGACTGTTGGGCCGACCGACCACGCCAACGCCGGCGCCGTCCGTAACGCGCTGCCCTGGACCGCGCCGCAGTGCGTGGGCTTGGCCACCAGCGTCGGGCTGGGCGACCGCCTGGGCCTGGCCACGCCTGGCCACGTCAGGGCGGTGCGCGGAACGGGCCTCGTGCCGTTCTTCCCACAGCAGTCCATCCGCGAGATGACCCGCACGCAGCGCACGCCGGAGCAGGTAATGGACTGCGCGACCTGGGGCGTGTTGCAGGAGGGCTACACCGAGCCGTTCGGCAGCGACGGCGACCACATCCAGCGGCTGGAGGACCTGGACGGAATCGTGCAAAACGGTTTCACGATGTTCACGATCGACCCCGGTCCGCACGTGGTCAACGCCGCCGATGGAATGGACGCCGCGGCGCTGGCCCAGCGATACGCCGAGCTGGACTTCAAGACGTTCGACACGTCGGCCGACGGGCTGAAGGGCCTCTACGCCGGCAAGAGCTTCGAGCTGGTGGACGGATCGTCGGTCCGCTTCGACGATTCGGCGTTTGCCCGGGCGGCTGTAAAATACGGCAACGCCATCTGCCAGGTGGTCAAGATGCACCGCAGGCTCAAGGAGATCTGCAAATATCCCTTCGAGCTGGAGGCCTCGGTGGACGAGACCGAAAGCGTCACCACGCCGGCGGAGCACTACTTCTTCGCGGCCGAGCTGAAGCGGCTGGGCGTTCAGTGGGTGTCGATGGCGCCGAGGCTGATCGGGCGATTCGAGAAGGGCGTGGACTACATCGGCGACCTGGACGTGTTCGCGGCCAGCTTCGCCGAGCACGTCGCCGTCATGCGGACGGTCGGGCCTTACAAGATCTCCATCCACTCCGGCAGCGACAAGTTCAGCATCTATCCGCTGATCGCCGAGCTGACCGGCGGACTGGTGCACCTGAAGACCGCCGGCACGAGCTACCTGGAGGCCGTCCGGGCCGTCAGCCGCATCGACGCGGCCCTGTTCCGCCAGATATACACCTTCGCCCGCGGCCAATACGAGACCGACAAGGCGAGCTACCACGTCTCCGCAGACATGGCGAAGGTGCCGCCGGTCGACCACCTGAGCGACGAGCAGTTGCCCGATTCGCTGGACGACTTCGACACGCGGCAGATGCTGCACGTGACGTTCGGCTCGGTCCTGACGGCTGACGGCGGCGAGAAGTTCCGCAAGCGCCTCTACGCGGCGCTGGAGGCGCAGGAAGACGTCCACTACGAGGTGCTGGCCAAGCACATAGGGCGGCACGTCGCGCCGTTCGCCAAGGGCGGCTAGGCCGGAACACAGCGAAAGGAAACATAGGGTGCCCGACAACCTGTTCAGCGTCAAAGACAAGTGCGTGGCGATCACCGGCGGCGCCGGCGTGCTGTGCGGCGAGATGGCCAAGGCGCTGGCAGCCGGAGGGGCAAAGGTCGCCGTGCTGGACTACAACTCCGAGGGCGCCGCAGCCGTCTGCAAGCAGATCGAGGACGCCGGCGGCTCGGCGGTCCCCGTGGCCGTCAACGTGTTGGAGCTGAAAGAGGTCCAGTCAGCGTTCGACGAGACGCTCGCCCGGCTCGGCCGGGTCGACGTGCTCATCAACGGCGCGGGTGGCAACAAGAAGGAGGCCTCCTGCGTCCCGCCGAGGACCTTCTTCGACCTCCCCGCCGACGCGATCCGCTGGGTGTTCGACCTCAACTGCCTGGGGACGATCCTGCCCAGCCAGGTCTTCGGGCGATACATGGCCGAGCGCGGCGAGGGCAACATCATCAACATCTCGTCGATGAACGCGTTCCGCCCGCTGACGAACATCGCCGCCTACAGCGGCGCCAAGGCGGCCGTCAGCAACTTCACGCAGTGGCTGGCGGTCTACATGGCCCAGCGGCACGGTGCGAGCATACGCGTCAACGCCATCGCGCCCGGCTTCTTCCTGACCGAGCAGAACCGCTTCCTGCTGACCGACGAGAAGAGCGGCGAGCTGACCGCCCGCGGCAAGACGATCATCACGCACACGCCGGCTGGGCGATTCGGCGAGCCCGGCGACCTGGTCGGCACGCTGATCTGGCTGGCAAGCGACGCCAGCAGGTTCGTCACCGGCATCGTCGTGCCCGTCGACGGCGGATTCAGTGCGTTCAGCGGAGTGTAGCAATTGCGGATTGCCCCTCGACGTTGCTCGGGGTCCTGAGCTTGTCGAAGGACGGATTTCGGATTGCGGATTGCAGTTGGAGATTGCGGCTCATTCGATTGGCGATAGGACGGGAGCAGAGATATGGCGGCGCATGTTGAGAAGCTCAAGGCCCTGAAGAGGACGAAGGATTTCTTTGTCGGCGTCGATTCAGACGGCTGTGCGTTCGACACGATGGAGATCAAGCACAAGGAGTGCTTCATCCCCAACACGATCAACCACTGGGAGCTTCAGCCGGTCAGCAAGATGGCCCGCGAGGCGGCGGAGTTCGTGAACCTCTATAGCCAGTGGCGCGGCATCAACCGCTTCCCCGCGCTGACCATGACGATCGACCTGCTGGCCGAGCGCCCGGAGGCGCAGCAGCGCGGGTATGAGCCGATGGACGTCACCGCCCTGCGTGAATGGATCAAGCGCGAGACCGCCCTGGGCAACCCCGCCCTGGAGGCCGAGGTCAAAAAGACCGGCGACCCGATCCTGACCCTCGCGCTGACGTGGTCGAAGTCCGTCAACGCCGACGTGGCAAGAATAGTCCGCAACGTGCCGCCGTTCCCCTACGTCCGCGAGAGCATGGCCAAGCTCGCCGACGCCGCCGACATGATGTGCGTCTCCGCCACGCCCGGCGAGGCGCTCACCCGCGAGTGGGAAGAGCACGACATCGCCAAGTTCACCCTCCTCATCGCCGGCCAGGAGCTGGGCTCTAAGAAGCAGCACATCCAGTACGCCGCCGCCGGCAAGTACGACGCCGACAAGATCCTGATGATCGGCGACGCCCCTGGCGACATGAAGGCCGCCAAGGCCAATGGCGCCATGTTCTATCCGATCAATCCCGGGGCCGAGAGCGCCTCGTGGAAGCGATTCTGCACCGAGGCCGCCGACCGATTCCTCGCCGGCACCTACGGCGGAGACTACGAGAAGGCCCTCGTCGACGAGTTCATGGGCTACCTGCCGTCCACCCCGCCGTGGAAGAAGTAGCTCCGCGGGCGTCGCGCCCGTGAACGTCCCGGCCGTACCGCAGAAAACAGGCGACAGAAAAGCCAATAGCCGAACCACAAAGGGCACAAAGGTCACGAAGTAGAGTCGCACCGAGGTGGCACCGTGGGCGCGTTGTTTGTACCCGTGCGTGTTCTTCGCACATGCTCAGGCCCGCAGGGCCGACAGATGATAGCCGTGGGCGTGAGCCCACGGAACGCATCGCCAACATGCTCCAAGCCCCGAAGGGGCGGGAGGCTGTTGGCGCCGGGCCATGACGAGGGATTTTGTCGCCCCTTCGAGGCTCGCGGGGAGAGCCGCCCTCAACCGGGGGCTCACGCCCCCGGCTATCGGCTTCTCGCCCCTTCGGGGCGACGAGCAGTTTAGGAGCACAGCGAGGTTCAACGCACGCCACAGATTCCGCGGGAAACAAGTTTCCCGCCCTACCGGCTCTTGCCGCCCCTGCGGAGCGTCCGAAGGCGGCGAGTTAGGCACCAAGGACGTTGCCACAATTGGAGAGATGTAGCGGAATGGCCTGTCGAATCGTTGACACATTCGATGACTTCCTGCGCGTCTGGCCGGAGGTCGCCGACCAGCCAGCCGACGTCCAGCTCAACGCCTGGCGAGACCGCTATATGTCGCGCTGGCCGGAGCTGCTGAACAAGCAACTGGAATCCTACACTCGCGACGGCTTCGACTGGAGACAGATCGCCCTCGAGAGGATATTGCCGCACCTGACCGGCCGGGTGCCCTCGATGCGCCAGGCGCATCCCGCCCTGCTGCGTGTAATTCCGTCAGTCTGCGAGCAGGCTTCCCGGCGGCTGGGCTACGACGAGGACGCCTCGTTCGTGATCTACGTCGGCATCGGACTCGGCGCCGGCTGGGCGACAACCTACCGAGACCAGTCGGCCATCCTGCTGGGCCTGGAGAACATCGCCGAGTGCGGCTGGTGCGACGCGGAAAGCCTGGAGGGCATGCTCGCCCACGAGACCGGCCATCTGTACCACTATTGGCAACGACGGCAGGCCGGGCTGGCGAAAGAATCGGGCCCGCTGTGGGACCTGTGCGAAGAGGGGTTCGCCCAGCGGTGCGAGCACGTCATCCTCGGCGAGGATAGGTGGCACATGGCCCTCGGCATCAACGCGCCTGACTGGGCGGACTGGTGTCGCGTCAACCTCGCCTTTCTGGCCACCGAGTTCCTGCGCCGGGTAGACGCCGGCGAGCCCACGCGGGACTTCTTCGGCCATTGGCTCGACATCCAGGGCCGGCGGGAGTGCGGGTACTTCCTCGGCCACGAGATCATCCGTCACCTGGAGCGCCACATGTCACTGGCCGAGATCGCCACCCTCACCGACCCACAGAGCGCAACGCGAGACGCACTCACGACGATAGTCGCGGCGGGATAGAGCACTGCCTACGTCTTCATCCCGAACATCTGCTCCTTGAGGTCGAGGTAGTAGAGGTAGTCTTCCTGC
>CAYUYH010000128.1:0-8274 GCA_964449175.1 uncultured Planctomycetaceae bacterium
TAGAAGGACTTCCCCGTGTTCAAGATCGCAGACGATCCGCGGTTGACGCCGGTGGGCCTGTGGCTGAGGCGGAGCAGCGTCGACGAGCTGCCGCAGCTGTTCAACGTGCTGCGCGGCGAGATGTCGATCGTAGGCCCCCGCCCTCTGTGGCTGCCGGAGGCGAGGCAGGCCATCGGCCCCGCTAGAGGGCGGGCGGCCGTGAAGCCGGGGCTGACCTGCCTATGGCAGATATCAGGCCGAAGCGAACTGGCCTATGACGAGTGGGTGAGCCTGGATCTGTGCTACATCCGCAATCGCAGCCTGCTGCTGGACCTGATGATCATCATCCAGACCGTCCCGGCGGTCATCTCCGCCAGGGGCGCCTACTAGACCCGCCGCCGCCCGCCTGGCCCCACCGTTCTCACGAAGCCCACAGCACCGCTACGGGGGCGCCTTTGCCTCTGGCCAATCCGCCCGCCGCATGGCCCGGATTCTCATTTGGCGTAATGGTTTGGCTCTTCCTTCACCGCCCCGGTTCGATTGCCGATAAGACCTGCGGAAAGTGCTGATATGAGCAGTGACAAGGGCAATTCCTCCAGCCGCAGCCAGAATGCCTACCGCTGTGGCATGCGGCAATACCACCGTCGTCGCTACGACCGGGCCGTCAAGGCACTGGCCAAGGCCGAGCAAGAAGGCGGCCTGACGGCGATGATGGCCCGCTACTACGGCGCGCTGAGCCACCGGGCGATCGGCGTGCAGGCCATGCAGGCAGGGCGATTCGACGAGGCGGAGAGCCACCTTCGCACCGCCGCCGAACGGCTCGGAGGCGACGGGGACCTGACGGGTTTCCTCGCCCGGGTCTACGCCCGCACCGGGCGGTTCTCCGACTGCAGCCGCAAGACCGACAAGGCCCTATCGGCGAAGAAGAACGATGCAGCCGCCTGGCTCGCACACGCCCAGGCCCAGTGGCGCAACGGAAGGCGCGAGGACGCGCAGATCACGCTCCGCTCGGCACTGCGGCAATGCGGCAACGACGCCAGGCTACTGATGCAGATGGGGCTGTTCCTGGGCGGCGAGGGGCAGTGGGCCGAGGCCCGCGAGCGGTTCTTCGAGGCGACGCAGGCCGACTGTGCCGACCCCGACGCCCACTACTACCACGCGCTGGCCGCGGCGGCCACCGGAGACGCCTGCCAGGCCGTCCGCTCGCTTCAGCGGGCGTTCGAGCTTCGCCCCAACGACCTTATACTGGCCCACCGCCTGTCGCTGGCGGCCAAGGCAGCCGCCCTGCAGGGCCAGGAGGTCCCGATCCGCCTGCCTGAGGACAGGGCGGCGCGTGACGGCTCGCAGATGGCCCAGCTCGCCGCATACATCACCTCGGAAGTGGACTTCGTGGACGCGTTCCTATCGCTGCCGCCGAGCGAGGTGGACGGCGAGCTGTTCGGCGTGCTGGCCGGGGCGCTGGAGACGGCCCTGGCAGAGCACCCGCGATACGCCGACCTGCATCATCGTGCGTCCGCGGTCTACAGGAGACTCGCGCGGGCCGACAAGGCCCTTGAGCACGCGACCGCAGCCGTGGAGATCAACGGCCGCTACGTCCAGGCGCGCCTGAACCTGGCCCGGCTGTACGCCGACAGTGACAACTCGGCAGAGGCCCTGGAGCACGCCGAGCGGACCATCGCCTCCGGCGGCGACTGGCCGGACGCGCACTGCCTGGCCGGCGAGCTGCTGATGCGCCTCGGGCGAAAGGCCGATGCACGCCGCCACCTGGAGCGAGCACTGGAGCTGAACGGAAACTACAGCCGGGCGGCTGAGGCGTTGGCCTCGCTGGCGGCATGATGGAGGGACAGGGGTGAGTCACCTACTGGAACTGCTTGGCAGGGGACTGCCGACGGACCTCGGCGACGTGCTGGATCGCTATTACTGGTCGCCGCAGCTCCGCAGCATCGACGAGCTGAACGCCGTCGCCGGCGAGCACCCCCAGTGGCCCGACATCCGCTGCCAGCTTGGGCTGGCCTACCTCCGCGCGATGAGACTGGCCGAGGCCACCGAGCAGCTCCAGACCGCCTGCCGGATCAAACCGGACTACCTCGCCGCCCGCGTGGCCCTGGCCGCGACCTTCCATGCCGCTGGCCAGGTCGACAAGGCCATCGAGCAGCTCGAAATCGCCAACCACACCCACACCGGCGAGGCGGCCGTGCTGTTCGCGATAGGGTTCTGCCGCGAGCTGATCGGCGAGCCGGAAAAGGCGGCCGAGTACTACCGCGACGCGACGCACCGTGACGATGGCCTGGTGGCCGCTCGCCAGCGCCTGGCAGCGGTGGCCCTGTACCTCAACGACATCGACGAGGCCATCGAGCAGTACCGCTGGCTCCGCCAGAACGACCCGCAGGACGCCGGCGTGCGGACTGCCCTGGCACAACTGTACTACCGCGACGGTCAGTTCGGCCTGGCCGTGGAGGAGTTCGAGTCGGCCATCACCATGGAGCCGGACAACTGGTCGCTGCTGGACGACGAGGTCGAGGCGCTGGTAGCCGACGGGCTGGTCCGCGAGGCGATAGAGCGCCTTCACGGCCTGATCGACCAGCAAGGCCCGTTCCCCGACCTGCACGTCCGCCTGGCCGACCTGTATGGCCAAATCGGCGACGACGACGCGGCGATGAAGCACTATCGCCTGGCACTGAGCATCCAGGACAACTACCTGGAGGCCGTCGTCAAGATCGGCACGCAGCATCTGGTCTGCGGGCGGTGGGAGGAGGCGGCCGAGGCCTTCCACGACGCCTGCGAGCTGAACGACGGACTGCTGGTCAACTACGTGGGCATCGGCGTGGCCCAGGCGGCTATGGGCCGAAAGGCCGACGCGATCAACAGCTTCGAGCTGGCCGGGGCGATCGAGCCCAACAGCGTCATACTGCTGGCGGAGATGAGCAAGCTGCAACTCAGGGCGGCGCTGGCCGAGGGCATCGAGAAGAGCTTCGACGGCCCGCCGGACGCCGCCGCCGAGATCGCCCTGGACCACGACGACCTGCTGCACAAGCAGATCGACCGCCACGCCGAGTGCATCCGCCAGCACCCCAACTACGCCGACCTGCGATATCGCTACGGCGTGCTGCTGCGGGCCGAGGGCAGAAGCGCCGAGGCCATGGAACAGTTCGCCAAGGCCGTCGAGGTCAACCCCGCCTACGTCCAGGCGGTCATCAAGCTCGGCGTCACTCAGCAGGAACTCGGCATGGTGGACGAGGCCATCGAGACGTTCAAGACGGCGCTGGAGATTCAGCCTCGCTACGTGGACCTGCACTACAGGCTGGGGCTGCTATACACCGACCGCCGGCAGTTCGAGCAGGCCGTCCAGCACATGGAAGCCGCCGCCGAAGCCTCGCCGGACCACACCGAGGTGCGCGCGGGCCTGGCGCTGGCGCTTCAGAACATGGGCCTGGTCGACCGCGCCGCGACGGTCTGGCGCAGCCTCAAGCAGATCAATCAGGTCCGCCGCTGATTCGCAGCGCCCCCAGCGCCGCGCCGCAGCCTACGTCAGCAGCTTGGCCAGGCGGTCCAGCCCCTCGTCGATCTGCTCGATGGAAGTGGCAAAGCTCAGCCGCACGCAGCGGTCCTCGCCGAACGGCTCGCCGGGAACGAGCGCCACCCTGGCCGAGGCCAACGCCGCGGTGGCGAAACTCGACGAGCCGGTCACGTTCACCCCGCCGATCACTCGCCCGTAGTGCCCGCTGACGTCCGGGAAGCAGTAGAACGCGCCCGTCGGCTCGACGCACTTGACGCCCTCGATGGCGTTGAGCCGCTCGGCCATATGCCGGCCACGCTTGGCGAACTCCTGCCTCATGGTCTCGATCGTCTCAGCCGCCTTGGGCGAGGTGTAGGCCTCCAGGGCGGCGGCCTGGGCGAAGCTGACGACGTCGGATGTCTCCTGGCTCTTGAGCGTCTTCATGGCGGTGATGATTTCCTGCGGCCCGGCGGCCCAGCCAAGCCGCCACCCGGTCATGGAGAAAGACTTGCTCAGACAGTTGAACGTGACCGTGCGCTCCGGCAGACGGTCGTCCAACGCCGCGAATGAGACGAACTTCGCATCGCCGTAGATGAGCTTCTCGTAGATCTCATCGGAGAAGACGATCAGACCCGTCTCCAGCACGGCCTCGGCGATGGCGGCCAGCTCATCGGGCGCGTACATGACGCCCGTGGGGTTGGATGGCGAGTTGATGATCAGAATCTTGGCGCCCTTGGCGGCATCGAGCACCTGTTGCGGGGTGATCTTGAAGCCCTGTTCGGCGTGGGCCGGCAGAACCACCGGCTCGCCGCCGGCCAGCTTGACCTGCTCGGGATAGGTCAGCCAGTATGGCGCGGGTATCAGCACCTTGTCGCCCGGGTTGACCAGCACCTGGAATGCGTCGTACAGCGCGTGCTTGCCGCCGAAGGTCATCACTATCTGCGACGGGGAGACGTGGATGTTGTTCTCGCGGGCGAGTTTGTCGGCGATGGCCTGTAGCAGCTTGGCGCCGCTTCGCGCGGTGTACTTGGTGTCGCCGGCGTCGAGGGCGGTCTTGGCGGCGGCCTTGATGAAGTCGGGCGTGTCGAAGTCCGGCTCACCGGCGCCGAAGCTCACCACGTCGATCCCCTCGGCCTGCATCTTCTTGGCCTTGGCGGAGATCGCCAGCGTCGCGCTGGGCGCCACGCAGGATATGCGTTCTGAGAGTTTCATCTGTTGTTCCCGGTCTCCAAGGTCGGGTGCAGCTTAGCGGCGGGCGTCGGTTTGTCAATCGAATTGCCCGCGCACAGAAAGGACCGGCCGATGCGTAGGGCCGGTCCATCTGGTCTGTTCAGGGGCGCTGTTACTGCTCGGCGGCGGGCGTGTAGCCGATCATCGCCAGGAAGCGGTTGGTGTTAAGGATCGGCACGTGCATGTTCTGAGCGGCCTCCAGCGTGTCCTGGTAGCGGCTGAACTCGCGCTCTTTGGCCCGGTACAGCTCCCACATGTGGTCGGGGTCGTTCTCGGAGGGCTGTAACGGGCGGGCCGGGGCGGCGCCCAGCACGACGAAGTCCGTTTGGACGTCCACCTGGTCGGCCACCGCGCCGCCCGAACGCTCGATCAGGAGCTTGACCTCCTTGGCATCGTCGGCGGAGTATTGGCCGCGGCCGCGAACGTCGAACTGCCCCTCCACCACGAATGTGTAGGTTCGTTGCGGATCGTAGGCGACGTTGCCGATGGGATCGCCGGCAACGATGGGGTTGTCGACGGCCTGGTCGACGATGCGGCACTCGCTGATGGTCTTCTGGACCTGCGTGACGACGATCTTGGCCTTGCCCAGGCCGCTGGCGGGGATCCCGCCGGTCGGATAGACCGTGAACGCCAGGCCCGGTATGACGCGGTCCTCCGCGCCCAGGTTGATGTAGCAGACGCCCTCGATGTTCTTGGTCTGGAGGACCTTGCCATCGGGCTTGCGGACGGCGACCTCGGCCCCGCCCATCCCGCGCGTCTTGTCGAGCTCGGCCCGCAGCCGCTCGATCGTCTGGTCCTTCGCGTCGAGCTTGACGATCATCTCCCTCAGTTGCTGGTTCTTGCTGGCGATCTCCATGTTCAGCTCGGTGCGGATCTGAGCCAGCTCATTGGTGAACTGCTGTTGGCCTGCGGTGTACTGCTCGTGCGCCAGGCGGAACTTCTCGTCAGCCGCCTGCTTCTGCGCCTCGAGCGTCTTCACCTGAGCCGTGAACTGCGCAGTCAGGTCCTCCAGGGTCCTGTCCCTGTCGTCGATCCGGTCCTGGAGATCGGCGTTCTGCGCGGCCATCGCCTGAAACTCCTCTTGCGCCTGAGTGAGGCCCTGATAGAGTTCCCTGGCCTCCGTCACCAGCCCGCGGTTCAGCGAGATGCCCGTCATGTCGGCCAGGCTCTCTGCCTCGGAACGGGCCTCGGCGTGGCTTGCCTGCGTGCCCGTGATGATCTGCGCCAGGTCGTAGAGCTTTGCCGACATCTGCGTCAGCACGGTTCTTCGCTCCTGGCCCCTGTCGTAGGCGATCAGCATCTCGTTCACGGCCGGGCTGGGGCTGCTCAGCTCCTGCGGGCTGACGACGCGCCTGTACTTGCCCTGGAGGTCGGCGAGTTCGGCCTTGAGGTTGTCGGTCTGCACCCAGAACAGTACGGCCGCCGCCGTCGCCAGAAGGAAAAGAATCACGAATGCCACCAGCAGATAGGGCGGCGGGCTGGTCCGTCTTTGCGCTACCCGTGCCATACGTCTACTCCTACGTTGGGTATTCGGCCCGCTGCGGGGGCGTGGCGCCGCCGCGCCGGGGCCGCGTTGGCTTGTCGCTTCAAGGCCCAAGTATCTTGAATGAAGGGGGCAATCTCAACTGTTTTCTGGGTGTGGCGCATGGCCCGTGAAGGCGGGCGCAGTGGGGGGGCTTCGCCTTCACCCGCCAAGCTTGCCGCGGAGGAGCTTCTGCACCTCAGCCGGTGGGGCGGCGCCGCCGGAGGCCTGCATCACCTGCCCCATTAGGAAGCCGAACGCCTTCTTCTGCTTCTTGCCGCCGGCCTTGACCTCGGCGACGGCCTGGGGGTTGGCGGCGATTGCCTGCTCGACCCACTGCTCGATGGCGGCAGTGTCCTTGACGGCGAGCAGGCCTTCCTTCTCGGCGATCTCAGCCGGTGCGAAGCCCGTCTGGACAACGATGTCGAAGATCTTGGCCGCAACCGTGGCGTTGATCTCGCCGGCGTCGAGCATCCTGACCAGCTCGGCCAGCCGCTCTGGCGTCATGCCTATCTCGGCGATGGCGCAACCGCGCTCGTTGGCGATTGCCGCCCCGCGCGACAGCAGCAGGTTCACGGCCCGCTTGGCGTCGGCGCCGGCCCGCACGGCAGAGTCCAGCAGCTCGCCGGTCGGCGCGTCTTGCGTGAGTGCGTCGGCCTCTCTGAGGCCCAGGCCGTAGTCGGCCATGTATCGCGCCCGCCGGGCTAGCGGCAGCTCGCCGATCTCCGCGGCCAGGCGGCCCCGCCACGCATCATCCACCACCACGGGCGCCAGGTCCGGCTCGGGGAAGTAGCGGTAGTCGTGGGCCTCCTCCTTCTCGCGCTGGAAGACCGTCACCCCGCGGGCGTCGTCGAAGCCCAGGTTCTGCTTGCCCAGTTTGGCGAGGCTGTAGCCTTCCGGGTCCTCGGCCCAGGCGGCCTGCTGGCGCTCGATCTCGTATTCGACCGTCCGCTCCAGGCTGCGGAAGCTGTTGAGGTTCTTGACCTCCACGATCGGCGTCTTGTAGGTCCGCCCGCTGCGGGTGATGTGCAGATTGATGTTGGGCTCGAACCGCATGTGGCCCATCTCCATATTGGCCTCGCTTGCGCCCAGCCAGCGGACCAGCCGATGCATGCCGCGCGCGTAGCCCATCACCTCCTCGACGGTGTTCATGTCCGGCTCGGAAACGATCTCCAGCAGCGGCACGCCCGCGCGGTTCAGGTCCACGGCGGTGTGGGCCGGGTTGTCGTGGACGTTCTTGCCGGCGTCCTCCTCCAGATGGGCCCGCAGGACGCGAATCTTCTTGGTCGTTCCGTCGGGCAGCGGCACCTCAAGGTAGCCGTTGACGTTCAGCGGCAGGTCGTATTGGCTGATCTGGTAGTTCTTGGGCAGGTCGGGGTAGTAGTAGCCCTTGCGGTCCCACTTGGTGAAGTCCGGCACGGTGCAGTCCAGCGCCAGGCCGACCTTCATCGACAGCTCGACAGCCTTGCGGTTCATCACCGGCAGCACGCCGGGCATGCCGATGCAGACGGGGCAGACGTTCGTGTTCGGCGGGTCGCCGAAGTGGTTGCGGCAGCGGCAGAACATCTTGGTTTCCGTCGCCAGCTCGACGTGTATCTCCAGGCCGATGACGGGCAGCACGGTTGTGTCGATATCGATCATTCCAATCTCATGTGCCGGCTGTGACCATCGGCGGGGCGAGCTGGGCCGTGCCGGCGGCATTCTCGTACATTCGCCCGGCCCGCAGTAGCGCCGGCTCGCTGAAGACCGGGCCGATCAGTTGCATGCCGATGGGCAGGCCCTCGGCGGACAGGACAGCCGGCAGCGACAGCCCCGGCAGGCCCGCGAGGTTCGCGCTGATGGTGTAGATGTCCTCGAGGTACATGGTCAGCGGGTCGGCCGTCTTCTCGCCCAGCTTGAACGCCGTCGTCGGCGCGACCGGGCACAGCAGCGCGTCGCAGTCGGCGAACGCCCGATCGAAGTCGTTCTTGATCAGCCGGCGGACCTTGAGCGCCTTGAGGTAGTACGCATCGTAGTAACCGCTGGAAAGGGCATACGTCCCCAGCAT
>CAYUYH010000129.1:0-8267 GCA_964449175.1 uncultured Planctomycetaceae bacterium
GCCGTAGGCCTGGCGGAGC
Source organism: uncultured Planctomycetaceae bacterium (assembly GCA_964449175.1). Lineage (GTDB taxonomy): Bacteria > Planctomycetota > Phycisphaerae > SM23-33 > SM23-33 > CAYUYH01. The sequence goes on from CAYUYH010000129.1 coordinate 20, forward strand.
TGGGCTGGCCAGGTTTCCCCGCCGCTGTCCCAGACCTCCACGGCGATCGCCGTGCGCTTGCCGAGCGGGCCCTCAAACGCCATGAACGGCAGCGCGCCGGCCCCGCCGACGGTCACCGTACCGGCCCGCGTGCCGCCCTGCTGGCTGGTCGCCCCGATGGTCACCGTGTTGATCACACCCGTCCACTTCTCCGCAACGTCGGGTAGGCTGGATGCCATGTTGGGCTCCTTCTAACGGCGCGTCTTGGTGTCCTCGCATTGGGGCACGCACAGCCGGGCCAGTTGCTCGATCGCCGGGCGCAGCGATTCGCCGGCCTCATCGTCCACCGGCTCGCCGGCCACGCAGCGACGGTAGATGTCCTCGTCGAACGGTACGCGCACGACGGCGTCGACGCCGGGAATCTCCACCCCCGCCGGCGAGACGTCGGCTTGGTCCGCGGCGACTTTGTTCAGCGCCAGGACGCGTCGCTTGACCTTGACGGGCAGCGCGTCGGCCAGCTCGGCGATGCGGCGGGCGCTGGTCAGCGCAACGGCAGTAGCCTCGGCCACCAGCACCAGCGCGTCCACGTCGTCGACCGTCAGGCGCGACAGATACTCCATGCCCGCTTCGCAATCGACCACGACGGCGGCGTAGTTCCCGCGAAGCTCGGCCAGGTATCGCCGCAGCAGCCCGTTGACGTAGCAGTAGCACTTCGGGCCCTCGGGCCTGCCCATCGTCAGCAGGTCGTAGCCTTTCTCCTCGCACAGCAGCTCGGCCAGCCACTGGTCCATCAGGCGATGCTTGGGTATCTCGCTGACCTTGGCGGCAGCGGCGCCCATCCGGTCGCGCAGGTCGGCGATGGTCTCTTCCACGGCCACGCCCAGGGTCAGTCCCAGCGTGGCGTTCGGGTCGGCGTCGACGGCCAGGACGGGCCGGACGCCCGCGCGCACCAGGCGCCGCAGTGTCGCCGCGGCCAGCGTGGTCTTGCCCGAGCCGCCCTTGCCGGAAAATGCGATCACCACCGCGCCCATCTCACGCTCCACGCCCCGACGACATCTCCGCCGTCACGCTGGGAAACAGCTCGATGTTCGTGTGCGGCAGGAAGCACGCCGAGACGAACTGGTCCATGAACGTCGGATCGGTGCTCAGCTCGAAGTACGTGGTCCGGGCGGCGATCTCGAACATCTCCTCGTAGCAGCCGCTGCAGATCGCCGCCAGCTTCGCCCCGGCGATCGACGTGTTGCCGACGAACCGCAGGCGGTCGGCCGGCACGTCCGGCAGCAGGCCGATGAACACGGCGTTCCGGAGGTTCAGGAAGTTGCCGAACGCCCCGGCGACCATGATCTCCGCGATGTCGTCGAAGGTCATGTTCAGCGCCTTCAGCAGGACCGACGCGGCCGCGTATATCGCGCCCTTGGCCCGGAGCAGGTTGCTGATGTCGCCCTGGGTGATGCTGATGTCCATGTCGCTGCCGGTCTGGGCGGCTGGGATGACGACCCACTCGGCCTCGCCGTGCTGGCCGGCGCGGGCGCGCTTGGAGGACGGGCTGCGACCTAGCCGCCCCGTCCGGTCGATCAGGCCCACGCGGAGCATCTCCGCGACGAGGTCGACGTAGCCGGTCCCGCAAACACCCACCGGCCGGGCCGAGCCGATCGTGGAGTAGTTCAGCACGCGGTCGGCGTCGACGAGGCGGATGTGGTCGATCGCTCCGCGCGTGGCACGCATGCCGCTGCGGCACTCCGCCCCCTCGAAGGCGGGCCCCGCCGACGCGCTGGCCGCGACGAGAAAGTCCTTGCTGCCGATGACGATCTCGCCGTTGGTGCCGATGTCGATGAGCATGCGCACATCGTCGCCGTGCGCCAGGCCGGTCGCGAACACGCCGGCCATCAGGTCCGCCCCGACGAACCCGGCCACGCACGGCAGGCAGTACAGCAGCCCGCGCGGGCTGATCTTCAGCCCCACCTCCGCCGCCCGGAACGGGGGGAGGTGATAGGCCGCCCCGACGTACGGCTCCCTGCGAATGTGCTCCGCCGGCAGGGCCAGCAGCAGGTGCATCATCGTGGTGTTGCCGGCCGCGGAAATCAGCGTGATGTCCCTGGCGCCGAGGTGATAGCGCCCGGTCAGCTCGCCGATCAGCTCGTTGAGGTCGCCGACGATGGCCTCGCGCAGCGTCCGCTCGTTGTCGGCGCTCTGGGAGGCGTACATGATGCGGCGGACGACGTCGCCGCCGTAGGCCGCCTGGGAGTTGTATTTGGCGGCCCGGCCGAGAGCCTGCCCGTCCCGTAGGTCCACGAGCTGACAGACCACCGTCGTCGTGCCGACGTCAGCCACCACGCAGAAGTTCCGCTTGCTGGTGTCGCCGCCCTCCACGTCGATGATCTCGGTCAGCGGCCCGCGGTAGCCGGTCACCGCCGTCACGCGCCAGTCGCTGTCGCGCAGCACGCCCGGCAGCAGGCGCGTGACCTTCAGGCCCATCTGGAAGTCGTCGCAGCCGATGGCCTTGCCGAGCGACTGCGACAGCCGCTGAAGGTCGGAGAGGTTATCGTCGAGGCCGGGCGGCGGCAGCGCCAGGGCCGTCTTGCGGACCAGGGGGCAGAGGGCGACTTTCCGCCCGGCCATCACGGTCAACGCCGGCACCCCGCCGACGGCGTACTCCGGCGCGGTGGGCAGGCGGGCCTCGGGCGGCACCTCCACGACGAGGTCCGACTCGATGCGTCCCTGGCAGGCTAGGATGTAGCCCTGCTGAATCTCCTGGCGGGTGAACAGCTCGGTCGAGCCGCCGGATACGTCGCCGGTCCGGACGATCACGCGGCACCGCCCGCAGACGCCCTCGCCCCCGCACAGTGAGTTGACGAACACGCCGGCCTGGGCGGCGGCGGCGATGATCGTCGTCCCGGCCGGCACCTCGGTCAGAGTCTCGTCGGGGATGAACCGGACTTTGCATGTCTTTGCCATTGGCGCAGCCTCGCCCGCCGGGCGGGTGCTCGGTTGTATGCGTCAGGCCACCTTCCACTCGCCCTTGAGGAACGGCCCGATTCCGGAGGCCTCCTTCGGCCCGACCATGACTTCCCAGCCGGACTCCTCGGCCAGCGGCGCCGAGATGACGGCCACCAGGCCGGGGATGACGAGCTTGCGGTGGGTGACCTTGCCTTCCGCGCCGCTTGCCTTCACTGCCGCGGCGATGGTCTTTGGGTTGAACTTGTCAGCCGCCCATGACGTCAGCACGCTCGTGCCCTCGGTGTCGACGGCGAGTATGCGGCACGGCATGCGCGCCGCCTCGACCTCCGCCTCGACGGCGTAGTAGCTCAGCGAGAAGTTGGTGGTCACCAGCAGCGGGCTGGTCTCGGTCACCTCGCCGATCTCGTAGAGCTTCGCCTCGACCTGGACGGGCTTCTGCGGGTCGGTGTATATGTTCTGCCGCGCCGTCAGGATCGGCGCCAGCATGTGCGGCGCCCAGGCGTCGGAGACGACCACTGCCGCGTACTTGCAGACGTACGCGCAGGCGTCCAGCGCGGCGGCGGTCTTGTCCTCGCCGCAGGCGATCGCCAGCACCGGACAGCCCAGCGGGCGGAACTTCCTTGTAAGCGCCGCCCGGCGACTCTGCGTCAGGAAGGCAACCGCCTCCGCGGCGGGCACGTCGCCGGGGGAGATCAGCACGTCCTTGACGCCCTTTGCGCCGAGCGCCTCGACGCGTTGCGCGACGCCGGCCAGGTCGCCCGCCACGCAGAGCGGCGCGCCGGCCTTGCCGGCCAGGGCGGCCAGGTCGTCGACCGACGGATCGCCCGTGCAATACAGCACGGGCCTAGCCGCCGCCAGCGGCCCGGTCGCCGCGGCGGCCAGGGCTTCAGCGGAGTCGCTCATCAGCACCACGCCCACGCCCAGGGCCTTGGAGACTACTCCCGCGGCCGCGGCGAGCTTGGCCGCCGAGCCGGACTCGTTCACCAGCGCGATCATATCCGGGGCGATTATCTCGCCGACGCGAACGAACTGGAGGGCCTTGTAGGCCTCGCACGCCTGGATCAGCGCGGCATCATCGGCGTCGGAAACCCTCAACGCCAAGGCCGTGGGGTGGTGGAACTTCTCGTCGTGGCGGAACAGGACCGTCTCCTGCCCCACCTCGATGGCCTTGGCGTCGGGTCCGATCTTCACCAGCCGCTGCGGCGGGGCCGAGGCCTCGCCCAGCTCCGTGCGGGCGTCGTCGGTCATGCGCGGGCAGTCGTCCAGCCCGGCCTGGCCGGCGGCTACCTTCATCGCGAAGGCCAGACAAGTGGGAACGCCGCACTCGCGGCAGTTGGTCTTCGGGAGGCGCTTGTAGATGTCCAATCCGGTCAGTGCCATTGCCTTGCTCCTGTTCGCGCTTCGCGGGCGACGCGCCCTGCCTAAAACAGCGGGTCCATCTTCAAGGCCGGGTGATCAACTTTCTGAAGGTGTTCCATGAGCTGCTCCGGCGTCGTCGCGACCGTCTCGTCGCCGACCTTGTCGACGAAGCCCGCGAGCTCCATCTCAGCCGCGCGCTTCTCAAGGCGATCTCGCATGTATTCCTTCAGTTCCTTGGGCATCCAGACCAGCCTGGGCAGTCCGCCCTCGGCGCGGATGAATTTCCGGCTGGCCAGGTACAGCCTGCCGACGCCGAGGAAGCCCGGCGTCTGCGCCCCGCCGCCGACGCTGCCGGCCAGCGTCGAGAATGGCATGCCGATCGGCGTCTCGCCAGTGTACTCGCGATTGACGACCAGGAACCCGTTGGCTTCCGGCACGATTGCCAGAATGCACTCGAAGCAGCCGCACGACGTCATCGGCGTCTGCATCAGGCTGTACGCGCAGAACTGCTTCACGGTGCCGTTGGAGTGGTCGTACACGAACTTGTTGACGCCTTCCCACTCGCCGGTGACTTCGTTAATGCACTTGCCCTTGGCCACGGGCTGATTGCAGCCGGTGGGGCTTATCTCGTAGGCGGCCTGGCCGTCCAGCCAGTTGTACGCCCCGCACAGGCCCAGCCGCTCGGGCGTGATGATGCACACGTGATTGGGGGCGAACGACTGGCACAACGTGCAGGAGTAGAACGTGTCCACCGACTCATCGGTCATGTCGGCGACCCGCTCGTCACGGGCGTCCCAGATCGGCTTTGCTCGCTCGGTGATGGCAGCAATCTCCTGGGCATCGGTCGTGATGCCGACGGCGACCTTGTCCACGATGCCGGCGTATTCGTCGTGCAGCTTGGCGTGAATGATCGTGCCAATGTGCTTCAGCCGCAGCCCCGCCGCGACGGCAGCCTTGCTGACGCGACACCATATCTGGTCGCGTTGTCCGGTGTGCATCAGGCCCATGGCGGCGTTGCAGTAGCGGTGGATCTGGCGCTCGAGTATGCCCTCGAAGTCCTTCTTCATCTTCCGCCCTGCCACCCGCACGTGGATGCCGAGGTCGGCGGCCTCGCCCTCGGTCACCTTGTCGAAGTCGTCGCCTTCGACGGTGATCTCGCCGTCGGCGATCTCGTCCATCCCCGCCGATTCCAGCAGCTCGACGGCCTTTGAGTACTTCCCGCCGAACTGCGCGTGCATTTCCTCGCGGCGGATGCGCTCGCCCTCGAAGGCCGGGGCGTAGGAAACGGGGATGTCCACCTGTTCGACCTTCACCTTCACGCCGCGGACCTGGATGCACGTCGGCACTAGTTGGGCGTGGTCTCTCTGGCGTACGAGCGCCTCGTATGTCGTCACGCCGGTCGGGCGAACCTCCGGCGTGGAGTCGTGGTCGGAGATGACAGGGAAGCCCATTGCGATCGCGCCGGCCCCGACGGCGTACCAGTCGTCCGGGATGGGACCGAACGTGATGCCGAACGCGAAGATGCGGTCCTTGCAGTATTTCAGGCACTCGCGCCACTGGCCCTTCTTGTGCCCGCCGAAGGTCATCGCCCCGCGGATGGCCCAGTCCAGCACGTAGATGGCCGAGTGCGTGTCTCGGCCGACCGGCACGATGTAGGTGTCCCAGCCGAGTTCGACCCCCTCGGCCACGAGCTGGTCGGTCATGCTTGCCCCGTCGCGATTGCACAGCAGGAACGTCAGGATGCTTCGCTTCTGAAGCTCGCGGACGGCGTTGACGGCGATTTCGTTGCTCGGAGCCGGGCCGAGAATAGCCGCGAAGCCCGGCATCCGACCGTCCACCAGTTGGATGCCCAGCTCGCGGAGGATCGTGTCGGAGATGAAGCCGGTGAAGCCCTCCTCGATCGGCTCGGCGTTGACGTATCGGATGGCGCACGTCACCTCCATCGCGAGCATCGCCGCGACGCCGGCGTCCAGGCCGTCGCCCAGGTAAGGCAGCCACATCTGCTCGGCCGGCTCGGCCGGCAGCAGCTCGCGGCAGTGCGCCACGATGGGCTTCATGTCGGCCAGCGTGCGCACCTCAAGCCCCATCAGCGCGTGGGCCATTGGCAGGAAGAACGCCGTCTCGGGGAACTGAACCGCGCAGTCGTCGCCCTTGTCCTTGACGGCCTGGGCGAGGGCGGCCGAAGCCTCCTCGACGAACCCGCAGGCGCCGCGAATCGCCGCCGCGATGACTTGTCTGGACATATCACGATCTCCTGTCTATCGCTTCCCGCTACCGCCTGCCTGCGGGCCGGCATGTGCAATCGCCCGCCCCACCGCCGCCTGCTCCGAGAGGCGCCTGGCCGAGTCCCGCCGCCGACAGACCGGGCAGAGGTCCTCCAGCGGCACGTGCTCGGGCAAGGCCGGGCGAATGTGCTCGAACTGCCGGACCGGCGCGAACAGCCGCCCGCACGTCCGGCAGGCCATCAGCTCCAGGTCGGTCTTCCACGTCTCCATCCGCCGCAGCGGCCCGTCGTCGACGCTGCGCACGTGCCCGGTCGGGCAGACGGCCGCGCACGCGCCGCATCCGATGCACACCTCCGACGACTCGTCGAACGGCGGGCACACTTCGCGCTCGACGCCCCTGCCGGCGAAGCCCACCGCCGAGATGCCCAGCACCTCCTCGCAGACCCGCACGCACAGGCCGCACATGATGCACGTCTGGTCCGGGTCGTCGGTGGGGTACGGCGTGGCGGTCACGCCGAACTTGGCGGCCAGGTCGCGCACGACCTCGCTGGCCGGGCAACGCGCCAGCAGCAGCTCCAGCACGACGCGCCGCGCGTCGCGGACGGCCTGCGAGTCCGTCTGCACCGCCAGGCCCTCGGACGCCGGGTACTGGCAGGACGGCACGAGGTCGGCCTTGCCCTCGGCCGTCACCTCCACCAGGCAGACCCTGCAAGCGGCGTACGGCTCGAGCGCCTCGTGGTGGCAGAGCGTGGGGATGTCCCTGCCCGCCCGCCGGCAGACGGCAAGCAGCGTCTCGCCGGGCCGCCCCTCAGCCGGCTGGCCGTCCACAGTCAGTTTGAACGTCTCGCCACTCACCAAAGCGTCCTTATGTGATCTCCACCGCCTCGAACGGGCACGTCTCGAAGCAGGCCCTGCATTGGATGCACTTCTCGGCATCGATCTTCGCGGGCGCCTTCTTGGCCCCGCCGCTGATCGCATCCGTCGGGCACACCTTCACGCACAGTCCGCAGGCCTTGCACTTGTCCGCGTCGATACTCAGGCTGATCAGCGCCTTGCACACGCCGGCCGGACAGCGCTTGTCCGACACGTGCGCAAGGTACTCATCCTTGAAGTACCGCAGCGTGCTGAGGACCGGATTCGGCGCGGTCGTTCCCAGCGCGCACAGTGAGCCCGCTCTGACGCCCTCAGCCAGCGTCTCCAGGCGGGCGATGTCCTCGACCGTGCCCTCTCCGCCGCAGATTCGCGTGAGGATCGCCAGCATGTTCTTGATGCCCTCGCGGCAGGGCGTGCATTTGCCGCAGCTCTCCTCGCGCAGGAAGTTCATGAAGTAGCGGGCGACGTCCACGATGCACGTGCGGTCGTCCATCACGATCATGCCGCCCGATCCCATCATCGCGCCGACCTCGGTCAGGGCGTCGAAGTCGATGGGCAGGTCCAGCAGGCTCTCGGGTATCACCCCGCCCGACGGCCCGCCGGTCTGGACGGCCTTGAACTTCCGCCCGGCCGGCACGCCCCCGCCGATGTCGTAGACGATCCGGCGCAGCGGGATGCCCATTGGCACCTCGACCAGCCCGGTGTTGTTGATCTTGCCGACCAGCGAGAAGACCTTCGTGCCCTTGCTGCCGGCGGTGCCGATGCCGGCGAACCAGTCGGCCCCGCGGCTGATGATCTGCGGGACGTTCGCCCACGTCTCGACGTTGTTGATGACGGTGGGCCGGCCCCACAGG
>CAYUYH010000130.1:0-8204 GCA_964449175.1 uncultured Planctomycetaceae bacterium
GTGCAGGTGTCGTGCGTGTACAGCGCCTCGGTGTCGCGCCCGGCCTCCATGACGCTGGTGGCGGTGAACTTGGCCACCGAGCCGTACCCGGGGCAGTGGTCCGTGCAGGCCAGGTCGTTGTCGATGGTCTTGGGCACTCCCATGGCGACCATCTCGTAGTCGATCTCGCGGGCCAGGCGGGCCAGCTTGTCGGCTGTGTCCATCGAGTCGTTGCCGCCGATGTAGAAGAAGCAGCGGATGTCGTGGGCCTTGAAGACCTCCAGTATCCGCCCGTAGTCGGCGCGGTCCTTTTCCAGGTCCTTGAGCTTGTGGCGGCAGCTCCCCAGGGCGGCGCTGGGGGTCATCTTCAGCAGTTCCAGCTCTTCCGGCGTCTCCTTGGCAAGGTCGAACATCTCCTCGTTGAGCACGCCCAGTATCCCGTTCAGCGAACCGTATACGCTTGTGAAAACGCTCTCGTTGGCCAGTGCGGTCTGGATGACGCCGGCTGCACTGGCGTTGATCGCGGCGGTCGGACCGCCCGACTGAGCGACGACGGCTTTGCCCTTCAACTTGGCCATGTTCCTCTCCGCGAGTCCTTCCCGGGATGGATCCTGACAGGACTACGGCGCCAATTATATGTGCGGCGGGGGCTTTGGCAATGGTCTCTGCGCCGCCGGGCGGGACTGCCGCGGCGGGGGCGGACTATCGCCGGAGGTGCCGCGCGACGGCCGCCAGGAGGTCGGCTGTCTCGAAGGGTTTGTTCAGAGTCCCGGCCACGCCCTCCCTGGCCAGGGCCTGCAACGTGTCCGACGTGCCATATCCCGAGAGGACTAGCACGGGTACGTTTGGACAAAGGCCCTTGAGCTTGCCGAGTACCTCGATGCCGCTCATCCCGGGCATGACCATGTCGAGTATGACCAAGTCAGTCCCATCGGGGTGCTCGGCGATGTGACGGAGGGCCCGGCCGCCGTCATGGCATGCGTGGACGGCATGGCCTGCCGATTTCAGGATGCGTGTGACCAAGTCTCGCACGCCCTTTTCATCTTCGACCACTACGATGCGGGCCCTTCGTCGGCGTGTCGCTGTGGCCGCCGGCGCGGGTTCCGGCGGGTCGGGTTCGTCCGCCCCAATCTCCCGCGACACAGGCAGGTACATGGTGAAGGCCGAACCCTTGCCGACCTCGCTGGCCACCTCGAGCCCGGCGTTGTGCTGCTTCACGCATCCATAGACGCTGGACAGGCCCAGGCCGGTTCCCTTGCCCAGCTCCTTGGTCGTGAAGAACGGGTCGAACACCCTCGAAAGGACGGCCTTGTCCATGCCGACTCCCGTGTCGCTGACGCGGACGGCAACGTACTCGCCGGGCTGAACGGCGACGCCGTGGTCGAAGGACTCCGGTTTGTCGAAGCGCGTCTTGCCCGTGGCGAACGTCAAGACTCCGCCGGCCGGCATTGCGTCGCGGGCGTTGATGGCCAGGTTGAACAGTGCGTTCTGAAGCTGGTTGGCGTCTCCCAGGACCGGACAGGGCTCGGCGCTGATGTCCTGGCGAATCTCTATTCGCTTGCCGATGCTGCGCGACAGCACCTCGGCGGTCTGCTTGACGATACTGTTGACGTCCAAGCCCGTGGGATGCAGCGGCGTCTTGCGGGCAAAGGTCAGCAGTTCCTCGGCCAGGCGGGCAGCCCTGCCGCCGGCGTCGGTGATCTGCTCCACCAGCTCAAGGTGGGGGCTGTCGGCAAGGGCCATGCCGAGGAGCTGAGCGTTGCCAAGAACCACCGTCAGCATGTTGTTGAAGTCGTGCGCAACTCCGCCGGCCAATTGCCCGATGGCCTCCATCTTCTGTGCCTGGCGGAGCTCCTCCTCCAGCCGCCGCTGCTCGGTGATGTCCGCGCCGATGGCCGCCGAGCCGATCACCTTGCCGCTGCTATCCCGCAGGAGGGTGTTGTTCCAGAAGATCAGCCTTTGCTCGCCGCTGCGCGTCACGATGGGGTTCTCGTGGTGCTCCGGCGCGGTTGTGCCGTCTATGGATTTGTGGAAGAACGTCAGGACCTCCTCGCGGACCTCAGCCGGCAGGAACAGCTCGAACCAGGACTTGCCCATCACCTCCTCCCTGCGCCAGCCCGTGAGCTTCAGGAGGTAGTCGTTGCAGAAGGTGATGTTGCCGTTGATGTCGAGCATCACGGCGACAAGGTCGACCGTTTCCAGCATCTCCCGCAGCCTTCGCTCCGACTCGCGGAGAGCCCTCATGGCCGCCGCCGCGCCCTCCGCCGCGCGCCTGCGTTCGGTGATGTCCACGCCGATGCTGGCCGTGCCGGTCACGTTGCCCTCAGTGTCTCGCAGGAGCGTGCTGTTCCAGGATATCAGCCTCCGATCCCCGTCGCGCGTCACGATGTAGTTCTCGTTGTGGGCCGGGACCGTGCCGCTCGCCATGGACTGACGAAAGATCGCGACCGAATCCTGGCGAACCTCCTGGGGCAAGAACAGGTCAAGCCCGTATCTGCCGAGCACCTCCTCTCTCCGCCAGCCGGTGAGTCCCAGCAGGTAGTCGTTGCAGAAAGTGACACGCCCGTCGAGGTCTATGATGATGGCGACCAGGTTCACGTTCTCCAGCATCTCCCGCAGCCTGCGATCCGACTCGCGGAGCGCGATCACCGCCGCGGCTGCCTTCTCCTCTGTCCGCTTGCGTTCGGTGATGTCCTGGATGATGCCTGTCATGCGAATGGCCCGGCCATGCTGGTCGTAGCCGAACGACCCCCTGGCGGCTATCCAGTGCGCGCTGCCGTCAGGCCAGACCACGCGGTACTCGTGTGCGTATGTCTTGCCTTGATCGCGCGCCTCGGCGAGCGCATGGCTCACCCCTTTACGGTCCTCGGGATGCACGTATTGCTCGAACGTCTCGTATCGCCCGTCGAACTGGTCGTCTCCCAGGCCGAATAGCGCCGCGTGATATCCGAACCAGATGATCCGCCCGGTTTCCAGGTCCCAGTCCCACCCGCCGAGCCTGGCGGCGTCCATGGCCGTGTTCAGACGCTCATCGCTGCGCCGCAGGTCCTCCTCCGTGCCCTTGCGGGCAGTTATGTCCTGCATGACGCAATGCGTGCGCAGGAACTTGCCCCGCGCATCCCGGCCTATCCGCCCGGTGAAGGCCGCCGTGATGACCCTGCCGTCTTTGCGAACCATCTCGAACTCAAGGTCGCGGACCGCCCCGTCGCGCTTGAAGCAGCGAAAGCGATGGCGGAATGCCTCCTGGTAGTGCGGCGTAAGGAACTCGCCAAACCACCGTCCGACGACCTCCGGGCGGTCATAGCCCATCGTCTCCAGCCATGACTGGTTGACCACCAGGATGCGGCCGTCTTCGTCCAGTGACTGATAGGCCAGCGGCGCCTCCTCGAACAGCAGGTGGTACCATTCGAGGTTGTCCAGTTGCCTGGACTGGGCGGAGCGGGACTCGGCAACCTGCGGATCGGCCGTTTCCCCCCCGCGCTTCGGCCCGCCGTCCCTGTCCGGAGTTCGGGACATGATGATGTCGCCTGCTCGTAAGAGATGCGCTTGGCCGGGAACTCCCCTGATTCGCCCCAGCCACTACCCAGTCATTATACGCAGCCTGTACTCGGCGGGCCAGCACTATTGCGGGCCTGGAGGAGCTACCACCCCTCTTGCCCGGGCTGTGTGTCGTGCGGGAAGCTCTCCAGCGGGCAGCCCTTGCAGCGCGCGGTCGGCCGGCAGTACTGCTTGCCCACGGCCACGAGCTGGGCGTGGTAGTCGTTCCACAGCTCGACGTCCTCCGGCAGCGACGCCTCCATCAGCTCCTTGACGGCCTCGTAGTCGTCCTCCGGCGAGATCAGCCCGTGGCGCAGCAGGACGCGGCAGGTGTACGCGTCGACCACGAAGCACGGCTGGCAGGCGGCGTAGAGGATTATGCTGTCGGCGGTCTCTCGGCCTATGCCGTTGATGCCCAACAGCTCGGCGCGCAGCTCGGCGGTCGGGCGGTCCAGGAAGGCTGCGATGTCGTCGGCGTCGCGGGCGTGGACGGCGGCGATGAAGTTCTTCAGGCGATTGGCCTTGATGTTGTAGTAGCCCGCCGGGCGGATCAGCTCGGCCAGGTCCGCAACGGGTAGGGAGTGGAGACCGCCCACGGACAGGCAGCCGGCGGCCTTGAGGTTGGCGATCGCCTTGGCCACGTTGGCCCAGTTGGTGTTCTGCGTCAGGATCGCCCCGACGCATATCTCCAGCGGCCCGTCGCCAGGCCACCATCCCTGCGGGCCGAAGCGATCCCGCATCGCCTCGTAGAACTCCACTAGCCTCCGCGCCGTAGTAGTCATATCCTGTGTAGCTCCCACCGATTGCCACCGCCGGCTAGAGCATATGTCGCCGCCGCGGGCCTGTAAAGCAGCCGGGCGCGCGGGGCAGCCGGCGGCGCGGACGTGGTGCTCGCGATGGATGTTTTGCCTCTCGCGAGCGCCGGGAGTTCACATATAATGCTGCCGGTGGCTCGCGGCCGACCGGCGGCGGGCCGATTCGAGTCCAACTCCGGAGAGAGGCGTGAGAAACAAGAGCTTGTGTTCGTGGTGGATGGCCGGCGTTCTGGTCGGCCTGGTTGCGGCGGTCGGGGCGATCGGGGCATCGAGCCCCAGCAGCATGCCTTGCGCGACGACCCTGCCGGCCCCCAGCGACGTGGACCGTGCGTACGCGCTGCTGGCCGAAGGCATGGAGCAGTCCCTCGCCGGGCAATTCGAGCAGGGCGTGACATCGCTGGCCGAGGCGGCCAAGCTTGCCCCCGCCGACCCCAAGATTGCCCAGGCACACGACCTGCTGGAAGACTATGTGTCGCGATGCCGGCGCAGCGAGGACGAGCGAGCGGCCGAGTACGCCGACGCCGTCCAGCGCGTCGGCTGGGCCAAGCAGGCGCAGGCGAACCTCGCCGCCCTCACCGAGGCCGGGATCCAGGAAGATCTGCACCGCGCCGTCCGCGACGTGGTGACGGCCGTCAACCGCTGCGGCAACGGCGACGCCCTCGTGGATGCGACAAGGGCCACATACCAGCAGGTCAAGAGCGATTCACTCCAGGCACTCGATGACGCGATCAAGGCGCTCGCCTCCGCCGATGCGCTTCTTGAAAGCGACAGCAGCGGCCACGCCCGCACGTTCCATCGCGTGGCGGCGTCGCTGGGGGACAAGATCCGCAGCTACCGAGCGATCTGGTCGGCGGCGGACGTGGCCGAGACTGCGACTCGCCGCGCCGCGGCCAGAGAGCTTCGGGCCGCGGAGGAAGACCTCTACTCGGCCATGGAGGATCTCAACAGTCTGGCGAGCGACAAGCCGTGGCGAGAGGCGCTGTCGTGGGCGCTGCAGGCCAAGGCGGTTGCCATCCCCGCCGACAACATGACCCGGCAGCAGTGGTACATCGATCTCGTCAAGGACGCCGAGCAACGCGGCAAGGAATTCGTCGCCGCCGAGCAGTGGCCCGACGCGCTGGCCGCGTACGTCGCCCTCAGAAGGCTCGACGAGGACAACGTAACCTATCAGGACATGGTCGAGCAGATCAAGCAGCATGTTCGCGTGCTTCGTCTCTACGGCAAGGGCAACGAGCCGACCGCCACCACGTTGCCGACCGACCCCGAGCCGACCTGGCAGGAGATGGTCGCCGGCGCCGACGCGGAGATGGCCGAGAAGGCCATCTCGCAGCTCGACAGCTACTACGTCACTGCCGTGGACTACGCCAAGCTCGCCCGCGGGGCTCTGTCAGCCGTGAAGGTCCTCGCCGAGACGGACGAGGCGGCAGGGAGCTTCCCGCTGCTGGCCGACGAGGAGAAACGCCAGGCGTTCGTCCAGGACATCGACAACCAACTGCGCGCCATCGAATCGCGCGACCGCGTGGACCACCTCGACCTGACACTGGCGCTGAACAGCGTGCTGAGGTCCTCGGAGCGCACGGTGAAGATCCCCACGGAAGTGCTCGTCGTCGAGTTCACCGACGGGTTGCTGGATGAGCTGGACGACTTCAGCTCGATGATCTGGCCGTACGACATCGCCGATTTCCAGAAGCAGACGATGGGGCACTTCTTCGGCGTTGGGATACAAATCGGCAAGGCGCCCGGCGAGCCGCTGAAGGTGATCACGCCGCTGGCCGACTCGCCGGCGCTGAAGGCGGGCATGAAGCCCGGCGACCTCATCCTGGCTGTCGACGGCAGGCCCACCGAGGACGTCGGGGTCGACAAGCTTGTCCGCATGATCACCGGCGAGAGGGGCACCAAGGTGGTGCTCACGATCAAGCGCGCCGGCCGGGCAGAGCCGTTCGACCTGAAGCTGACGCGCCAGTCGATCAACATCGCCACCGTCCGCGGGTGGCAGAGCGGGCCGGACGGGCACTGGGATTACCTGCTCGACCCCGACAACAAGATAGGCTACATCCGCGTGACGCAGTTCACCGACTCGACCGCCGATGACCTCCACGCCGTCCTGGAAGACCTGGCCCGGAAGGGCGTCAAGTCGCTCATATTGGACTTGCGGATCAATCCCGGCGGGCTATTCCGCTCGGCGACGGAGGTGGCCGACGAGTTCCTGAAGCGCGGGCGGATCGTCTCCACCGAGGGCCGGCAGACGCGCCGGCAAGAGGTGAACGCCAACCCCTCCGGCGACTACACCGACGGCGAGCTGATCGTGCTGATAAACGAGATCAGCGCGTCGGCGGCCGAGATCGTCTCCGGCGCGATCAAGGACCTGCACAGGGGCATCATCGTCGGCGAGAGGAGCTACGGCAAGGGCAGCGTGCAGAACGTCATCTCGATACGTCGCGGCCGGGCCGTGCTGAAGCTGACGACCGCGTACTACTACCTGCCGTCCGGAAGGCTCCTGCATCGCCGCAACGGGCAAGCCGACTGGGGCGTCGACCCCGACGTCGAGGTCCGCATGACGCCAGAGCAGACGCGACGCTGGCTGTCGGTCAGGCAGAAGACCGACCTGCTACAGGACATCGACGTCGCCGAGATCAAGAGTGACCTTGCCCGCCAGTACGACGCGGACGTCCAGTTGGCCACCGCCGTGCTGCTGCTGCGGCTGAAGCAGTTGCAGGAGGCCCCTCAGATCGTGATCCCGCCGGCGACCGCGTCGCTCAAGTCGCCCCAGCCGGTCGAACAATAGCCGCCCGCGTGCGCTACTGCGGCGGCTGCGGCGGGGGGCTTTCGTCCTGGTCGTCGCCGCGGTGCTCGCCGTCGTCACCGGGCGGCGGAGCAGGCGGCATCTCTGCGAGCCGCGCGTCGACCACGGCTGTGCGCGCCAGTAGGTCGCCCCATCGCTGACGGTACCGGGTCAGCACCACGGCGATCAGCAGCGGCGGGAGGGACAGCTCGAGGACCTTGACCAGGTTGCGCAGCACCACCTCTCTCGGCCCGGCCCGGCCGGCGCCGTCGCCGACCACCCGCATCTTCAAGAGCATCTTGCCCAGCGTTGCCCCGTAGCGTGCCTCCATGACGACGCAGTAGGCAACGTAAGGCACGATCATCGCCGCCCAGCCGTAGGCTATCTCCACGGGGACGGGGGCCTGCTGATCCCACATTGCCCGCGTCAGCAGGTCCATGAGCTCCCGCGGGCCGATCGAGAGAGCGGCTTGCATGTACAGGACGCCGGCCAGATTGAAAGGCAGCATGTCCAGGAAGCAGGCCAGCGCGCGCTTGCCGAGCGGCGCCGGCACGAGCTCTTGCGGCAGGATGAAGGGCTTGGCCCTGCCGGCTGAGGGCCTGACGAAGATCAGCCCCGCGGCGATGACGGCCAGCATGCCCCACGTCAGATAGTTCAGGACATCCCGGCCGCCATAGTCCGGCGGCGGCTCGTCGAAGATCGTCACGTCCGCCGGCGAGTCCAGCCTGCCAGTCAGCGGGTTGCAGGCGGCCTGGGTCAGCGTGCCGTCCTTGCGCCACAGCAGGGCGAGCTTGTCGGCTAGGACGGCCACTCGCGGGGCGGCGCCTTTGGGCCAGCTGGCCGGCGTGCCCGCAGCCGTGACGGGCTGATGGGCGAACTGGCCGGCCTTGGCGTCCCAGTAGGCCGCCTCGAGGATGACCTTGCCGGGATCTTTGGCCGCCGATTCGACCACGACGACCACTCGCCCGGCGACGGCCCGCATCGCGACGGGGTTGCCGTCGGCCAATACCGGCGGAACGGGCAGGTAGCTCCACTGTCCCCCTCGCCACATGGCCAGTTGATTGGCCCGGCCGTCGCCGCCGGGGATCAGC
>CAYUYH010000131.1:0-8174 GCA_964449175.1 uncultured Planctomycetaceae bacterium
ACGCGGGGAAGCTCTGCGGGGCGAACTGCTCGTTGATCGCCACCAGGTGCACGCGGCCGCCGCCCCGCCGATACAACTTGCACGTCACACCGATCTGCCCGGCGAGTTGCACCACGGCCGGGCGGCCATCCACCGCAGGCGCCGCCGGGCTGAGCACCACGATATCGCCGTGGCGAATCTCCGGCGCCATCGACTCGCCGTCTATCCGCAGCGCGAACGCCTGCCCGTATCGGGCCTTGATGGAGGGCGCGGCGACGAACTCCACCGGCCCGCCCTCGCCCTCGCGCGGCAGCGTGATGATCTGCACGGCCGTCTCGCCGCCGCTTTCGCCGTCCACGGCCGCGGGGCGGACCCTTCGGCCCGGTCGGCTGCAGTGCCGGCGCACAAGGTCGGCCAGCATCATCACGCCCTGCGGATCGCCCTCCTGCCAGAAGTGCGCCACGCCCGCGGCCGAGCGGCCCAGTATCGGTATCCACCCCTCGCTCTGCTCGGCGGGCTCAGCGCCCGCACCCTCGCCCGCGCCCACACGTGGCGCAACCTGCGCGGCCTGGCCGGGCGCCCCGGGCACATCGCCGTCTTTACCGCCCGCCCTCGCATCGTTCTCACCGGCCAGCTTGCCCGCTGCCGGGAACTTCGCCACGCCGCCGAGAATCTCCAGGAACGCCGCCAGCGGCGCCGCAGCGTCAGGCCTGTCCGCGAGCAGCTTGGCCGCTCGCCTCACCACCGGATGCACCTCCGCACCCCCTGCGCCCTCGGCCCTCGCTTGGCCGGTCAGGAGCCAGTACAGGTCCGCGCCGGATACCTCGGCGATCTTCACCAGCACGTCCGCCGGCGGTACGCGGGAGGCCTCGTAGTAATTGTAGGTGCTCGGCGCAAGCCCCAACCGCTGTGCAAACAAGGCCTTACCCCTGGGGCCAGCTAGTTCCAAGCGAATCTGGGCGATCCGCCGGCAGATGTCTGGGGCAGGCGATTCGGGCATAAGAATAATTCGCGGCTGCGAATATTTCCCTTGATATGTCACGCGACAGCGAATATAAGCATTCGCAACGGTGCAACCAAAGGTCATTGTAGCGCCTGAACCGCGAATGGCAAGGGGAATCACGTGACGCCGCCAAACAAGCCTCGCGTGGACATGGAGCTGGCGGAGATCCTTCAGGGCCTGCTCGTGCTGACGGACTGGCAGCGGGAACTCCTCCAGCGGGGCCTGGAGCGGCTGGCTGGCGGGGCGAGTCAGCCGCGCCGGACCGGTCGCAGGACGCCCCCCAGGCCTCGCGGGAGGTAATATCGCCCGCGAGCGTCGGCGATCCCGGGGGCGCCGAGCGTCCACACGCGGGCATGCGGTCACCCGGGGCGGCTGGTTCGCCGGCCGCCCACGGGGCCGTCCGCGCCCCCGCACATAACACTTCCTCAATTCGTGACTTCCCCTGTTTGCACCGCGCCGGGCGAATCGTATGTTTCCCTTGGAAGCACTTGCCCGGAAGGACAGCCATGAGTGTCCGTATTGCCGAGCGACGTCGCAGCCCCAGAGCACATGCCGCCTACCCCGCGGTCCTGACCGACCAGCGCGGCCAGACCGTAGCGCGAGGACGGACCGCCAACATCTCCGAGCACGGCCTGTTCCTCGTGGTCAGCGGGAACATCTCCTCCCAGACAGGCGAGGACGTGATCGCCAAGATCCTCGTGCCTTCCCTGGCCGCGCACGCCCGCGGCAACGAGACCAGGACCGTGATCTACGACTGCCGGGTTGTCCGCAGGCAGGCACTTGGACAGTTGGTGGGTCTGGGCATCGAGTTCCGCAAGAAGCTGGCGTAGGCAGAGCCTACTCAGGGGCGTTCTTTTTGCTCCCCGGCGGGCGCAGCCGGGCGGCTCTCATCTCGCGCGCGTATCTTGTTCTCCGTCCCCGTCAGCAGTCGGCGGATGTTCGCGCGGTGGCGCACGAGGATCAGCGCGGCGACTGCTGCGGCAAAGACCAGCAGCGGCCAGAGCCGCCCGATGTGACGCGAGTTGAACACGACCAGCAGCGGCACGAACGCCACTGCCGCGGTGATGCTCCCCAGCGAGACGTAGCGGCTGACCAGCGTGACGACGATCCACAGCCCGAGCGCCGCCAGCCCCGCCCACGTGAAGTACGGGTAGATGCCGATCACCACGCCAAGCGCCGTGGCCACGCCCTTGCCGCCGCGAAACCGCAGGTAGAAGCTGAACACGTGGCCGAGCACCGCGGCCAGGGCGACCAGCAGCCAGGCGGCCTGGGCGGAGGGCGCGGGCACGGTCCCATCGGCCGGGCGACACCACAGCCCCGCGACGGCCACGGGCGCCAGCCCCTTGGCCACGTCCAGCAGGAAGCAGAAGTAGCCCCACTTCCGACCGATGACCCGCGCGACGTTGGTCGCGCCGACGTTGCCGCTGCCGGCACGCCGCAGGTCCACGCCGTGCAGACGCGCGATGATCACGCCGAACGGCGTCGAGCCTGCAAGGTAGGCGGCGATCGGCAGCACTGCGAACTTGAATAGCGTCTCGGCGGTCATGGCGCCTCGGCTAGCTCCTCGTAAACGGCCATAAGCTGATCGACGTGCCGGGAGATGCCTAGTTCGCCGGCGACTTGGCGGCACTTGGCGGCGCAGGCGGCGCGCTGGTCGTCGTCGCACATCTGCTCCATGGCCCGAACGATCGCCGACCTGGCGCGCGGCGAGGGCACGACGAGGCCTGCGCCGCCGGCGAGCACCTCGCCCGCCCCGTTGCAGGCGGTCGTGATCGACGGTATGCCCCACCGGGTCGCCTCCAGCACGACCCGGCTGGCCGGATCGTACCAGCTCAGCAGCAGGCAGACGTCCGCGGCCGCGTACCAGCGGAAGATCTCGCGGCTCGGCGGGGCGAAGACGACCAGCGGCGCGACGTCGCGAAGGGCGGCGTGGCGCTGATAGCCTTCGACCATCTCGCGGCCGACGACCACCAGCCTGGCGTCCGGCATGCCAGGCCGGCTGTGGCAGAAGCGGGCGAAGCTCTCGATCGCCTCGGCGACGCCCTTGAGGACGAAGTTGGTCGCGACGGTCAGGAACACGACGGTTCGGCCGGTCGCTCCCATGCGGAATCGCATCTCCTGGCGCCACTCGGCCCGCTGCGGGGTGTCGGGCGGCGGGGCATCGACGGCGTTGAATACCACGCGCACGCCGTCGGTCCGCGCGTAGTATCGCTGGAACTCGTCGGCCACCATTTGGCTGACGGCCAGGCAGCGGACGCCGTCGTCTGCGACGAGGGCAGCCTCCAGGCGGCCCGAGTGGCGCCGGCAGAGGTTCAGCATCGACGCCAGCGAGACGGCCGGGGCCAGCAGCGGCGAGCGCCTCCGCAGCGAGGCGTCGAGCTGGGCGGGGATGGTGCCCCCCCGCGGCTGGTAGACGTTCGCTCCGGGCACGGGCAGCGTGGCGTGGACGATGTCGTAGTCGCCGGCGGCGATCTCGCGCCGCACGTCGGCGACGAAGTTGCGGGCCTTGGCGACCCGCAGCAGCCCGCGCCGCCCCAGTTGGCGTACCGTCACGCCGGGGCAGTCCAGCCGGCCGGTCTGACACAGCACGGTGACATCCTGGCCGCGGTGGGCGAGCTCGGCGGCGATCTGCGCCGTGGAAGCCTCCCTGCCGCCGCGCGACGGGTCCATCCGCTCTATGACCAGGGCTATTCTCACGTGCGCCGCCCTCCGCCCGCGCGGTCGGCCTTGCGGGCATGCCGGCGGGCGATTCGTGCAGCCTTGCGAACGATGGCGCGATTATAGCGGGCCGGCTCGCCCCCGCCAGCGTCGCGGAGGTAGGCGGCCAGGAACGCGCCCCAATGCTGCTCGACCCACCGCGGCGGCATGGAGAACTTGAGCTGCGCCAGGTCCTTCACCCGCCAGCGGAACCGCCGCCAGCGCGGGCGGAATACGCGGGCCAGGTCGATCAGCCACAGTCGCGGCGCGCCGGCGGACGTGTCCAGGAAGATGTGGCTGGCGTAGAGGTCGCGGTGGACAAAGCCGGCCTGGTGGAATCGCGCGACGGTCGAGGCAAGCTGCCCGGCGAGCTTGGCGCCGGCGTCGTGGGCGGAGGCGAGGAACTCATCGGCGCACCGCTCCAGCGCCGAACCCGGCACGGCGGAGACGACGAGGTACCCCCTGCCCGCGCCGAGCAGGCCGCGGTCCTCGCCGAACGCGAGGACCTCCATCGTGTCCACGCCGGCCTGGCGGGCCTCGCGGATGTTGGCGGCCTCAGCCCCGGCGGGTCCCGCGCCAAAACCGTACGTCCACCACAGTCGCAGCCGCCCCGGCAGCGGCGGGCGGCCATAGCGCTTGAGGTAGACAATGTGATGGGCGCCGTCGCGGCCGGTCAACTCGATGCGCGTCCGGCGGCGCGCTCGCAGCGAGGGTTTGTCCAGCTCTTCGCCGCCGGCGTAGGCGAACGCGCCATCGACACTGTCCAGCCCCGCGGCGGCCAGCGCCTCGCCAAGGGCGTCTGCGCCGCCGCTCACGGGCACACCTCCCGCAGGCCGGCCTTGATGTCCAGCAGCTCCTCAGCCGCCGACAGCGCCATCTCCACCGTGATCGCCTCCATGCACTGGTGATACGCCGGTCCCGGCGGCTGATTGCAGAGCTTCCGCTGGCACGGCGAGCACGGCACGTCCACCCGCACGATCCGCTCCAAGTCGCAATCGATGGCCGACCACGCCGGGTCGGTGCCGCCGAACAGCGTCACGACCGCGGCGCCGAGGGCGGCGGCGATGTGGCGGGCGCCGGTGTCATTGGTGACCACCAGCGCGGACCGGGCGGCCAGTGCCTTGACCAGGCCGATGGAGTTGGCGCGGTCGGCGAGGTTCAGCGCGTCGGCGTGTCGCATCGCGGCGGCGACCTTCCGCGCGATCTTTCGCTCGCTCGGCGCGGCATTGATGATGACTCCCGCGCCGCGGCGGTCGATCAGCTCGTCGGCCAGGGCGGCGTATCGGGCCGGCTTCCACATCTTGCTGACGCCGTAGGACGCGCCCGGGTTGAGCATCACCAGCGGCCGACCGTCGGCCAGGCCGGCGTCGGTGAGCAGCTTGTCGGCCTGTGCGGCGCGGTCGTCGGTGACGGCAAGGCCGATGCGGCGCGAGGGGCACTTGGCCCCCAGACATTCGGCCAGGCCGATGTAGTAGTCCACGGCGGAGACGGGGACGAGCCGGCCGGCTTCGTCGCGCGGCGGCGACAGTGTGATGTGCAGCAACCAGCCCCGCGCATCCCTGGTGTAGCCGGCCAGCCATCGCACGCCGCCCAGGCGGGCGACCAGGGCCGAGCGAAAGCTGTTCGGCAGCAGCACGGCGAGGTCGAAGTCTCCCTTCCTCAGCATCCCAGCCAGTCGCCAGACGCCGCCGCCCGGCGGGACGGTTACGGTCTCGTCGGGCAGTGCCAGCCCGGCCAGCGTCTCCAGCGGCGTCGCCCGGCCCAGGTAGCAGAGGTGCGACCCGGCGAAGCGCTCGCGCAGCGCGCGGAGGGCGGGGGTGGCCATCACCGCGTCGCCGACCCAGTTGGGCAGGAACACCACAACTCGCTGGGGCGCATGCATGGGGGGCATTGTACCGGCTTGGCCCGCGGGCAGGTAGGGCGGGATCGGCGGCTGGTCCCGCGGCCGCGGCGGGGGCTACTTGGCGACCGGCTTGACTTGCCGCGGGGCCGCGGCGCCCTGGCCTTCGTACGCGCCTTCGCCCTCGTCGCCGCCGCTGATCTGGACGATGAAGTCCTCCAGCATCTCCCTGGCCTTGGCGTCGGTGTACTGGATAGGCGGGTGCTTCATGGTGTAGGCGCAGACGGCGTTGAGCGGCCCGGCCAGCCCGCGGTCGCGGGCGAGCTTGCAGCAGCGGATCGCGTCGATCGTCTCGCCGGCGGAGTTGGGCGAATCCTCCACGCTGAGGCGCAGCTCCATGTTCAGCGGCACGCCGCCGAAGCCGCGCCCCTCCAGGCGGAGGAAGCAGACCTTGTTGTCTTTCTGCCAGGGCACGTAGTCGGACGGGCCTATGTGCACCTGGTCCTCGGGCAGCGGCACGTCGAGCTGCGACTGGACGGCCTCGGTCTTGGATATCCGCTTGCTGGCCAGGCGCGACTGGTTGAGCATGTTCAGGAAATCGGTGTTGCCGCCGGTGTTGAGCTGGTATGTGGCGTCGATCTTCGCGCCGCGCTCGTGCATGAGCCTGGCCAGGACGCGATGGACGATCGTCGCGCCGACCTGGGCCTTGACGTCGTCGCCGATGCACGGGATGCCCGCCTGGCGGAAACGCTTCGCCCAGGCGGTATCGGAGACGATGAAGACGGGGATGCAGTTGATCAGGCTCACGCCCGTCACCAGGCAGCACTCGGCGTAGAATTCGGTGGCTTGCTGCGAGCCCACGGGCAGGTAGTTCATCAGGATTTCCGCGCCGCTGTCGCGCAGGAGCCTCTCGACGTCGGCGGCCGTCGCCTGCGGAGCGTCGGCCGGGAGGAATCGCTGGTGGTCCGGGTAGCCGGCCATGTGGTCGCTGACGCCGTCAAGCACGTTGCCCATGGTCACAGCCACGTCGTCGTAGGCAAAGTCGTCGAAGAAGACCTTCGTGTTGTTCGGCGGCGCAAAGAGCGCTTCGTGCAGAGGTCGGGCGACCTTTCGCCGGTCGATGTCAATGGCCGCGACGATCTTGACATCGCCGGGGGCGTAGCCGCCCAGCATCGGGTGCATCAGGCCCACGGCTCCGTCGCTGCCGCCGTCGGCCATTGACCGCGCGTAGTAGTGAATCCCTTGGATCAGTGCGGACGCGCAGTTGCCCACGCCGGCTACGGCTACTCGAATCTCACTCATGGTTGGTTTCCCGTTTCATATGGCGCAGAACCAAGTACCTCCCGAACGGGCCGATGTGTCCTTCCATGGACGGCAATTCTATTTATCCAAAAAACCGCCGTCAACAAGTGTTGTGTCAATTCGCGGCGGCCGGTCCGCCCGCCCCGCCGGCACAACTCGCCCGCAACAACAGCAGGAACTCCATGTTGCCGCCCTTGCCCCGCAGAGGCG
Organism: uncultured Planctomycetaceae bacterium; assembly: GCA_964449175.1. GTDB lineage: Bacteria > Planctomycetota > Phycisphaerae > SM23-33 > SM23-33 > CAYUYH01. The sequence continues at coordinate 7,032 of CAYUYH010000131.1, forward strand.
AGGGCGTCACAGCCGCCGGCGGACAGCCCATCTCGGACAGGCGCCGACAGACCTCCAGGCACACGTCGCGGGCCTTGGCGTCGTCGATCGCGGCGGCGGGCTTGACGCGGGACATCTTCGCCAGCTCGTAGTGCGGCTTGAGCAGCGAGACGACCAGGCCCGCCGGGCCCTTCAGCCATCGCATCGCCGGCGGGATGATCGTCTCCTGCGCCGTCCAGGCCACGTCTATCGCGACCAGGTCCGCCGGCTCGGGCGGCTCGACGTGCAGGGCGTTGGTCCGTTCCATCACGACGACGCGCCCGTCGCGCCTCAGCCGCCAGGCGAGCGTGCCGTATCCGGTGTCGATAGCATACACCTTCGCCGCCCCGCGGGCCAGCAGGCAGTCGGTGAACCCGCCGATGTTGCAGCCGAAGTCCGCGCAGACCGTCCCCGCCACATCGATGTCGAAGGCGTCCAGGGCGGCGTTGAGCTTATCGCCCGCGCGGCTGACGAACTTACCCTGGTCAACGGCCATGATGCGACCGCCTTGAGTCTGCCCCCTTGCCGCCTCTGACAGTGGACCCAGGCCCCCACCAAGCCGCCCGGCCGGGCCATGCGGCTCGCGCGTCCGGGGCGCGACTCCGACCGGTCTGGCCCCTATGCCCCGCCCTTGGCTCTGGCCAGTCTCCTGGCCAGGCGGGACTTCTTGCGGGCGGCGGCGTTCTTGTGGATCGTGCCCTTGCCGGCCAACTGGTCCAGCTTCTTGTAGACCGACCGAAGCTGCGCGGCCGCCTTGTCGGCGTCGCCGGACCGCACGGCATCGTCGAATTGCCTGACGGTCTGCTTGGCCTGGTCCTTGCGCCGGCGGTTCCTCGCCCGCCTCTTCGTGTTCTGACGAACACGCTTCTTGGCTGAGACAGAATGCGCCACTTAGTATCTCCTATGGCCCGGTGGGGCCGGTCTGGGCAACCGGAACGCGGGATTATACCCACCTGCGGCGTCGGAACAAGCAAATTCCCGCGCCCGTAGGCCTTGGGACGTTGAAGCCCCCACCGTGAGGTGGGAGATAGGTCGGCGCTCAACGCGAGGTCTCAGACACCATCCCCGTGCTCACGGGGATTATGCGCCATTGCGGTAATGGCTTGCGCCACAAAAAGTTCGCGC
>CAYUYH010000132.1:0-8027 GCA_964449175.1 uncultured Planctomycetaceae bacterium
GAGTGCGGCAGATCGAACGGGGCGTAGTCGCAGTTGTGCACCGGCCCGAGCGCCGTCAGCTCCCGCAGCAGAACCGGGTGCCAGGTGTACTCGCCCACGATCGCGAATGTGCGAATCTCGCCGAGCTTTCGCGGGGCCGGCGAGTGGCCGCGGTCGGCTAACCGGCGGCGAATCGCCTCGATGGTCCCGGCCTCGTCGTAGGCCAGCCCGCGCTGCTCCAGCAGCCGACAATAGTGGTCCCGGCGGCGGCGATACGTGCGATCGAATCGCCAGGCCCGGCGCTTCAGGATGGGCCAGTATAGCCGCGAGTTCCGCACAAGCTGCTTGAGCCGCTCACTCATCGCCGCCCTTCCCTGCTCGTCTGCCGCGGCCGATGCCGACTTTCGCCAGCACGGCCTTGACCGGCGCCGCGACGAACTGCCGACTGCCTTTGTCCAGTATCATCACGATCGCCACCGCGGCGGCAACGTAGCCCGCTCCCGACAGCAGCAGCAGCAGCCAGCGGACCAACTTGGCCTTGTCGGTCGCCAGCCAGGGCTGAGGCAGGTGGCCCCAAACCCAGGCGAGAAGGACCACCGGCAGCAACACTACCGCGCCCCGTCGCAGCTCGACGAGCAGCTCCTTCGCTGATATCGACAACTGCCTGGCCCACAGCCGCACGAAATACCACACCATCACGGCCGGCACGGCCAAGATTATCGTGATGGGCACCGCAACCAGACCCAGCGCGCTCAGCAGGGCCAGCAGTAGTCCCGTCCGCACCAGGCTGTTGATCAGCTCAGCGGCTGAGGTTTCCTTGACCTTGCCCATCGCGAAGAGCACCTGCCGCAGCGTCAAGGCCATCACCATCAGGAACATCGCGCCGCCGAGCAGGTTGTTGAACGCCGCCCCGGCAAACAGGTTGCTGCGGTCCTGGCCTAGCCAGAGCGTCATGAAGCCGCGATTCATCGCCAGCACTCCGCCGCAGCCGATGGCCATCGCGACGGCTACCACGCGCACGAGCTTCAGCGAGATCGCGCGGAGCTGTTTGACGTTGCCCTCGCCGTGCAGGTGCGCCAGGCCGGGCATGAAGGCCATGCCCACGCGCTCCACGAACATCCGGACGACTTCCCAGCCCCGGGCCGTGAAGCTGAGGATCGGCGTGATCTCCTTGCCAAGTATGGCGCCTACCAGGAATCGGTCGGAGTTGGTGCCCAGCGCGCGGGCCAGCCGGCTCGACAGCGTCCACCCGGTCAGGTGGGCGAACGTGCGCGCCTGGCTGCGCGAGACGGTGGGCCTGATGCGCAGAACGTACTTGACGAAGACGACAATGTACGCCCAGTACAGCACCGCGCCGATCACCCATCGCAGCAGCAGCCCCGCCGGTATGGAGACCAGCCCCCAGCCGGACACCAGCATCACCACCGTCCCGGCTATGCCTATGACCGACGAGATGACATAGATCACGCAATGGCTGATGTTCCGCTGGAGCCCCTGCTGGACGGCGCCGGGCCCGCTGGCGATCAGCATAAACGTCACCGCCAGCGACGCGATGGCGAAGCTCGCCCTCAGCGCGTCCGCTTCGCCGCCCGTGACGCCGAAGATGGGCGGCACCATCGGCGCGAGGCACACGCCCACCGCGAACGGCAGCAAGGCGATGGCCGTGTTCACAGCCAGGCCCGTGCCGATCACCTCGCCCAACGCCGCGACATCCCGCTCGCCGTATGCCCGGGCCGACCGCTGGCGGATGAGGTCATTCACGCCCGCCTCCATCACCGTCAGCCAGGCCACGATGTCCCCCGACGCCAGCCAGGCGCCGTAGAGGCCCAGCCCGATGTACTTCAGATATAGCGGCGGCAGGACCAGGCCGTTGACGATCATCACGACGATGGTGACGTACTGATGAACCAGGTTGGCGATGGTCGCCGCCCGGCGGTGCGTGGCTTCGGGCCAGTTCGGCTCGCTCTGGACGTGCTGGGGCGGTGTCAACCGTGTGGTTCCTGACTGTGCACAGCCGCGCCGCCGCCGGGCGATCGCGGAGGGGCCGCGACGTGACCTAGGCTGAAGGCTTCTGCTCCCGCCACCACTGGATCGTGCGGCGGAGCCCGTCGTCGAGGTTCATCCGCGCGCGGAAGCCGAAGTGCCGCTCGGCCCGGCTGGTGTCCAGGCAACGCCTCGGTTGGCCGTCGGGCTTGGAGCTGTCCCAGACAAGCTCACCCGTGAAGCCGGTCAGCTCAGCGATTTTCTCCGCCAGGGCGCGGATGGTGATCTCGAAGCCCGCGCCGACGTTGATCGGCTCGGCCCCGTCGTACCTCCCCGTCGCGGCGACCAGCGCCCTGGCGCAGTCTTCCACGTAGAGGAACTCCCTGCTTGCTGAGCCCGTGCCCCAGACCTCCACCTGGCTCTCGCCGGCGTCGACGGCATGGACGAACTTGCGCACGAGCGCGGGTATCACGTGGCTGGTGGCCGGGTCGAAATTGTCGCCAGGCCCATAGAGGTTGACCGGCAACAGGTAGACCCCGTTCAGCCCGTACTGCCGCCGGTAGGCCTGGAGCATCACCAGCAACGCCTTTTTGGCGATGCCATACGGCGCGTTGGTCTCTTCGGGGTAGCCGTCCCAGAGGTTTTCCTCCTGGAACGGCACGGGGGTGAACTTGGGATATGCGCAGATCGTGCCGACCTGGACGAACTTGGCCAGGCCCGCCAGGCGGGCCTGCTCGATCAGGTGCAACCCCATGGCCATGTTCGCGTAGAAGAACCGCCCCGGGTTGGCGCGGTTGGCGCCGATGCCGCCGACCTCCGCGGCCAGGTGAATCACCACCGTGGGGATCATGTCCGCGTACATCCGCTCGACGTCCGCCCGCTTCGTCAGGTCGTAGTCCTCGATCAGCGGCACGAGTATCTTGGCTGAATCCACACCGGCGGCGACCAGCTCAGCCTGGAGGAATCGGCCGAGGAAGCCCGCCCCACCCGTGACGACGATTCGCTGTTTAGTCAGGTCCATGTTTCGTGCTTGGCCGCCCGCGCGGGCGGGAGTCACTTCTTGCCGTTCCTGGCCCGGTGATCGGCGATCACGCGCTCTTCCTTGGCGATCTCCCAGTCATGCTCGGCCATCATCCTGGCCAGGTCCTCGAAGGTGACCTTGGGCTGCCAGCCGAGCTGCTTGCGGGCCTTGGCCGGGTCGCCGAGCAGCACGTCCACCTCGGTCGGGCGGAAGTAGCGCGGGTCGATCTCCACGTGCTCCTGCCAGTCCAGGCCCAATCGCCCGAACACCTGCTCCAGAAACTCCCGCACGCTGTGCGTCTCGCCGGTGGCCACCACGTAGTCGTCGGGCGTCTCCTGCTGGAGCATCAGCCACATCGCCTCGACGTAGTCGCCGGCGAAGCCCCAGTCCCTCTTGGCGTCCAGGTTGCCGAGGAACAGCTTGTCCTGCAGGCCCTCTTTGATCCGCGTGGCCGCTCGGGTGATCTTCCGCGTGACGAAGGTCTCGCCGCGACGCGGGCTCTCGTGATTGAACAGGATGCCGTTGCACGCGAACATCCCGTATGCCTCGCGGTAGTTCACCGTCTGCCAGAAGCTGAACACCTTGGCACAGCCGTAGGGGCTGCGGGGGTAGAACGGCGTGCTCTCGCTCTGCGGCGTCTCGGCGACCTTGCCGTACATCTCGCTGCTGGAGGCCTGGTAGAAGCGCGCGGGCAGGTCGGTGTCCCGGATGGCCTCGAGCAGGCGCAGCGTGCCGACCGCGTCGGTCTGCACCGTGTACACGGGCTGATCGAAGCTCACCCGCACGTGGGACTGCGCCCCGAGGTTGTAGACCTCATCGGGCTGCACCGCCGTCAGCACGTTTCGCAGGCCCGCGCCGTCCGTCAGGTCGCCGTAGTGCAGCAGCAGGCGAGTGCCCGACTCGTGCGGGTCGTGGTAGAGGTGCTCGATCCGCTGGGTCGTGAACGAGCTGGACCGGCGGATGACGCCGTGCACCTCGTAGCCCTTGGCCAACAGCAGCTCCGCGAGGTAGCTGCCGTCCTGGCCGGTGATGCCCGTGACCAATGCCTTCTTTGGCATTAACACCTCTCCTGTCCGCGGTTTAGGGTTCCTACGTCATTATCGGCTAACGGTTCAGCCGGACTGAACTTTCCCGGCGGCGAACGCCCGGGCCAGGTAGCGGAGGTATCGCGTCGTCGCGGGGCGGCGGTCAAAGTGCTCGCGGGCCGCGGCGACGGCGGCAGCCTTGAAAGACTCAAGCAGCCCGGGGTCGTCGTGGAGCTTTCGGACGGCCTCGGCCAGCTTCTCCCCGCTGCGGGGCGGGATGTGCAGCCCGCAGCGGTGCTCGGCCACCAGGTCCGTCAGCTCGGTGCCGGCCGGGCTGACAGCCAGTATCGCCGCCCCAGCCGCCAGGCAGTAGTAGGTCTTCGACGGCACGGACACGCCCTCATAGCCCTCGTCAAGGCAGACGATCGCGGCGTCCGCAACCGTCAGTGTGTGCGGCAGCGCGCTGAACGGCTGAAGCGGCAGCAGCGTCAGGTTCTCCAGCCCGCGTTCGGCCACCATATCGTTCATCTCCCGCCAGCGCGTGCCGCCGCCGATTATCAGGAAGTGCACGTCGGCCAGGTCGCGGAGCTGCTCGGCCGCGTGGATGATCGAGTTCGTATCGTGCGTGGCGCCCAGCGCGCCGCTGTAGGCGACGACGAACTTGTCAACCAGGCCATGCTTGCGGGCGAATGGGTTGTCCGCCTTGGCCAGCGGGCGGATGAAGCCGGTATCAGCCCAGTTGGGGATGACCTCGATGTCCACGCGGTCGCCGGCCCGCAGGTGGGCGCGGAGCGTGTCAGCCATGTGATCGCCCAGCGTGATCACGCCCTCGGCGGCCAGCATCGCCCGCCTGCTCAGCGCCCGCCACAGCCGCGATATGAGTCCGCCGGTGCGGCATCGGCCCATCCGCTCCATCACGTCGGGGTAGATGTCATAGATCAGCAGCACGTAGCGCACGCCCAGCAGCCGCCGCAGCAGCGGCATGAGCAGCACGGGCAAGGGCGGGTTGGTCGTCACCAGCACGGGCGAGCGTCGGCGCCGCACGGCCGCTGCGACCGCCTGTAGCGTGAATAGGCCCCACGTCCACAGCCGCTTCCACGCCGGCGCCTTGATCAGCCTCGCCGCCGGCAGCACCTCAAAGCCCAGGTCCGCGCCTCCCTCGGCGTCCACCCAGCCGGTCAGCACCTCGCACCGCACGCCGGCAGCGGAGAGGTCGGCCAGCAGCTCGACGTTCAGCGGGCCGACAACCTGATTTGTGACCAGTAGTTGCGCCAGGTCGGCTGCGCCGGAGTTCGAGGGGTTTTCGCCGGTCTTGTTCATTCGTGGCTGACTTGCTGCGGGCAGCGGTTGGCTGCTTGCTTGCCATGTTTGCTGTCGGCAAAATGACGACCTTACGTTACGCTATACGTATCTACGGGCCCGGCGGCACTGCCGCCAGTGGAATTCGCCCGTCGGGCGTCCGGCCGATTGGCCCGGCGCCGACGTACCTGTCACAAACCGCCGGCAGCCGTTCTCCCGGCCGACCTTGGTGAGAAATGTCCACGATAGCACAGCCTTGGGATTACCTGATAGTCACAGCCTCCAACGACGAGCAGGGCTCAGCCTACCGCTCGCAACTGGCGCTGCGTCGCAGGCTCGGCCTGCTGGTTGGCGTGCGGGAAGTGATGGTGGTGCCCGACCCCGGCGGCAGGCGAGTCGGCAGCGGCGGCAGCACGATGCACTGCCTGAAGGAGGTGCTCTCCCGCCGGCTGGCCAACCTTGCCGGGCGGGGCGGGCGACGCACCTGGCAGGCGGCGCTGGCTGATCTGCGCGTGCTGATAGTCCACGCCGGCGGCGACTCGCGCCGGCTGCCGGCCTACGGACCGTGCGGCAAGCTGTTCGTGCCCACCCCCGGCGAGGCCGACAGCGCCCTTGCCCCCACCCTGTTCGACCGCCAGATCGGCACGTACCTCGCCCTGCCGCCCGCGCCGGACGGCGCCGGGCAGGTCGTCATCACCGCAGGCGACGTGCTGCTGGGCTTCGACCCGTCGGTGGTCAAGCTGGACCGCCCTGGCATAACCGGGCTGGGCTGCCTCGCCTCGCCCGACCAGGCCAGCCGACACGGCGTGTACTGCACCGACAGCGAAGGCCGAGTGCGACTGTTCCTCCAGAAGCCGTCCGTCGACGAGCAGACCCGCGGCGGCGCCGTCGATCGCTATGGCCAGTCGATACTCGACATCGGCGTGATCAGCTTCGACGCAGCGGCAGCCGCGACACTGCTGGACATGTGCGGCCTGGCCTGCACGGAAGGGAGACTGTACTTCGCCGGGCCAATCGCCGAGGCCATCGACGAACACGGCATGGACTTCTATCGCGAGGTGTGCTGCGCGCTGGGGGCGGAGGCGTCGCCGGCCCATCACGCAGCCGGCGCCGCGCGCAGCGGCTCGCGATGGGACACCGAGACCCTGAACGCGGCGTTTGACGTGATCGGCCAACTGCCTTTCGCCGTGCAGGTCGTGCCGCAGTGCAGCTTCCTGCACTTCGGCGCGACGGCGGAGATTATCTCCAGCGGCGAGCAGCTGCTGGCCGGCGATCGCGGCACGGCTGAGCTGGTCCGCCCGTTGAGCATCAACACGCATTTGGAGGGCAAGGGCGCCATCTCCGGCGGCAGCGGCTGGGTTGAAGCCTGCCACATCTTCGCCGCGGTGGCCCTTGCCGGTGGCAACGTGCTGACTGGCGTGGACGTAGGCCGGCCTGTGTGGCTGCCGGAGGGCGCGTGTCTGGACGTGACCGCCGGGGCCGATCGCCAAGGCAAGGCCGCCTGGTTCGTCCGGTGCTATGGCGTCAGTGACGGCTTCAAGGAGACCGTCGAGGGTGGCGCGACCTTCTGCGCCGTGCCCATCGGCGACTGGCTGGCGGCCGTCGGCGCCTCGCCCGCGGACGTCTGGGACGCGAAGCTGCCCGCATCGCAGCGGACAGCGTGGAGCGCTCGTCTGTTCCCCGCCGAGGGCGCCCCCGACCGCTGGGGCGAGTGGCTGTGGATGTTCGACCTCGCCTCGGCGACCGCCGAGCAGAAGGCCGCGTGGCTGGCGGCCGATCGCTATAGCCTGGCCGAGATCGCCACGCTCGCCGACCAGCAGGCGTTCTTCCGCCGGCGCGAGCAGCTATGGGCGGAGAGCACGGCTGCCTCCTGCCGCAGGCTGTTCCGCCTGGCCAGCGGCTTTTCCGCGGCTGAGCTAGGCCACGTGCTCGCATCGGCCGCCGACCGCGACGCGCTGGCCTGTCGCGTGCTGGCAGAGGCGCGGTGGCACCACGATGGGGCAGACCAGGCGGACAAGGCCGGCGCGTTCGTCTTCCCGCGGGTCATACACACGCTTGCGTCCGCCGTCGAGACGTTGGCCGACGGGCAGGCCAAGCTGCTCGGCGTGCTGCCGGGCCTCGAGGCCGGCCTAAAGCCGGCGGAGCAGACCTGGCTGGCGTCACTGAACCTGCTGCCGGACAAGAACACCACCGTCGCCGAGTGGGCCTCCGCCGCCAAGGCCGCCGCGTACGGGCACCTCAGCAGGGCGATTGTCTCCAGCCGCGTGCGACGCCACCGCACGCCGACCAGCGCGCTCCGCAGCGACGAGATCGTCTGGGGCCGTGCCCCGGCCAGGCTGGACATGGGCGGCGGATGGACCGACACGCCGCCCTACTCTCTCGAGAACGGCGGGTGCGTGATAAACGCCGCCGTGAACCTCAACGGCCAGCCGCCCATCCAGGCGTACGCGCGGGTCATCGACGATCCGGTCATCCGCATCGGCTCGATCGACCTGGGCCTTCGGATCGAGATCTCCGAGCTGGACGAGCTGCTGGACTACCGGCAGGCCACCAGCGGCTTCGCCCTGGCCAAGGCGGCGCTGGCGCTGAGCGGCTTCTCGCCGCAGTTCGCGGACTGGCCCGAGGACATAACGCTGCGGCGGATGCTGGAGCGCTTCGGCGGCGGCATTGAGCTGACCACGCTGGCAGCCATCCCCAAGGGTAGCGGCCTGGGTACCAGC
>CAYUYH010000133.1:0-7945 GCA_964449175.1 uncultured Planctomycetaceae bacterium
GCCGCGGGGGTCGATAATGTGGCGGTAGCGCCGGCCCTGGATCTCGGAGTAGCGGAAGTAGTTCCCGCTGGTGCAGACCGCGCCGGATTCGATCGCAATCGTCGCGAGCATCTTCTGGCTGCCTGGGTCGAACGGGTCGCGGATGCCGACCCGCCACGGCCGGCCGTCCGCCCGCCCCCCGAAGCAGCGGATGTCGCCGCCGACGTCCACCAGCCCGCCGCACGCGCCGCGTTCGCGCATGGCCTCGGCCGCCCGGTCCAGCGCATAGCCCTTGGCGAGCCCGCCCAGGTCCACGCAGGCGGTGTCGGCCGACTTGACCGCGCCGTCGGCGTCCAGTGTGATCTGGCCCCAGTTGGACTCCGCGCGTGCGGCGGCCAACTGCTCGCCGGTGGGCGGCTCGCCCGCTTTCGCGGCGGCCTTCCACAGCTCGATGATAGGCCGGCACGTCACGTCGAACGCGCCGCCGGTCTCGTCGGCCGCCCGCCGCGCCGCCGACAGGACAGTCAGGCTGTCGTCGCTCAGCGGGACGTGCTCGCCGGCGCCCGCCGCGTTCAGCCGAGATATCTCCGTCCACTCCAGCTTCACGCTCATGCGGGCCTCGACCGCCCGCAACGCCGCCTCCGCCCCCGCCAACGCCTCGGCCGCCGCGTCCGCCTTATCCGCCGGGGCGACAGCCTGGAGCGTGCAACTGGTCCCCATCACCCCGACAGGCGAGCTGCCATACACCCTCAGCCGACTGCGGCCTAGAAACCCCGTGACCGCCAGGGCCACCACGGCGATGAAGAACCCCACGGCCACGACGCGGCTGACCAGGCGACGGTTCATCTTCGCTTTCTCTTGGGCGCGCTCTTCTCGTGGCTCGCGGTCACCACCGAGTGCATGCCGCCGCGCGGCGTGAAGCTGCCCGTCACGGTCATTCGCCTCGGCCGACACGCGGCCACCAGGTCGTCCAGGATGCGGTTGACCACGTCCTCGTAGAACACGCCGCGCTGACGATAGCCCTGGAGGTAGAGCTTCAGGCTCTTCAGCTCGACGCACAGCCGCGCGGGGACGTACTCGACCTCGATCGTGCCGAAGTCCGGTTGGTGAGTCTTCGGGCACAGGCTGGTGAACTCCGGCGCGACGTGGCGGATCACGTACTGCCGCCGGGGGTGCGGGTTGGCGAATGTGTCGATCTTGGCCACGGTTCCTCTCCGCGGGCGCGCGGCCCGCGCCTACAGCATACAGGCGTTGAAACAGAACTCAACGGTGTGTAACGTCAGGGGCGTGAGCGGGAAGGCGGGCAAACCGGCGGTGGTGCTGCTTTCCGGCGGGCTGGACAGCGCGACGGTGCTGGCCTTCGCCCGGAAGGAGGGCTTCACCTGCCACGCGCTGAGCTTCGACTATGGCCAGCGGCATCGGTTCGAGCTGCGCGCGGCGATAGCCGTCGCCGAAGCGGGCGCCGCGGCCAGCCATCGCGTGGTGCGCCTCGACCTCACCGCCGACGGAGGCTTCGGCCACAGCGCGCTCACCGATTCAATCCCCGTGCCCAAGGACCGCATGACCTTCGCAGGCGCCGCCAATCTTCAATCCGCAATCCGCAATCCGAAATCCGCAATCCCCGTGACGTACGTTCCCGCGCGCAACACGATCTTCCTGGCCGTCGCGCTGGGCTACGCCGAGGTGCTGGGCGCGTGGGACATCTTCATCGGCGTCAATGCGGTGGACTACAGCGGCTATCCCGACTGCCGCCCGGCGTTCGTGGCCGCGTTCGAGGGCCTGGCCAACCTGGCCACCGCCGCGGCCGAGGGGGGCGGGGGGCGCTACACGATCCACGCGCCGCTCATCGAGATGACCAAGGCCCAGATCATCGCCACGGGCCTGTCGCTGGGGGTGGACTACTCGCTGACGCACAGTTGCTACGACCCGACGCCGGCCGGCCTGGCCTGCGGCAGGTGCGACAGTTGCCGCCTCCGCCTGGCCGGTTTCGCCGCCGCGGGCGCGACCGACCCGGTCAAGTACGCCGCGCGGGATTGACGCCCGGTCCGGTGCGCCTATCTGCCGGGCCTGCCCCGACGCCGCCGGCACCGCCGACCCGCACCCGCACCGCCCGTACCGGCCCCCGGCCCCTCGCCCGGCCGCTGCTCCCAGCGCACCTGGATCCGCTCAGCCAGTTGCCGGTCGATGGTGAACTGGCTCAGCCCCACCTGGAAGACGTAGCTGGGGAACCGCCGCAGCAGGCGGATCGACTCGCCCGGCAGCACCCCCATGGCCATCAGCTTCTGCACCTCGCCCTGGTCGCGGGCCGAGAGGAACACCACAGTGCCGTCGCGGTTGACCTGCCCTTCGCTTAGCGGCGTCACGTCCGCCGGCTGGCCGGTACGGTCCCGGCCGCAGCAGGGCCCCGGCGGGATCGCCTTGCCGTGCGGGCAGCGGGGCGGGTGTCCCAGCAGCGAGCACATCTTCTCCTCCAGCGCCGGCTCGATGATGTGTTCGAATACGCACGCGTCATCCTCCATCTCCTGGCCCCCAATGGCCAGAACGTTCACCAGCAGGCACTCGGCCAGGCGATGGCGGCGGATGACGCTGGTTGCGGCGGCCAGGCCGGTCTCGGTGAGCAGGGGGCCATCCGGTCCCGCCCGCAGCAGACCGGCAGCCTGGCCGGCGGCTACGTCGTCGGCCGGCGGCGGCTCGGCCGAGGGCGCGTCGCCCTCGACCTGCTCGAGGTACAGCCGCTCCAGCAATTCCTCAACTGGCTGATCGACCATGACGTCGCTCCCACCAACTGCGAAACCATCTGATTAGCCTCGGCTCGGCCGGCGCCTCTGCCCCGCAGTGCGGACAGCGCACCTTGCGGCAGCCGCCGAACATCGCGCATGCGCGGCAGGCCACGCGCGCCGCCGACGCGTCGAAGTCCCTTCCGCAGAACGCACATTTCATAGCTGCACCCCCAGCCCCACCAACACCAGGTTCAACGCGAAACCAACCAGCCACGCCAGCACACCTATCCCAGCCGTCACCCATAGCGTTAGCTTCCACCCGCGCTCCTTGATCATGATCAGCAACTGCGCCACGCACGGCAGGAACAGCGTCAGCGTGACCGCCGAGACCGCCAACTGGTTGCCCGTCAGCATCCCGCCGCGGTTCAGGTCATAGAGCCCCGCGACGCCGTAGTCCCGCCGGAAAAACCCGAACAGGAACGCCACGGCTGCGGAGTCCGGCAGGCCGATCGCGCGGACCGCCGGCTCGAGCAAGCGGATGGCCGCCTGGAACGCGCCGGTCAGCCTCCCCACCCAGATCGCCACGCTCGCCAGCACGAAAAGCGGGACGACCTCGGCGAAGTACCAGACCATTCGGCTGTAGGTCTTCACCACCACGTTGCCGATCCGCGGCAGCCGCAGCGGCGGCAGCTCCATGTAGAAGCTCGGGCGCGGGCCCGGCAGGAACCTGCCCGCGAGCAGCCCGGCCGACAGGAATACGGTCACGATGACGCCCGCCCACACCACAAGCGCCGCCGGATGCGCCGCCAGCAGGCCTAGGATGACCCCCACCTGCGCCGAGCAGGGGATCGCCAGCGCCAGCAGCATCGTCGCGATCACCCGCTCCCGCCGGGTCTCCAGCGTGCGCGTGACCATCGTCGCCATCGTGTCGCAGCCCAGCCCGAGCACCATCGGTATGACGGCCCGACCGTTCAGCCCGATCTTCTTGAAGATGCGGTCGATCATCATCGCCAGGCGGGGCAGGTAGCCGCTGTCCTCGAGGATGGAAAACGCCAGAAAGAACGTGCCCACGATCGGCAGCACGATCGCCACCGCGTATCGCAGGCCCAGCGTCACCACGCCGAAGTCCCCGGCCAGCAGGTCCCGCCCGGCCGCCCAGGGGATGACAGCCTCGGCCGTGCCGTCCACCCACGGGTTCACCCATCGCTCGAAGAGTCCGTCCAGCGCGTTCACCAGCACGCCGGCGCCCAGCCCGCCCACGAACTTGTACAGCCCGAGGTACAGCACCGCGGCCAGGATGGGCAGGCCCGTCCACGGGTTCATCAGCAGGCGGCTCAGCCGCTCGCGCAGTGCGACTCTCCCGCCGTCGCCGGCAAATTGCGCCACGCCGTCCAGCGCCTTGTCCGCCTCAGCCCTGGTGGCCAGGGCGACCTGGTGCAGCGGCGTCTGGCGGAGTGTCATGCACAGTTGCCACGTTGTCTGCGCGAGCTTCTCGCCGGCGTCGTCGCCGCGCTCGTCGAGCAGCCGGCGGCGATGCTCGGCGTCGCCCTGGAGCAGGAGCAGCGCCCGCGTTCGCCGGCTCAACATGGACTGCCCGTCCAGCAGCGCCTCGACGCGCGTGATAGCCTGCTCCATGTCCGGGCCATAGTCGATCCGCCGCGCGGGTCTCTCGTCGGGCATGGCAGCGATGCGCTCGGCCAACTGCCGCATGCCCTCGCCGCTGGTGGCCGAGGTGGCCACGACCGGCACGCCGAGGCGGCTCTCCAGCGCCTCGGTGTCGATAAGCACGCCGGCCCGGCGGGCCTCGTCGGACATGTTCAGCGCGACCACGACGGGCAGGCCGGCCTCGATCATCTGGAGCGTCAGGGCAAGCATCCGCCGGATGTTCTTGGCGTCGATCACGTGGACGACCGCCTTGGCCGGGGAGTCGGTCAGCAGCGACCGCGCCACGCGCTCCTCTTCCGTCAGCGGCACGAGCGAGTACATCCCCGGCGTATCGGTCACCATTGCGTCGGCCAAGCGGCGGGAGTGGGCCCGCGTGACCGCCACCGTCGTGCCGGGGTAATTGCTCACCGTCACGTACCGCCTGGTCAGCCAGTTGAACACGGCGCTCTTGCCGACGTTCGGATTGCCGACCAGTAAGACCTCGCCCGACGGCGGCGTGGCCTGGCCGCCCCGACGGCCGTTGCCGCCGGCGACCCTCCTCAAGATTGCCAGTAGTGCCTTCACGGTGTCATCGTCGCGATGCGCCTATCCTCGCCGCTTCGAGTTGTCCGCAGCCATGCGGCGAACGCAGGCGGAGCACTCTCGCCCGTCCCGCCCGCCGCCGCAGCTACCCTGGAAGCCCGCGATCCAATCGTCTCCCGCGCGGCGGCAGCGGTGGACGAACTCCACGAACTCGGCTAACCGAGCCAGCAGCGCGTCGTCGGCTGCGTGCTCCATCCGGCAGGCGTTGGCCTCGGCGGCCTCGGCGTCCATGCCGAGCACGTCCGTCACGAACCGCCGCAGCGTCTCGTGCCGCGCGCAGATCGCCTCGGCCTGGTCGCGGCCGAGGCCGGTGAGAGTGACCACCTGGTAGGGGTCGTAGTTGACCAGCTTGCGCTTGGTGAGCGTCTTCAGCGCCGCCGTCACCGACGGCATGCCCACGCCGAGCCGCCGCGCGATGTCGCGCACGCGGGCGACCCGGTTTTGTCGCACCAGCACGAGAATCGCCTCGAGGTAGTCTTCCAGCGATCGGGTGAGCCGCTTCTTCGCGGGCGGCTGGGCCAGACGGGCAGTCATCTCGTCACCTCCGGTCCGAACAGCAGCGGACCAGGCAGAAGGCCAAAAGTTCACCTACTAAAACAATATATCGTATACCAAACACAGTTTGCTATGCAAAAGTCAGGAAAAAGTCGGCCGCCTAAGCGGCGTTGGGGCGGAAGTGGTCTAACAACCCGCTCTAGGGCGCGGTGCGGCTCCGGCCCCACCGCGCAACACGTGCAATTTCAAGGTGTTGCAGGTGGCGGGGCAGATTTCGGTGAGCCTGTCGAACCGGAGCCCTGCCACCCTTCAGCATGGTTTTGAGACCACTTCCAGGGTGTTACGTTGTGGGATTCAGCCGGGCTGGCCAGGGGAGGCCGGGGCGGCCGGCGGAGGGGTTACTGGCGGTAGTCGGCGCCGGAGGGTTCGGCGACGGCCTTGACGAGCATGTCGACGACGTGGTCGGCGGTGACGCTCTCGGCGTCGGCGTTGAAGTTGGTGAACAGGCGGTGCCGCATCACCGGGTGGGCGCACGCGCGGACGTCCTCGCACGAGACGTTGAACCGCCCGGCGAGCAGCGCCCGCGTCTTAGCCGCCAGGACGAGGTACTGTGCCGCCCGCGGCCCGGCGCCCCATGTCAGGTAGTTGCCGACGAACGCCGGCGCGCTGCCGTCGCCCGGCCGCGACGCACGCGTCAAGGACACCGTGTAGTCCACGATGTGCTGGCTGACGGGCATCCGCCGGACAACCTGCTGGAGCGAGAGGATGTCCTCCCCGCTGAGCACGGCTCGCGGCTCGGCGGCGGTCTCGGACGTGGTGGACTTCACTATCACGCGTTCCTCGTCGCGGCTGGGGTAGTCGACGTTCACCATGAACATGAAGCGGTCGAGCTGGGCTTCCGGCAGGGGGTAGGTGCCCTCCTGCTCGATGGGATTCTGCGTGGCCAGCACGAAGAACGGCAGGTCGAGCGCGTAGGTGTTGCCGCCCGTGGTCACGTGATACTCCTGCATCGCCTGGAGCAGGGCGGACTGCGTCTTGGGCGGCGTGCGGTTGATCTCGTCGGCGAGGACGATGTTGGCGAAGATCGGGCCCTTGACGAAGCGGAAGGCACGCCGGCCCGTGGTCAGGTCCTCCTCGATCACGTCCGTGCCGGTGATGTCCGCCGGCATGAGGTCGGGCGTGAACTGGATTCGGCTGAATTCCAGCTTCAGCACCTTCGCCAGCGTCGAGATCATCAGCGTCTTGGCCAGGCCGGGCACGCCCACCAGCAGGCAGTGCCCGCGAGACAGCAGCGCCTGGAGCAGCAGCGTGATCACGGCGTCCTGCCCGACGATCACGCGATGCAGCTCGGCCAGCAACTTGCCCTTGGCGGCGGCGAGTTGCTCGACGGCTCGCAGGTCGGCGGGGCGGCTGGATTGCTGAGTCATCCGTGGTCTGCCTTCCAAGGGGTCCGCCATGCTTAACGCTACCCGCCAGCCGAGATTACAGCAAGGTTGCCCCAAAGCAAGGGCATTCCGCCCGCCTGGCCTGCTCGGCCTGGTCGCGCCGGAGGCATGCGGGCGAGGCGGCCGGCGAAATTTCGGCGCGGCGATGATTGCGGCTGCGGGCGGGGGGTGTGTATGATTCCGCGTTGCCGGCAGTTCGGCATTTCTCCCGCCGCGGCGCAGAAGCCGCCGGGCACAGAGGACGCGACATGCTGCGGCAATTGACAATCCGCGACGGCAAGCTCGTCGGGAGCGACACCGGCGACGGCGAGGTGCACGTCTACGTCGCTCCGGATCAGGCTGAGAAGAAGCACCTCGTGCAGGACCTCAAGCTCGACGAGCACACGCTCAACTCCGCCCTGGACCCCGACGAGCTGGCGCGGCTGGAGTTCGAGCCGGACCACGTCGCGCTGATCTTCAAGAGGCCGAGGAACTTTTGCTCGGCCGAGGGGTACCTCTTCAAGGCGGATTCGGCCGGCATGTTCCTGTTCGCCGACCGCCTGATCGTCGTCGTGTCGGAGGACGTGCCGCTGTTCGAGGGCAGGCAGTTCACCAAGGTCCACAACCTTCACGACGTGCTGTTGAAGGTCATCTACCGCAGGATATTTCACTTCGAGGAGCACCTGAAGGTCATAAACACGATCACCGACGAGCTTGAGCACCAGATCTCCACCGCGATGAGCAACAAGCACCTGCTCGACCTGTTCACCCTGGAGAAGTCGCTCGTCTACTACCTCAACGCCATCAACACCAACGGCAAGCTGATCGAGAAGCTGCGGGTCAACGCCGTCAGGCTGGGCTTCGGCCCCGAGAGGATCGAGTTCCTCGACGACGTGATGATCGAGAACAACCAGTGCTTCGAGCAGGCGGAGGTGTACTCCGAGGTGCTGAGCAACCTGATGGACGCCAGGGTGTCGATCGTCTCAAACAACCTCAACGTCCTGATGAAGACGCTGAACATCATCATGATCCTGCTGATGATCCCGACAGCTATGACCCGGGAGGCAATCCGACTGAAGA
>CAYUYH010000134.1:0-7915 GCA_964449175.1 uncultured Planctomycetaceae bacterium
CCAAAAGTAGAATCAACTGGAGCACCATCTCGATGGCCCCGGATATCAGGATACATCCTGATACGGCCGCGGCATACTTCGGTGGACCGATACCAAAAAAAATCAGCGCGACCAACCCTGAAACTGAAAGAACACCCCACAGCCATCCCACAGGAACTGCTGCAACTGTCTTGAGCAAGCTTTGTAATAAGGGGTGCCATTGCGTTGCCCATAACATCAAGGTGTGGAAATAACAGGTGGGGGAAAAATCCCGGTTGACAACCGTTTCGGGCACACCCTCCAGCATGGAATTCATGTAATCAAGACGGAAGGGATTCAACGCATCGGCCAGATAATCTTCCCGAATATAGACCAGCTTCAAGTTTCGCTCAATCATTCGATCAGCCAGCAGAGACGGATCTTCGATGAGAAGATTCTTCTGATTGGCAGCAAAAAACCGTGTTTGATCCCCCGGATATATGAGTATGTCCGCAAACGCCCGACGCAATGTTTTCCTTATGGAGCCTAGAAAACGAGCCTGGTTGGGCCCCAACATATCTTCTCCCCCTGAGACGGCAAAAGAAAAAATACCATCCGGCAAAAGCCGTGCCTGGACATGCAGAATGGCCGAGTCGTCAAGGGCGTGCACTTCGTGGACATCCGCGACGCCGGCGACCCCGTCGAGTGCGCGAAGGCCTACTGCCAGGCCGGGGCGGACGAGCTGGCCATGCTGGACATCACCGCCACCGTGGAGGGCCGGCGTACGATGGTCGAGGTCGTCCGGCGGGTCGCGCCGGCGACGACCGTGCCATTCACCGTCGGCGGGGGCATATCCGACGTCGCCGGCGCCGCAGCCGTCCTCGAGGCTGGGGCCGACAAGGTCTCCATCAGCTCGGCAGCCTTCCGCAACCCGCAGCTCGTGGGGGAACTGATCGCCGAGTTCGGCCGAGACGCCATCACCGTGGCCATCGACGTGGATCAGAACCCCGCGATGCCCTCAGGCTACGAGGTGTACATCGACGGCGGGCGCACGGCCACCGGGGCCGACGCGATCGAGTGGGCGAAGAAGGTCGACGGCTTCGGCGTGCCCGTCATCCTGCCGACCAGCAAGGCCGGCGACGGCGCCCAGACGGGCTTCGACCTGCCGGTGATCCGCGCGATGGCGGAGGCGACCTCCGCGGCTATCGTCGCCTCAGGCGGGGCGGGCAAGCTCGAGCACTTCGCCGACGCCGCCGAGGCCGGCGCGACGATCCTCCTGGCCGCGTCGGTCTTCCACTTCCACATCATCGACATCGGCGACCTGAAGGCCTACCTCCGCGACCAAGGCCTCCGCGTGCGATGAAGACGCGGCTGCTAGGCTGTAGACTGTTAGACCGTTCGGTACGACAACAGCTGGGGCGCTGCGCCGAACAGCCGAACAGTCTCGTCTCCTGTGCCCGGGGCCTACTTGTTCTGCATAAGCTCGGTCAGCTCCGCTATGCGCAGCTCCAGGCGCTTGATCTCGCGCTTCACGCCGTGACGGTGCAACATCTGGCCGGCCGCGATCTTAACGTTAACGAGGAAGAGCATGCTCGTCACGAAGATCGTGGCGTACATGACGTGGTCTTGTGTGGCCGTAGAGTAGAAGAACATCACGGCTACGAAGACGCCGACGGCGATGAAAAGCAGGGCCCACGCCCATGTGAGCGCCGCCACGGCGAACATCCTCCTGCTATAAAACTCGGAGATCATTGACAGCATCAGGCCCGGTTCGTCGTCTCTGAGGGGAGTCCGGTCATCGACGATGCGCTTCAGATCATTGTCGTTCATTGCTCGCTCTCCTTGGCCGGTTCGCCCGGCCAGAGTCGCTTGAGCTCCTCGCGGGCGGCGTACAGGCGGCTCTTGACGGTCCCTGCCGGGACTTTCAGCACGCCGCTGATCTCGGAGACGCTCAGGTGCTCGAAGTAGTACAGTGCCAGCACTGCCCGGCTGGCAGCCTTCAATCGGGCGAAACACTCGCCCAGCGTCAGGCGGTCCACGTCGTGGGCGGTCGCGTCGCCGCTAGCCTGCTCGACCTGCAGCGCAACAGGCCTGCGGGCGTTGCGATGGTCCAGCGCCTTGTTCGTGGCGATGCGGTACGCCCACGCCTTAAAGCTGACCGGGTCGTGCAGCCGGCGCAGGCCCTTGATGATCGCCAGCCAGGTCTCCTGCGTTACGTCCGCGGCAGCTTCGTCGCCGGCCAGGCGACGTGCGTATCGCCACAGCCGCCCCTGCCACCGCTCCACGAGCAGCCGCATCGCCCGCCGGCTGCCGTCCTGGGCGTCCATCACCAGCAGCTGGTCGATCAGGTCTGCGCGCGTCTCGCCCATCTCAACTACCTTGGTCTCCGGATCGCAGGGGGCGGTTCATTGACTTCCCGCTCGCTGCGCGTAGCGTGTGGATAACCGCTTTGCCCCGCGTGACTTGCGCCGTTGTCGGCGTGATAGGATTCTCGCGCCGGCAGGCCTACCACAGCACCTGGCGGCCGTCGAAGACGGGCCCGTCGGTGCAGCAGAGGCTGAACTTCCAGCCGCCCGGCGCGTCGCTGGCGGTCTTGACGACGCAGGATTGGCACGTGCCCATCCCGCAGGCCATGTGCCGCTCCAGGGCGAGTTGGCATTCCACGCCGGCTGCGATGGAAGTCTCGGCCACCGCCCGCATCATTTCCTCAGGCCCGCAACAGTAGACGACCAGGTCTTCACCCGGCAGCTTGGTGTTGGCCAGCCATTGCGCGAACGCGTCGCTGATGAAGCCGCGGAAGCCGGCCGAGCCGTCGTCGGTCGCGATGACTGTGTCGATCCCGCAGGTCGCGAACTCCGCGACGCACGGCGTGGGCCTGCCGCTCGCCTCCACGCGCGCTCCCGGCACCATCGTCAGCGGCAGCAGCTCGCTCCTCCGCGCGCCCGTGAAGGCGACGGTCCCCTTGCCCGCAGCCGCCAATTCACCGGCCAGGTAGATGAGCGGCGGGATGCCGACCCCCCCACCGACCAGCGCCGCGTGCGTCGCGCCCTGGCGGATGGAGAAGCCGTTGCCCAGCGGCCCGAGTATGCTCACCGGCTCGCCCTCGGCCAGCCCGGCCAGCCAGCGCGTGCCGACGCCGACGACGCGATGGATCACCGTCAGCCTCACGCGCCCGTCGGCGGTGGTCGCCCTACCTGCAAGGCTTAGCGGGCGACGCAGCAGCGGCTCGACGCCGGCCAACTCCGGCTGCGTCAGCCGCGGCGGGCGGTCTTCCGGCCAGTCTGCCTCGGCGGCACTTGCCTGCGGGCGCGGCGGGCGACACTGCACCTGGACAAACTGCCCCGGTTGAGATGGCGGGAAACCGTCGACAACCACGTCCAGCCGATAGTGTTCCCCGCACAACTGAAGATTCGCCGCCACCTCCGCAGCGAACACACCCCGTGCTGTCCCTGTCCCTCGATCTCCCTGCATATTACCGTGCCCTGGCATCGCAGACAGGATTCGCAGCCACCTGCCGCTCACACGACGCTGCGGTTCTCTTCCTCGTACTCGGCGTGTTCAGCCTGGCTGCGGTTGGCGTCCTGGCGGGCGTGGTTGATACCGAGCTTCGCGCCGTACAGCCGGTAGATGTCCGCCGGCTCCAGGCCCAGCAACTGGCAGATGCTGATCCAGAAGAACAGCATGTCCGT
This sequence comes from uncultured Planctomycetaceae bacterium, assembly GCA_964449175.1. Lineage (GTDB taxonomy): Bacteria > Planctomycetota > Phycisphaerae > SM23-33 > SM23-33 > CAYUYH01. The sequence goes on from CAYUYH010000134.1 coordinate 3,648, forward strand.
CGCCTCGACGCGGGCGTTCTGGATGTCCTGGAGCTCGTATTGCCTGCCTTCCTTCGCCTCGCGGTACCAGTGCTTCCAGCTCAGGCAGTGCTGGATCTCGTGGCATTCGTCGGCCAGGGCGTCGATGTGGTTCTTCATCGCCCGCCCGACGCGCAGCCGCGTGGCCTGGTCGGCCTCGCCCTCGCCGGCCGCCTTCATCGCCGCCAGCAGCGCCTGCCCAAGCGCGTACGTGTCGATCCCGGCCTTGCGATTCAGCTCCGCCTGTAGCGGCCATATGTCCTCAAGCGATCTGATGCGTTGCTCGGCCATGCCCGCTCCTTCACTCATTCACCGCCCCGTTCAGTCTAGTCCCCCGGCCCGCAAAGACAAGGGGGCACCGCAACTGCCCCCTTTATCCCCGCGGCCGGTCGGCTAGAATGCTCGGCATGTGTGGATTCGCCGGAGAGTTTCTCTTCGCCGACGGGCGCGCGGACCTGCACCTCGCCAAGCGGATGGCCAGCCTGCTCGCACACCGCGGCCCCGACGAAGAAGCCACGTACCTCTCGCCGGACGGGCGATGCGCGATCGGCGTCCGCCGCCTGGCTGTGATCGACCCCCTCGGCTCGCACCAGCCCATGGCCAGCCCCGACGGCGGACGTGTCGTCGCGTTCAACGGCGAGATATACAATTACCGCCAGCTCCGCGCCGAGCTCGGGATACAGGGCTGTCAGTTCCGTACCGACGGCGACACCGAGGTGCTCCTGCACCTTTACGACCGCGACGGCGACGACATGCTCCGTCACCTTGACGGCATGTTCGCTTTTGCCCTATACGATGCCGCCCTAGGGCAGCTGCTGCTCTGCAGGGACCGACTCGGCGAAAAGCCGCTCTGGTACGCAGCACTGCCTGACCGCCTCATCTTCGCCAGCGAGGCCAAGGCCCTCCTGACCCATCCGCGGGTGTCCCCCGAGCCGGATGCCAGATCGCTAACCGTCTACTGTACCATGGGTTACATCCCGGCGCCTCGCAGCGCCTACCGCAGCGTCGCCAAGCTGGCCCCCGCGAGCATGTTGGCCCTCTCCCGCGACTGTCCCGCCCCGCGGCGATACTGGAGGCCCGCCCTTGCGCTGCCCGCGCCCAGCGCCCATGAACTCCGCGAGCAGGTCCGCAGCCAGGTCGTCGAGTCTGTCCGCGCGCGACTAGTCAGCGACGTACCGCTGGGCGCGCTGCTAAGCGGTGGGCTCGACTCAGCCATCGTGGTGGCTGCGATGAGCCGGATCGTGGGCAAGGCAGGCGGCGTGCGGACCTTCACGGCCGGCTTCGAGGATCCCGCCTTCGACGAGCGGGCCGATGCCGCGGTCGTGGCCAACCATTGCGGCACCGACCATACAGAACTTCTCGTCCGGCCCGCGCCAGCGGAGGCGCTGGACAAGATCGTCACGATGTACGACGAGCCGTTCGGCGACTCCAGCGCCCTGCCGACCTGGATGATCTGCCAACTCGCCCGCCAGCACGTCACCGTCGCACTCACCGGCGACGGCGGCGATGAGGTCTTCGGCGGATACGATCGTTATCGGGCCTTGCGCCTGGCGGCGACCATCGGCCCCTTCACGTGTGCGGCCATCCGCTTCGCCGCCGCCATCATGCGGCCCTTCGCGCCCCACCGGGAGCGCAGCGGCGCGCGGCGCCTTGTGCGATTCGCGGATGCAATGATGTATCCACTTGCTATACAATACTTTACATACCGCCGCCTCTTCGGCCCCGACGATCTGGCTCGCCTGCTCAACCCGGATTTCGCCGCAGGTGTCGACATCGACGCCCCCGCCCAATGGTTCTGCCGCCTGTACGAGCGAGCGGACGCGCCCAGCGAGGTCACGGCAGCACAGCTCCACGACATCGAGACGTATCTGCCCGACGATCTGCTGGTCAAGACCGACATCGCCTCGATGGCCTGCTCGCTCGAGCTGCGCCCGCCGATGCTGGACCACCGGCTGGTGACGGCCGGCGTGTCGCTGCCGGTGGAGCAGAAGGTCGGCCGACGGCAAGGCAAGCTCTTGCTACGGCAGGCGTTCGCGGACTGGCTGCCGCCAGAGGTTTTCGCCCGGCCTAAGCGGGGCTTTGGCGTGCCGCTGGCCGACTGGCTGCGCGGGCCGTTGCGCGAGCCGCTACGAGAGGCCCTGCTCAGCCCGTGCGAGAAGGTGCGGGCGATGTTCAGCACGCAGGCCCTGGCGGGGCTTGTGAACGACCACCTGAACGGGCGGGCGGATCACAGCCATCGCCTTTGGGCGTTGCTGGTCCTGGCCAGGTGGATGGAGCGGTTGGGCTAGCCCTCTCGGCGAGGGGCGGCCGGGCCTTGTTCCACGTGGAACCTAACCACCGGGGGGATGTGGCTGGGCGACTTGCCGGTGTCGCGGGAAATCCTCTTGCGTTCTCCCTGGCCGGCGGTATGCTCCCAGGGTCAAGGTGGGTGTTCCACGTGGAACATTCACGGAAGAGCTGCCCCGAACACGGGAAAGGAGGCCCGCATGGCCACCCACTCCAAACCACATCGCCCCCGGCTCGGCAGGGGCCTTTCGAGCCTGATAGCCGACTCCACGGCCGCCCCCGCAGACGACCAGACCTACCAGCACGTAACCGGCTTGCCCCCAATCCACCCCCAGCCAGCCCCGCCCGAGGCGGCCGGCACGCCCCGGGAGATCCCCGTCGGCGAGATCACGCCCAATCCCTACCAGCCACGCCGGCAGTTCAACGACGTCAACTTGGCTGAGCTCGCCCAGAGCATCGCCAGCCAGGGCGTCCTCCAGCCGCTGATCGTCGCCCGCACAGACAGGGAGGACGAGCCGTTTGTCCTGGTCGCCGGCGAGCGTCGGCTTCGCGCCGCGCGCCAGGTCGGGCTCGCAACCGTCCCGTGCATCGTTCGCTCGGCCACCCCGCAGCAGATGCTGGAGTGGGCGCTTGTCGAGAACATCCAGCGGGCGGACCTGAACCCGATCGAGCGTGCCCAGGCGTACCGCCAGTACATCGACCGGTTCTCCCTGACCCAGGCGCAGGCAGCGGAGCGGCTGGGACAGCCGCGGGCAACGGTCGCCAACTACTTGCGGCTCCTGGAGTTGGAGGATCCCGTCCAATCCCTCGTCGCGGAAGGGGCCCTGACCTTCGGCCATGCCAAGCTCCTTGCAGGCCTGACCGGCTCGCCGGCGCTCCAGCTCCGGCTAGCCACCAGGGCAGCCAAGACAGCCATGTCCGTCCGCCAGCTTGAGGCCGCCGTGGCAGCCGCGACGGCGCCGGCTGGGTCAAGAGCGGCTGGGGGCGCCGTGCGGGCCAAGCCCGCGTACCTGCTGGACCTCCAGGACCGAATGTCAGCCGCCCTCGGCCTGCGCGTGGTGATCCAACCGGCTCGCGCCAAGCACACCGGGCGGGTGGTTATAGACTACGGCAGCTTAGAGGACTTCGACCGCATCACCGCCGCCCTCGGCCTGGAAGGCGAGACTACATAGCCGTCGGCACATATGTACATGCGTCTGAAGAGCAACATGTGGGCTCCGTGCGGTGGGGGAGCCGCGGCAGTTGAGGTCCACTGCGCAGCAAAATGGGCGGGTCCAGTGCCCTGAACCCGCCCTGGCTGTTCTGTCGGGAACAACCGGCCAGAATTTGCTTGGTCTCTTACCGGCGCGGGCGCCTTCCGGAGAGTACCATTACAGCCCCCGCTCCGAGAACCAGCAGCGAGGCGGGCTCGGGGATCGGCTCGCTTCCGGCAAGCTCCTTGAACGTGAAGCTGGCGACACCGCTCTGAGCAAGGTTCTCGATGTCGATCACGAGGTTGCCGCCCCCCACGCCGGGGAAGAAAGTCGCCCGATCAGCCACGATGCCGTCCCACGCAGTCAATGCCTCCGACCCTAAGCCGCCGCCAACCGACCAGGTGAACTTTTCATAAGGCAGGGCATGCCACCCGTACTCGTTTGGGTCGGCGGTGGGGTTGGTCAGAGCTTGGTTGAACGTGGCTGTTCCGTGGTTGAAGAGCTGCCAGTTGAAACATTGCCAGTCTGTCCCCGTGAGGTTGAGGACAGTTTCGTCGGCTATGTAGATCCGCGTAGCCAGGTCGGCATCAGCGGCTGTTTGTGTGAAGTTCAGTGTGATGGACGGGATCACGCCCGTCTCGGGGTCCGGCCCATCGATGAAGACCTTGGAGATCTCGATGGCTACGAACTTCCTGCCGTCAGCGTCGACGCCTTCGCCATCGACGATGATGTTCAGATTCCCAACCGAGGCCCCACTGACATGCCAACCTG
>CAYUYH010000135.1:0-7910 GCA_964449175.1 uncultured Planctomycetaceae bacterium
GTCAAGTGCGGAAGACATGTGAGCCACGACGTCGCCGTCCCCAACTGCCAATCCGCAATCCGCAATCCGCAATCCGCAATCCGAAATCCCCAAGCGGCAGGCCTGTGGCTGGGTCACCCCGCCAGCCAGTTCCTGACCCACGGCACGGCCTTGGCGCCGTTCCACTGGTGCCCGCCGTCGTGGATGTCGAAGCCGATGCGGTCGGCGCAGCCGAGCAACTGATACGCCTGTCGCGCGATATCCACCTGCGGCTGAACGTTTGCGACCCCGTCCGGCCCGGACAGCGAGTCGGCCTTGCCCGTCTGGATCAGCAGCGGCGTGGGCGCGACCAGCGCCGCGATGTCGCCCAGGTCGAACAGCTCCCACAGGTGTGGCACCATGTTGCACGCGCAGTTGTGCTTGCGGTACAGCAGCGGGGCGGCCACCGGGTGCAGGTAGGCACTGACGACCACGCACGCCAGCCGATCGTCGATCGCGCCGGTCGCCAGGGACTGCCAGCCGCCGCCGCTGAAACCGGCGCAGCCGATGCGGTCGCCGCGAACGTCGTCGCGCGACCGCAGGTGGTCGATCAGCCTCACCAGGTCGAACGCGTGCGTGCCGATCACCGAAATCCCCAGCGGCAGGCCGGTCATCTGGAGGAACGTGCACGAGCTGCCGCCGACCTTGCCGCGGGCGTCCACCTCTCGCCGCTCGCCGAAGCCGCGCGCGTCCGGACAGACCGCCAGCATACCAGCCCGGGCGAACTGGACGCCGAAGCCGTTCCCCTCGGCGACGCTATCCTTGCCCGACCCGTGCCCGTGGCAGCAGATCACCGCCGGCGCCGGCCCGCTCGCCCCCTTGGGCCGGAGGATGAACATCGGCATGGTCACGCCCGGCTCGGTGTCGATCAGCCAGTGCTCGCGGACGAACTCGCCGCAATCGACCTTGCCTGTCATTCGCGGGTTCGGCTTGGCCGGCGTGAGCCGGTCGAACCCAATCAACTCGATGAACTTGGCCCTCGCGGCGGCCGACCATGCCTCAAGCTCAGCCGGCGTCTTGGCGGCCAGGCCCATCGACCGGGCGTGGGCGCGGTAGTAGCTTATCAGCCGATCGCGCGAGTCGTAGAACTGCGGGGTTTGCTGCGGTGTCATGGGAACCCTCTTGGCATTGCGCCCGCCCGGCGCGTCCTGAGCGAACAGCCTGCTTGCCCCGGACAGCGCGGACGCCACGTACACGCCAGCGGCGCCCAGGGCGGACTTGATGAAGCCGCGTCGAGTCAGACCGGCCATTGGCTGCTCCTTCAGCGGTGCCGAGCGGCACTTGGCGGCAATCCAGCCGCCAGCGCCCGCCCGCTCCGCAGCCGCATTTGAGGCCGCAGCGGCGGGAAATTCAATTGCATTCCTCCTCCCAGCCGATACACTACCGAGTCCCGTCGACAGCGGCGGGGCCAAGAGGCAAGTGAGATGAAAGACAAGATACACCCCAAGTACCAGGAAACCACCGTCACCTGCGCCTGCGGAAACAGGTTCCAGACCCGCTCGACCAAGGGCGATATACAGGTGGATATCTGCTCGAATTGCCACCCGTTCTACACCGGCAAGCAGAAGTTCGTGGACACCGCGGGCCGCGTCGAGAAGTTCCAGCGGAAGTTCGGCGGCGAGTACTTCAAGAAGGCAGACAAAAAGTCCGGCAAGAAGTAGCTGGCTGAAGCGCACAACGCCGATGATTCCCCTGGGAACGTCGGCGTTTTTGTATGCATGCGGCGGGGCGCCGCCGTCGTGAGAATCGCAAGGCTCCCAATGGGAAAGTGTCATGGCTGCGGCTGAGAACTCATTGATGCTGAAGCTCGACGAGCTGGACCGGCGTTTCGCCGAGGTCGCCGCCCAGATGGCCGACCCGGCGACGTCGGCCGACCACACCAGGTACGTCGCCCTGGCCAAGGAGCACGCCCGGCTGGGGCGGATCGTCGAGCCCTACCGCGCCTTCGTGGCCGTCGAGGCCCACCGCCTCGAGGCGCAGTCGATCCTGGACGACCCCGACGGCGACGCGGAGCTGAAGACCCTCGCCGCCGGTGAGATCGACTCGCTCACCAGCCGCTCGGCTGAGTCGCTGGAGAAGCTCAAGGGCCTGCTGGTGATGGGCGATGACGCCGACATCGACTCGGTCGTGCTGGAGATCCGCGCCGGCACGGGCGGGGAGGAGGCGGCCTTGTTCGCCGCAGACCTGCTGGACATGTACCGCCGCTATGGCGAGGGCAAGGGCTGGAAGTTCGAGATCATCTCGGCCAGTCCGACCGGCATGGGCGGCTTTCGCGAGGCGATCGTTGCGGTCAAGGGCGCCGGCGTGTGGAGCCGGCTGGGCTACGAAGGCGGCGGCCACCGCGTCCAGCGCGTCCCGAAGACCGAGGCACAGGGGCGCGTCCACACCTCCGCGGCGACCGTCGCCGTGCTGCCGGAAAGTGAGGACACCGACGTTGACATCGACTGGGACAAGGACGTTTCGGAGCACACCTCCCGCGCCGGCGGGCCCGGCGGGCAGAACGTCAACAAGGTCGAGTCCGCCGTCAGGCTGGAGCACCTGCCCACCGGCATCACCGTCTCCATGCGCGACGAGAAGAGCCAGCACAAGAACCGCGCCAAGGCCCGCCGCATCCTGGCCCTGCGAGTCAACGAGCACTTCCGCAGCCGGCAGCTCGCCGCCGAGGCCGCCGCACGCAAGAAGATGATCGGCTCGGGCGACCGCTCGCAGCGAGTCCGCACATACAACTTCCCCCAGAACCGCTGCACGGACCACCGCCTCAAGGGCGAGGGCAAGGAAGGCGCCAACTACAACCTCGACCGCATCATCGCCGGCAATCTGGACGACCTCATCGACGCGCTTGTCGCACGCGACAAGGCCCAACGCCTGGCGAACCTCTGATAATTGCGGATTGCGGATTGCGGATTGAGGAAAGGCGCTAGGCAATAGGTGTTGGCCACCGGGGCCGAAGGGCACAATCGCGACGGCCGACGCGGGGCTGCGCCGTACGGTGCACGAGAATGATCGAAGGAAAGCTCATCCGACTAAGGCCGGCCACGTTGGACGATCGGCGGATGATCTACGAGTGGAGTCACTCGTCGGACATCGCGCGGTGGATTCATCTCTCCGGTGAACCCGCCGAGAGCTTCGAAACATGGTGCGACGACTGGAAGGCTCACTACTTCACGGACGAATCTCCTCGGCTCGGGCGCGCCTTCGTCATTGAGTTGGACGGCAGGCCGATCGGCGTCGTCGCGTACAACGACATCGACGAGCAGGACCGCGTCGAGCTAGATATCTGGATGGACTCGGAGACCCACTGCGGCAGGGGCTTCGGGACCGACGCCATTGAGGCCCTCTGTTCCCATCTGAGCACGGCGCTGGGCGTGAAGACCTTCATGGTGCAGCCGTCCGCGAGGAATCCAAGAGCCATACGGGCGTATGAGAAGACAGGGTTTGTGAGAACGCCGACGAGCCCGGAGGAGTTCCAAGCCCAGTGGGGCCGCATAGATTGCCACGACAGCGTTCTGATGATCAGGATAGACTGTAGAATGCCCGGCACGCCGGAGCGGACAGTGACGCAGGACGCCTACAGACTCATCGACCCGACCGAAAACCTGGCCGACGAGTACATCGCCTACGTAGAGGAGTTTCGCGCCGCGGGCGAGCCGTTCGTCCACGGCGACCTGGCCGCCGCCGGCGGCAGCTTTGCCCAGCTCCTGCAATGCTGGCGCGACTGGGCCGACGGCAGAAACCTGCCCGCCGGCTACGTGCCGGGCAACCACTACTGGCTCGTGCGAGGCCGGCGGATCATCGGCACAAGTCGGTTTCGGCACCAGCTCACCAAGGCGCTGGAAGACGAGGGCGGGCACATCGGCTACGACGTTCGGCCGTCGGAGCGCGGCAAGGGCAACGCCACGCGACTGCTGGCGATGACGATGGAACGCGCCCGCCGGCTCGGCCTGCACAGAGTGCTGGTGACATGCAACGCGGATAACCCTGCCTCCAAGCGAGTCATCGAGAAATGCGGCGGGCAACTCGCCAGCCGCAGCCCTGCCGAGCGCACCGGCAAGGAGATGCTGAGGTACTGGATAGACCTAAGCAAGCAGTGATCCGCGGCGATTATCATTGAACCTAAGGCGGCGGCGACGTATAAGTTACAGTGCCGCCGACGGGTCAGTACCACCTGCCTGAAGGAGTGGCGCCATGACCTCGCCAACGCTCCACCTTCTGACCGTTTCCCTCTGCGCTACTGTGCTGGCCGATGCCTGCTCGGCCGAGGAGCAATGGCTGGCCTACGGCGTCTCGGAAAGCCCTTACTCGATCACCGTCTCGCCGTCCGACCGGCGGCGATGGCCGACGATCTCGCTGCCCGCGGCGTGAAGCTCGTGCTCGTGCACGCCTCGCCCGCCGAGGCCGGGCAACTGGCCAAGTAGGCGGCCGACAACGACGTTACGTTGCCGCTCGGGCAACTGGCCGGCGACGACGCAGCCGCACGCCGGCGCCGCGCTGCCCTGGCTGGTCTTGACAGACGCCGATCACAAGGCGATCTTCAAGGGCTCGTCGCTTGCCGAACTGACCGGCAGGTTGCCCGCTGCGCCCGGCAGCGCGACCGCGCCTGCCGCGGCAGCGGGCCAGAGCAAGGAGCAGCAGAGATGACAGGTTGCCGTGGAGGGGAGGGCAACGCCGGGCGGGCGCCGTCGGCCCGCGGCGAGTCGCAGTGTCCGCTGGAGTGGTTCGACGGAATGATCGAGCACTGCCACGACTACGCGACAGCCGCCAAGGCCGCCGGCAGGCCCATCGTCGGCATCATGTGCGAGTACGCGCCGCGCGAGGTGATCCTTGCCGCCGGCGCCGTGCCGGTGTGCCTGTGCGGCGGCTCGGAGAAGATGGTCGCCCCGGCCGAGGAGCACCTGCCGGCGACGCTCTGTCCGCTGATCAAGTCCACCTTTGGCTATCACGTCACCGGCGCCAACCCGTTCCTGGAGATGGCCGACCTCGTCGTCGCCGAGACCACCTGTGACGGCAAGAAGAAGATGCACGAGTTGATGGCCCGGACCCGACCCATGTACGTGCTGGATCTGCCGAACAAGTTCGACGACGCGGCCGCCGCACACTGGCTGGCCGAGGTCCGCAAGCTGAAGCGGCGGCTCGAGGAGCGGTTCAAGGTGTCCATCGGCGACGACGATCTGCGGTCGGCCGCGGCACTGATGAACCGCGAGCGGGCGCTTCGCAGGCAGTTGGCCGAACTGATGGCCGCGGACGACCCGCCGATCACGGGCGGGCAGCTTCTGTCGCTCAAGAGCAGCATATCCGGCATCCCGGCCGACCTGGCCCAGTACGAACGGGCCTGTGAGATGTACTCCGGCCGGCGCGGGGGCAACGGCCGGCGCGTGCGCGTGCTCATGACCGGCGTGCCCATGCCATACGGGGCGGAGAGGGTGCTGGAGATCATCGAGGACAGCGGCGGGCTGGTCGTATGCATGGAGAATTGCACGGGCATCAAGCCGATCGTCGAGGACGTGGACCGTGACAACGCCGACATCCTGGCTGCTATCGCCGAGAAGTATTTCCATCTTCCCTGCTCGGTCAGGACCCCCAATCGGGAGCGGCTGGATTCGCTGGCCGACCTGGCGCGGCAGTATCGGCCTCAGTGTGTGATCGAGCTGGTATGGCACGCGTGCCTGACCTATGACGTCGAGTCGGCCATCGTGAAAGACTACGTCGAGGGCGAGCTGGGTCTGCCGTATCTCAAGGTCGGCACCGACTATTCGCCGTCGGACTCCGCGCGCATCGCCACGCGCGTCGAGGCGCTGTTCGAGACGCTCCAGGCTGTCGGCGAGGGCGGGCGTCGAGGCTGAGGCAGGTTTCGCCAATGGTTTTCGCGGGCATAGACGCCGGTTCCAGGACCATCAAGGTCGTCTTGGTGGACGAGAAACTTGGAGTCCTGGGCTCGGACATCGCGGACCAGGGGGTCCGGCAGGATGCCCTGGCCGGGAAGTTGTACGACGATCTGCTGACTGCCCGCGGCCTCGGGCGCGGGGATGTAGCCAGGGCCATCGGCACGGGCTATGCGCGCGGCTCGCTGACCATGGTCGATACGACGTTCACGGAGATCACCTGCCACGCCGCCGGCGTCCGCCACCTCATGGGCGACGTCCGCACGGTGATAGAGATCGGCGGGCAGGACAGCAAGCTGCTCCGCCTCACGGCAGAGGGAACGGTCCGCGATTTCACCATGAACGACCGCTGTGCTGCCGGCACGGGCCGGTTCCTGGAGGTCCTGGCCGACCGGCTCGGCACGCGACTGGACCAGCTTGGCAAGCTCGCGCGGATGAGCATGAACCCAGCCAACATCTCCAGCATGTGCGTCGTCTTCGCGGAGAGCGAGATCGTCGGGCTTCTCGCGGGCGGGGCGCCCGTCGAAGATATTGTCGCCGGCGTGCAGGCATCGGTGGCAGCCAGGGCGATCGCGATGGGCGGGCGGGACCTGACCGCGCCGATAGCCTTCACGGGCGGTGTCGCCCTGGTGGATGGCATGGCCGACGCCCTGGCGCGTGCCCTGGGCCAAGACCTCGCCGTGGCGCCCACCCCGCAGTTCACCGGCGCCCTCGGCGCGGCGATTCTGGCCTGCCGAAGCGAGGCCACCCGCGGCGCCGGGGCATGATCGGGAGAAAGACCATGACCATCGACATCAAGAGCCAACTACTGCGGAAGATCCCGTCGATAGGCGAGCTGCTGGAAGATGCCGCGTGCGCGACCTGGCTGTCGCAACACCCCCGGGCGCTGGTGGCCGACTGCGTCCGCCAGGCGGTCGACCAGCTCCGCAACGCGATCCAGAACGACTCAGCCGGGCGGTGCGGGCCGACGCACGTGACGCGGGAGTTTGTCCTCGCCCAGGCCGGCGAAATCCTCGCCGAGCGCACCACGCCGCACGTTCGGCCGGCGATCAACGCCACCGGCATCATCCTTCACACCGCCCTCGGCCGGGCGGTCTGGCCGGAGTGCGTGGTCGATTCGATGGCGGACGACCTCGCCGGCTACGTCACGCTGGCCATCGACCGCGAGACCGGCCAACGCAGCGAGCGCGACCAGCGCGTCGAGTACATCCTCACCGAGCTGACCGGCGCCGAGGCCGCCACCGTCGTCAACAACAACGCCGCCGCCACGCTGCTGGTGCTGGCTGCCCTGGCCGCCGACCGGGAGGTCGTCGTATCGCGCGGCCAGCTCATCGAGATCGGCGGGGCGTTCCGCCTGCCGGACGTGATGGCCGCCAGCGGCGCGCGCATGGTCGAGGTCGGCACGACCAACCGCACGCACCTGCGAGACTACGCCCGCGCGATCACCGACCAGACGGCGATGATCATGCGGGCACACCCCAGCAACTTCCGCGTGGTCGGCTTCACCTCCGAGGTCGCCATCGGCGAGCTGGCCGAGCTGGCCCACTCGCGCGAGGTCATCGCCCTGGACGACCTGGGCGCCGGCGCGCTGGTGGACCTGGCCGCGTTCGGCCTGCCGCACGAGCCGACCGTGCAGGAATCGCTGGCCGCGGGGGCGGACGTGGTGATCTTCAGCGCCGATAAGCTCATCGGCGCCGGCCAGGGCGGCATCATCGTCGGCCGGCGCGACCTGATCGACCGCATCCGCCGCCACCCGCTCGCCCGGGCGATGCGTGTCGACAAGACCTGCCTGATGGCCCTCGAACGCACGCTGATGCTCTTCCGCTCGCCCGCCCGGCTAGCCCAGACGCACCCGACCTATCGTATGCTGGCCGCGCCGATCGACGCGCTGGCCGCACGGGCCGACGCGCTGGCCAAGGCGATCGGCGCCGCGGCGCCGTCGGCCGCCGCGGAAGTGCGGGGCGGCGCCGCCTACCACCGCAGCCGCGCCCAGCCCAAGCACCCCCGGCCCCG
>CAYUYH010000136.1:0-7663 GCA_964449175.1 uncultured Planctomycetaceae bacterium
TCCCCCACCTTCAACCACGGCGAACTACGCCCTGGCGCGCCGTCTGCCGCGACCAGAACCCGCGCGGAGCGAAGCGACCCAACGCGGGTTCGACGCCGAGGCCGCAGCGCAGCGAGGACGAGGCGCCGCGAAGTCCCGAGCGAGCGGAGCGAGTCGAGGGGCGCAGCCGGGCATCATCCCCGCCCGTAGCCGCGGCGAACTACGCCCTGGCGAGCCCGGTGCCGGGCGCCATGCCCTGCCGCAGGCTGGGCACGGTGAACGTGCCCGCCCACAACCACTGGCATAATCCGGTCAACCATGGCCACGCTGCGCGTGGTTCGACAAGCTCACCGGCGCGAGCAACGTCGAGTCAAGGCCATCCCGCCCGACATCGTGAGCCGGGTCAAGGGAAGGCACACGCCGGCGTTCCGTCAAGGAACGGGCGTCAACGTGTCCACGTTATTGGCCGGGTCGGTGTAGTCGACGAATTTCGTCGGGTCCGTGCCGTTGATGTATTCCTCGACGTTGGTGTAGCCATCCTTGTCGGCGTCGCCGGCGGCGTCGGAGGCGTCCTTGGGGTTCAGCCCGTGGGCGGTCTCCCACTGGTCGGGCATGCCGTCGCTGTCGCCGTCGGCCGGGGCCGGGGCGGACTTGTACTCAGGCCAGCCGCCGACCTGGTTGGGGTCGGTGATGATCCCGTTCCCGTAGGTCGGCTTGCCGGTCCGGACGATCTCGACGATTCGGCGGTCGACCGCGTCGCGCTTCGGCAGGGTCGCTCCCGCATGGGCGAGCACCAGCTCATAGGCCTGCTTGGCCGGGTATATGGTGACCGGCGCCATGGGCAGGGGCTGCTCGGCGCGACACTGGGCGATGATCTCCTTGATGCTCTCCGGGTCGCGGACCCTGCTGAACTGCACGCCGCCGGCCCAGTTGTCAGCGGTGACCTCCTCGTTGCCTTCCACGATGTTGCCGGCCACGTACCACTTGCCGTACGTCATCGGGCCCACGCGGGTGCCGTCGGGCAGGCGCGTCCTGCCGCCGTCCGGCCTGAGGATTCTGTACCTTATCGCGCCGTTGCGCGTCGCCGGGCCGGGTTTGTAGTAGTTCCCGATGACGTTGCCGGAGGAACCTTCGTCGCCGCCGTCCATCGTCCGGTGTCGCCAGTTGAACAGGACGTTGTTGATGAAGTTGAAGTCGTAGCTCATCCCGATGCTGGGATTGCGCCCTGTGTTGCAGGCGAAGAGGTTGTGGTGGAAGGAGGAGTTCTTCCCGCCCCAGGTCCCGCCGAAGGCGTGGTTGTTGGGGTTCAGGGCCTCGCTCGAGATGCACCACTGGATCGTCACGTTCCTCGTGGGCAGCTTGATCCGCTTGTCGCTGCCGGGAACGTGGTACATGTAGCGGTATATCGAGAGGTTTTCGTCCATGCCCCAACTGGCTGAGACATGATCGATGATGACATTGCCGGGCGGGTCGCCGCTGAGGGCGTCTCTCTTGGCCTCCACGGAACCTCGACGGAAGCGCATGTGGCGCACGATCGCGTCCTTGGCGTCTATCCGGACCGTCCTGTTGCGGATGCAGATGCCGTCGCCCGGCGCGGTCTGCCCGGCGATCGTGATGTAGGGGTTGGCGATCTTCACCTCGCTGTCCAACGTGATGATGCCGGAGACGGCGAACACGACGATCCTGGGGCCCTGTGCCTCACAGGCCTCGCGGAAGCTGCCCGGCCCGCTGTCGTTGAGATTGGTCACCACGTAGACCTTCCCGCCGCGTCCGCCGGCGGTGATCGCCCCCGCCCCCTCGGCGCCGGGGAACGCGGGTATGCTCGCCGCCGTCAACTCCGGCAGGTCAAGGGCTGGTCGCGTCTCGGCGCCCGCGCCGTCAGCCCCCAACGCCCCCGCCGCAAACAAGCACACACAGGCAAAGACCGAACCAAATGCCATCGTTCTCATGACTTCTTTTCCCTTTCAACTCGAGTGGTTTCGTGGGGCAATCCGCGGGCCTCCGAGGGCCGGGGGGAAACACGGTCCAGCTTGGCATTGCAGGGTAATCATGGTAACCGGAAACGGCCTGGCTTTCCAGGAATTCGCTCCGGCACCAGCCCCGGCGGCGGGCTCGGTGCAGTCAGCCTACACGTCCTTCTGTCGGTCGCGGACGATCTCCACGCCCACGGTGCGGGCCAGCCGCAGGGCGGCGGGCTTGGCGACCAGCACGCATACGCGCTGGACGGTCGGCTCGGCCAGGCATATCTCCGCGACGTGCTGGGCGAGGCGCTCCAGGAGGCAGAACTCTGACGCCTCGACCTGCTCGACAACCTTCAGCGTGATGGCATTGTAGTCGACGGTGTCTTCAATAGCATCGGACCGCCCGGCTGCCCGCAGGTCGGCGTGGAGGGTGATGCTGATCTCCAGGCCCTGGGGCTTGTCGCGCTCCTCGGGCCTTGTGCCGATGATGCAGCGGACGCGCAGGTCGCGGATGTGGATCTTGTCGAGCCGGCTGTCATCCATGGACGCTGCCCCTCATGTGCCGTCCGCCATCCACGAAGATGATCTGCCCGGTGATGAACCGGCTGGTCACCAGGAAGATCACCGCCTCGGCGACGTCTCGCGGGGCGCCGTGCCGGCCCATCGGGTTGGTATTGGCCAGCTTGGCCAGGTAGCTGTCGTCCTCGCCAGGCGGCGGCAAGATCAGTCCCGGGGCGACCGCGTTGACGGCGATCCGAGGGGCAAGCTCCAGCGCAAGCATCCGCGTGAGCGCCAGCAGCACGCGCTTGGAGAGGTGGTAGGCTGCGTGGGAGCGGTCGTGGTCGGCGATGCGTGCGTCGAGCAGGTTGACGATGTGTCCGCCCCGCTGCTGAGCGGCCAGCGCCCGGCTGAGCTGTAGCGGCGCGGTCGCGTGGACCTGGACGTTGAGGGCGATTTCATCGGGCGTGGTCTCCAGCAGGTCGCCGGCCGGGAAGATCGAGGCGTTGTTGACGAGGATGTCGATAGGTCCGGCCTGCTCGACCGCCCGGCCGAACAGCCCCTCAGCCGCGGCAGGGTCGGCCAGGTCGGCCTGCACGGTCCAGCACTTCGCGCCGGCGGCGCGGACCTGCTCGGCCGTCTCGCCCGCGGCGTCGGCAGAGGTGTTGTAGTGCACAACCACGCCGGCGCCTTGGCCCGCCAGCGCCAGGGCGATGGCCCGCCCTAGCCGCCTGGCCGCGCCGGTCACCAGCGCGGTCGCGCCCGCCAACGGCCTGTCGGGGTGTCCCACGTCAGACTCCTGCTACTCTTCCTGCATATAGGGGTAACGGAAGTCGCGCGCCGGCAGGAAGTTTTCCTTGATGGCCCGCGGGCTGACCCATCGCTCCAGGTTCAGCCAACTGCCGGCCTTGTCGTTGGTGCCCGACGCCCGCGTGCCGCCGAACGGCTGCTGGCCGACGACGGCGCCGGTGGGCTTGTCGTTGATGTAGAAGTTGCCGGCTGCGTGCCGCAGCGCCCACGAGGCGGTCTGGATCGCCGAGCGGGAGTTGGCGAAGATCGCCCCGGTCAGTGCGTACGGCGAGGTCTGGTCGCACAACTGAAGCGTTTGATCGTATTCCTTGTCCGGGTAGACGTAGAGCGTCAGGACGGGGCCGAAGATCTCCTCGGCCATCAGCTTGGATTTCGGGTCGCTGCTCTGGACGACCGTCGGCTCGATGAAGTAGCCGCTCTTGGCGTCGCAGCCGCCGCCGCAGAGGATGTCCATGTCGGGCGAGCTCTTGGCAAACTCGATGTAGCCGGAGATGGTCTCGAAGGCGGCCTGGTCGATCACGCCGCCCACAAACGTGGTGAAGTCGCAGATGTCGCCCATGCGCAGCTCGGCGATGTCGGCCAGCATGCGCTCCTTCACCGCCGGCCAGATCGACTCGGGGATGTAGGCCCGGGAGGCAGCCGAGCACTTCTGCCCCTGATACTCAAACGCCCCGCGCACCAGGGCCGTCACCAGTGCATCCATGTCGGCGCTGGCGTGTGCGAAGATGAAGTCCTTGCCGCCCGTCTCCCCCACGATGCGCGGGTAGCAGACGTACTTGCGGATGTCCGAGCCGACGGCCAGCCATATCGTCGAGAAGACCTTCGTGCTGCCGGTGAAGTGGATGCCGCCGAGGTCCACGTGATCCAGCGCCGGCGGGCCTATGATCGGGCCCGAGCCTGGCACCATGTTGATCACGCCCGGCGGCAGGCCGGCCTCTTCGAGGATCTTCATGAGGAAGTACGCCGGCAGCACCGCCGCCGAGGCGGGCTTCCAGACAACCGTGTTGCCCATCAGCGCGGGCGCCGTCGGCAGGTTGCCAGCGATGGACGTGAAGTTGAAGGGCGTCAGCGCCAGCACGAAGCCGTCCAGCGGACGGTGGTCCATGTAGTTCAGGACGCTTGGCGTGGAGACCGGCTGATCGCCGTAGATTGCCTGCATGTAGTAGGGATTGAACCGCCAGAAGTCGATCAGCTCGCAGGCGGAGTCGATCTCCGCCTGGTGCGGCGTCTTGGACATGTTCAGCATGGTGGCGGCGTTGACGGTTTGGCGGTACTTGGTCGCCAGCAGGTCGGCGGCCTTGAGCAGCACGGTGGCGCGGCTTTCCCACGTCATTGCCGCCCAGTCCTTCTTGGCCTCATTGGCGGCCTGGATCGCCTGTTCGACGTACACCGCGTTGCCCTGGTGGTAGCGCCCGAGGATGTGGTGATGGTCGTGAGGGCAGCGTATCTGGCCCAGGCTGCCATTGCGGACCTCCTTGCCGCCGATGAACATCGGCACGTCGTACTCCTGGCCGAGCATGTCCTTCAGCGCTGCTTTAAGCTCAGCCTTCTCGCCCGTGCCCGGGGCATAGCTGAGGACAGGCTCGTTGAACGGTTTCATGACATTGAATATGCCGTTGAACATGATTCACTCCTTCCGGGGCAGTCATCCGATCGACATGGACGTAGACCAGATATGATCCCCAAGTTAACGTGGCCCGTCAAGCGCCGATGCCGCGCCGGAGAGCCCACTGCCGGCTACTCAACGCTCATGAATCGCAGGCCGTCCAGGTCGTCGAAGAGGCGCAGCATGTCGGCCGGGTCGGCCCGGACGGAAGAGACGTGAAGGACGATCGTATCCTCGCCGGCCTGCGAATCCCGGCCGACGCTCCAGTCCACCACGCGGATGCGGGCGGACCGCAGCCGCTCGCGCAGCTCGGCCAGGCGGTTCTCCTGCCCGGCGGGGACGACCAGGCGCACGGTCTTGTACCACCGCGAGGGGATCAGGCGGTCGAGCCAGCTCAGCACGTACAGGACGAAAAGCACGATCAGCGTCGCCAACACCGCCAGCACGTACATGCCGCTGCCGGCGGCCAGGCCTATCGCAGCCGTGCACCACAGGCTCGCGGCTGTCGTGAGCCCGCGCACTCCGACGCCGTGACTGATGATCGCGCCCGCGCCGAGAAAGCCGATGCCGCCCATCACGCCGTAGGCGATTCGCGAGGGGTCGATCCGCACGAACGAGGTGGTCGCGCCCGAGCCATAGGCTCGCATCATGTGCAGGCCGACGAGGACCGCCATCGCCGCCCCCAGGGCCACCAGCATCTGCGTGCGGAAGCCGGCGCTGCGACCGTGGTGCTCGCGCTCGAAGCCGATCAGCCCGCCCAGTGCCGTCGCGACGGCCAGGCGGATGACCGCCTGCGCCAGCCAGGGGAGGTCTTCGATTGCCGCCAATATGTCCATAGCCGCTCCTTGGGCGCAGCGGCGGCATTATCCCGTCGTCGGGGATCAGAAGGCAAGGGCTTCCCCCGCGTGCCGGGGCTATCCGCCCCTATGGAACCGCGGCGGAGAAGATTCCGGTGAGTCTCGTCGAGCCGGAGCCCCGCCGCGCGAGATTCTGGCTGATTGCTGTCGGGGGCTAGGCCTCTACGTCGACGGCATCGATCGGCGGGGCGTCGTTCGGCGCTTCGGCGTCGCCTTCGGGCGCCGCGGGCGGCGGAGGCGGCGGAGGCGGCGCGTGGAGCCGCTCGTAGATGGCCAGGAACTTCGCGTACGCTCGGCCGTGGCCGGGCGCGGGCGACAGCGGCGGCAGGATTGAAGTGTTCGTCAGCGCGTCGTTCAGGGCGTCCATGCCCCCCCGGAAGGCCTCGTGCAAGGCGGCCAGCGGATCGGGAGTCTTTGGCTTGGCCTCGGCATCGGGTGCGGGCTCGACCACCGGCTTGAGCTGGGCTTCAACCACCGGTTCGGCGGGCGGCTCTGTCTCGGGAGGCAGTGGCTCGGCAATCTGTTCGCCTGCGGGAGCGGGCAGGATGATTCCCAGCCCATCGACCAGGGCGTCGAATGCACTCTGTAGGCCGCCGGTCAGCGCCTGTCCGCCGGCATCGGCCTGGAGGAAGTCGTTGATCGCCTGGCCAACGGCGGCGTTGAACTCGTCGCGCAGGTCGCCGATAGCCGTGACCTGCTGCTCGTCGAGCCCCTCGGTCGCGGCCAGGGCGTCAAGTGCCGTGTTGACCGCGTCGGAGAGCTGGTGGGCGGCTTGTTCGCCGGCGCCGCGGGTCGCCTCGGCCTGGGCGGCTGACAGTTGCTCGTGGAAGTTGATCCGCAGCCGCACGTCGGCGACGCCCTTGAAGTGCCCGGCCTGGAGCAGCCGCAGGACGCCGTGCGCCCGCGCCTTGCCGCAGCGCGGACCACGGCCTTCGTGGGGGTGGGGCTTCTTGCCCTTGGGCTCGTCGGCGGAGTGGGTGTGCTTGGGCCGTGCGGATGATGCGTGGCACGGACTGACGTGTGTGACGCCCGCTATGGTCATGGCTGGACCTCCAGCGTTATGGCGCCGCACCCGCCTTGGCGTGTCCCGTGCATCTATTGCGTCGGCATGATGGGCCGTGCCGCTTGACTTGCTTTTCGGAGAATGTGGGACTTATCCGGGGACCCGCCGCCCGGCCCGGCCATCGCTGCGTCTACGGCGGCGGATAGCTGATCGCCAGCATCCCCTCCACGTCCATCGGGTCCACGCCGAACTGCTCGCGCTGGTACTTGCGGGCATGCTCGTCGGCCTCGACCTCGCCGGTCAGCGGCAGGGCGACGCGCCGCCCTTCCTGAATGGCAGACTCGCGCGCGGCGATCTCCATCATCAGGCTCATCAGCGCGTCGTCGGCGGTGAACTCGCTGGCCCGCAGGCCGCGGACGGCCAGGGCGAAGTCCACCATGTGGTCCATGATCGCGCTGCCGTAGTACTCGTTGCGGTGCTCGGCCAGCGGCTCGGGGCGGAAGGGGTTGACGTAGCGGATCGTCCCGGCCGGCGTGTCGGCATAGATCGAGCACCAGCGGTGGTTGTGGTTCTCCATCAGCACGGGCGTGATCTGCTCGGCCCGGCCGTGGCCGCGTCGGCCGGCGGCGGGGTCGGCGAAGGCTTCGTCGCTGCATCGGCGCAGCTCGGTCTGGGTGTGGTAGGAGTCGGCCCACTCGTGGCCGGGCGCGCGGTGGACCAGCGTGCCGCGGGTGCCCTGCCACTCGTTGTAGCCCGGTCGCGGGTGCCGGCCTAGCCAGCATTTGAAGTTGGCCACCTGGTCGACCACCATCAACTCGCCGGGGAAGGCGAAGAACCGCGCGCGGAACTGCTCCTGCTCGTGGTATCGCTGCGGGCGGGAGTGAAACGGCGGATGTTCCATCGCGTGCGAGATCGCCTGCGCCCACAGCGGCTGCGACCGGGCGAAGGC
>CAYUYH010000137.1:0-7627 GCA_964449175.1 uncultured Planctomycetaceae bacterium
ATGTCGATGTCCGGCGCCCCCGTGACGTGCAGCTCGGCCGGGACGCGCAGCTCCTTGGCCAGCAGGTTCTCCGTGCCGGCGGGACAGGCCAGTATCGGCACCGACGAGCCGGCCAGGCCCTCGGCTACCTCGTGGACTGTCCCGTCGCCCCCCCAGACGATCACGGCCGAGGCCTTCCCCGGCAGCTCGCGCGCATAACGGGTGGCGTCGGCCGGGCCTGTGGTTGTATACTCCACCATTTCCAGGTCGGCCGCAGCCATGGCCGACCGCAGGTCCGCCAGAAGCAGCTTGCGCCCGCCGTAGCCGCTTTGCGGGTTGATGATAAGGTGAACAGGCAGATGATTGTCAATGCTGGCCACGGCCTCGTCCCTGCCTAAGCGTTGCAGTTGGGAATCGCCCCGCTATAATACCCGATCTGTCGGGGCCGACCAATAGCACTGCCGCGGTCTGCCCGCCGACTTGGGCATCGAGGAGACTCACCGATGGAAGACACCGCCACAATCGACATGTCAGCCATTCTCGCCAAGCAGACGTGGACGGCTGAGGACTGCAACGAGATCGTCGCCAACATCCAGGGCACCACGCCGGACGGACGGACCGTCCAGGCCCTGCTGATGGAGGCCGACGCGGCCGAGCCGAGCCCCAAAGGCACGGCCGCCGTCAAGGCGGGGATCATCAGGTATATGCTGGGCCGATTCAGCAGCGCCGTTGATGCCTTCACCGAGGCCACCGACAACAAGGACCGCCGCTACTTCCAGGCGCTGTGCTACAAGAACCTCTGCTCCTACGACAAGGCAG
The DNA here is from genome assembly GCA_964449175.1 of uncultured Planctomycetaceae bacterium. Lineage (GTDB taxonomy): Bacteria > Planctomycetota > Phycisphaerae > SM23-33 > SM23-33 > CAYUYH01. Next base: position 799 of record CAYUYH010000137.1, read on the forward strand.
CCGAGGAACTCGACCGTGCCAAGGCCAAGGGCTTCGACCCGACAGAGATCGACCTGGAGATGGCGGAGGTCAAGGCCCTGGCCGGGGAGCTCGACGAGGCGGCCGCCCTGCTCAAGAAGCTGTCCTCGAAGGCGGGCGAGACGCCCAGGTTCCTCTGCGCCAGCGGGCTTGTGGAAGAGCTGGCCGGCTACGGGGACCGCGCGGCTGAGGCATATGCCAAGGCCAGGGAGATCGACCCGAACGACGGGGCGGCTACGTTCCGCCTTGCGTACTGCTGCGACATCCACGGCGACGAGGAGCAGGCCGTCGCACTCTACAGGGAATGCCTCTCCCACCCGCCGGTCTACGCCAACGCGCTGCTCAACCTGGCCGTCATATACGAAGACAACGCCCAATACGACAGCGCGGCCGCGTGCCTGCGGCGCCTCCTGGCGGCGCATCCCGACCACCAGCGCGCCAGGCTGTTCCTCAAAGACGTCCAGGCCTCCCAGACGATGTACTACGACGAGGAGCAGGCCCAGCGGATCGCGCGGCGCAACGCCGTGCTCGACATCCCCGTAAGCGACTTCGAGCTGTCCGTCCGCGCCCGCAATTGCCTCAAGAAGATGAACATCCGCACCCTCGGCGACCTGGTGCGCACCACCGAGGCCGAGCTGCTGGGATACAAGAACTTCGGCGAGACCTCGCTGAAGGAGATCAAGGACATGCTCGCCAGCAGGGCCCTGCGCCTCGGCCAGGCGCTGGAGGAAGGCGAGTACGAGACAGCCAAGGCCGAGCCCCTGCCGCCCAGCCGCGACGAGGGCGTGCTCGCCACGCCGGTCGACCGGATCGAACTGTCCGTGCGATCGCGAAAGGCCCTGGAGAGCCTGAGGATAACTACTCTGGGTCAGCTCGTCGGCAAGACGGAGGCCGACCTGCTGGCCTGCAAGAACTTCGGCCAGACCAGTCTCAACGAGGTCCGCCAGCGTCTGGCCGAGTACGGTCTGCAACTGCGCGAGCCGAACTGAGTTTTCTTCACGGATGAACTCCGCTCGAACGAATGCCCGCCAAAGGAGAGCCCCGCCGGCGGAGACGGCGCCGCTGGCGATGATCGCTTTGTTGGCGGTCGTGGGACTGGCGCTGGCTGGGATGCTGGCCAGCTGCGCCAGGGAGTCGATCGCCACCCACCAGCCGCTCAGGCTGACGGACGTGCCGACCATCCGCGTGAGGCTGACCAACCCCCCCGTCTATCGTGAGACGGTCTCCAGCACGGGCGGATACAGGCTGTGGGCGGACGGCAAGGTCGTCAGCGAGTCCGCCGGCGCCATGCCGGCCGCCAACGTGCAATACTCCACCGGCTGCTGGCACTTCAACGCACTGGCGGTGCGGGGCGACGAGATCATGATCGAACCCACCGCCGGCCTGCTGCGGTGCGGAGGCGTCTCGTACCGCGGGCAGCTCCGGCTGCTGCCGGCCGGCGACAGGCACTTCGTGGTCATCAACCACATCGACCTGGAGAGCTACCTCGCCGGCGTGCTGCCCAAGGAACTGTACTCGACCTGGTCGCCGGTGACGTACCGCGCGTTGGCGGTCGCGGCGCGGACGTTCGCACTGTACCACATGAAGACCTACGGCGTCGGGCGCGAGTTCGACGTCGGCGACGATCAGTCCTCCCAGGTCTACGGCGGGGCATCGGCTGAGACCGAGAAGTCCTGGCGGGCGGTCCGCGCCACGCACGGGCAGGTGCTCGCCTACGGCCCGCTTGGCCACGAGCGGATATTCATGGCCCAGTACTCCGCTTGCTGCGGCGGGGTCGTGAACTCCGCGTCGGTGATCCGCCCGGCTGCCAATATCTCTCCGCTGGTCGGCGGACAGCGGTGCGACGACTGCCGCGCCTGCCCCCGCCACACCTGGCCGCCGGTCAAGGTCGCCAAGTCCGACATCTTCCGCGCCGCCGCGCAGGCGTATCCCGCAATCGCCAAGCTTGACGGCCTGAAGACAATCCGCGTCGCCGACCAGACGCCCTATGGCCGGGCTGTCTGGCTGGAGCTGGTCGGTCGGTCCGGCAAGGCCGTCCGCCTGCGGGCGGAGGACCTGCGACTGGTGCTGAATCGCGGTGTGGCCGGGGGACGTCTCAATTCGATGAACTGCCGAATCGTCGACGCCGGCAACGCCATCGAGTTCGTCGACGGCCACGGCTTCGGCCACGGCGTCGGGCTCTGCCAATGGGGCGCCCAGGCCAAGGCCCAGCAGGGCTGGCAGGCGGAGGACATCCTCCGGTTCTACTACCCCGGCGCGACGATCCTGCCGGCATACTGATCCGCGCCCCAACCGGTCGCGTTGCGTCGCCGGCGGGCAATTCGGTAGAATACCACCAGGCGCCAGCAGTACCGACCGCTGACCGACGGCATGGTTGCGTCAAAGCCGTCGGGTCTGTAGAAGCACTTGACGTGGCAGATCGCGACTCCCGTTGCCGGCTCCGGCCGGCAGCGTTGTCTCCGGCGGCTGCGGCGTCGAGCCGGGCGATGCGGCAGCCGGCCAAGCTGGAGAGATTCGGATGAGCGACGTTGGCCTGACATCCGCGGACATAGCCAAGCTCTCAGCCACCACGGAGCTTATGGACCGGCTGTGGGCCCCGTGCCGCTACAACTGCCCCGTTCACGCCGACGTGCGCGGCTACATCGAGGCCGTCGCCCAGGGCCGATTCATCGACGCGATCGACACGATCCGCCGCCACCTGCCGTTCGCGTGCGTCTGCGGGCGCGTCTGCCACCACCCGTGCGAGGCGAACTGCCGCCGCAACGACGTCGACGACGCCGTCGCTATCCGCGAGGTCAAGCGCTTCGCAGCCGAGCTAGCCGGCGCCGGTGGGCCCACCGTCCACAAGGCCGCCAAGCAGGACAAGCAGCGCGTCGCCATCGTCGGCGCGGGCCCGGCCGGCCTGGCCGCGGCGCTAGAGCTGGCCAAGTGGGGCTACCGCCCCACCGTCTTCGAGAAGTTCGACCGCCCCGGCGGCATCCCCGCCACGGCCATCCCCGTCTACCGCCTGCCGCGAGACGTCGTGCAGATGGACGTGGACTGGATATGCGCCCACGGCGTCGAGCTGGTCACCGGCGTGGATGTCGGCAAGGACAAGACGATCAAGCAGCTACGCGCCGACGGCTTCGCTGCCGTCTGCCTCGCGACGGGCCTGCCGCGCAGCCGACCGCTGCCGATGACCGGCGGCGACGGCCCGGGCATCCACACCGCGATAGAGCTGCTTACGGAAGTCGCCTTCGACCGCCGGCCCAAGCTGGGGCAGAACGTGCTGGTGGTCGGCGGGGGCAACGTAGCCGTCGACGCCGCGCGCACGGCGGTGCGGCTGGGCGCCGGGCGGGTCCGTATGATGTGCCTGGAGACGCGCGAGGAGATGCCCGCCTTCACCTGGGAGCAGACAGAGGCCAACGAGGAAGGCATCGCCTTCATTCACCGCCGCGGGCCCGTCGAGGTCCGCCGCGACGGCGAGCGGATCATCGGCCTGACCGCCAGGCTGGTCACGCGCGTGTTCGACGAGAGCAATCGATTCGATCCGCAGTATGACGACAGCGACGTGATCGCCGTCGACTGCGACACGGTGATAATCGCCATCGGGCAGATGGCTGACTACAGCTTCCTCGCCGGCAGCGGCATGGAAACCGACGACCGCGGGCGATTCACCTACGACCCCGCGACCTGCCGCACGTCTCAAGTGGATGTCTTCGCCGCCGGGGAGATCGTCACGCCACCCGGCTCGGTCGTGGAGGCCTGCGCGAGCGGCCAGCGTGCGGCCCGCGCGATGGACATGTTCCTTCGCGGCGAGCCGGTCGCCCTCGACGACTCGCTGCCGCCTTACATCGACAAGATCGCCGCGCCCACGGCGGAGAAGGTCCGCAAGGTCGTCCGCCAGCCCGTCCCCACCGCCCCGCCGGAGCATCGCAAGGCCTGCTTCGCGGAGGTGGATCACAGCTACGCGGTGTCGGCTGCACTGCGAGAGGCCCGGCGATGCATGAACTGCGGCGCGGGCGCGGAGGTGCTGACCGACAAGTGCGCGGCCTGCCTGACGTGCCTGCGCGTCTGCCCGTTCGACATACCCATCGTCGCCGACGTCGCCCGGATCGACCCGGAGCTGTGCCAGGCGTGCGGCGTGTGCGTGGCGGAGTGCCCCGCCAACGCCATCGTCCCGCGTGGCCGGCAGCCGGGCTGGATCACACAACTGACCGCCGACGCCCTGGCCAAGGCCAATGGGACCAAGATCATCGCCTACATCTGCGGCCAGCATGCCTCCGAGGCCGACTGGCTCGGCCAAAGCGCCCCGGCCGACGGCGTGAGAGAAGTCTACCTGCCCAGCATGGGCGCGATCGCCACCGGCGACCTGCTGCGGGCCTTCGAGGACGGCGCTGACGCGGTCTTCCTGGTCACCTGCCAGGACGCGTCCGAGCGGTACCCCAACGCCACCACCCGGCTGCGCAAGCGCGTCGCCCAGGCCCGAGTGATGATCAAGGCCGCGGGAATCGCCAAGAGCCGCCTCCAGATGTTCGAGCTGACCCGCCCAAGCCGCGAGGCGATCCGCGAGACCCTCGCCGAGGCCGTCGAGATGCTGAAGGCGCCAAGAGCCGCCAAGAAGGCGAAGAAGAAGGCCAAGACCAAGTCGAAGGAATAGGTCACCCTCCGCGCGGAGAGACGAAATGATCGTCGCGAAGAAGAAGCTCATCAAGGAGATCATGGCCTCGCTCGAGCCGTTCGAGCGCGTGCTGATCGTCGCGTGCGGCAGTTGCGTGACGGTGTGCCTCTCCGGCGGCGAGAAGCAGGCCGAAGAGCTGGCCAGCCAGCTTCGCCTGGCCGCCCGCGCCGCCGGCAGGAAGCTCACTGTCGACGTCGACTGCATGGAGCGGCAGTGCGACCGCGAGTTCCTCGACCAGCTCACGCACGACCCGGCGGATTACGACGCGATACTTTCCATCGCGTGCGGCGTGGGCGTTGGCTTCATGAGCGAGCTGTTGCCCGACGCGCGCGTGCTGCCGGGGCTGAACACGACCTTCTACGGCGCCTCGACGGCGGACGGCGTGTGGGAGGAATACTGCCACGGCTGCGGCGACTGCGTGCTGGCGTTGACAGCCGGCGTGTGTCCGATCGCCCGCTGCTCCAAGAGCCTGGTCAACGGCCCGTGCGGCGGCACGAACAACGGCAAGTGCGAGGTGAAGAAGGAGATGGACTGCGCGTGGCACCTGATCTACGAGCGGATGAAGGCAGCCGGCCGGCTCGATGAGCTCCGCCGCCTCCAGCCGCCGCGCAACTGGGCGAAAGATCGTGGCGACGGCGTCCGCCGACTGACGCACAAGGAACTCACCAGCCAGGAGGACAGCTGATGGCCAAGCCGGTCAGCAAACTTCAGGCCGAGCTGGACGCCGGGCACTTCGTCGTCACCGGCGAGATAGGCCCGCCCAAGGGCGTCGACGTGGACCACTGCCTCAAGGAGGCCGAAGACTACCTCAAGGGCAAGGTCGTCGCCGTCAACGTGACCGACCTCCAGACGGCGGTGATGCGGCTGGGTTCGCTGGCCGTCAGCAGCCTGCTGGTGCAGCGCGGCATCGAGCCGATCTTCCAGATGGTCTGCCGCGACCGCAATCGCCTGGCCCTCCAGAGCGACCTGCTGAGCGCGTACGTGCTCGGCATCCGCAACGTGCTCGCGCTGACCGGCGACCACACCGCGCTCGGCGACCATCGCGAAGCGAAGCCTGTCTTCGACCTGGACTCCGTGGGCCTGCTCCAGGCCATCACCACGCTTGAGGGCGGCCACGACATGGGCGCCGACGCCAAGGGCAACCCAAACGAGCTGGAGGGCGCGCCCGCGTTCTTTAAGGGCTGCTGCGTCACGCCGTGCGCCGAAGACGTGGAGATGCAGGTGATCAAGCTGGAGAAGAAGGTCGCCGCCGGCGCGCAGTTCGTCCAGACGCAGGCCGTCTACGACGTCGCCGCCTTCGAGAGTTTCTGCAAGCGCATTGAGCACATCAAGGCGCCGGTGCTGCTGGGGATCGTGCTGCTCAAGTCAGCCGGCATGGCCAAGTACATGAACAGCTCCGTGCCCGGCGTGACCGTGCCGGCTGAGCTCATCCAGCGCCTCACCGACTGCTCCAAGTCCGACCGCGAGAAGGTCTCCGTGGAGATCTGCGGCGAGCTTATCCGCGACGCCAAGCACCTCTGCCAGGGCGCCCACCTGATGACCTTGGGCTGGGACCACCTCGTTCCCGACATAATCTCCGCCGCCGGGGCGGCATAGACTCCCGCCACGGCAGTCCCCTCTGGCGGCGCCCGCGGACAGGGCGCAGGGCGCGAAAGGGCCGGTTTTCTGCTATGAATCCCACAGATTGTTGCTAGAATGTTTGCCTTTCCTCCGCTTGAGTTTCGGCGGCAGCTTGGGTGTTTACAGTCCGCGGCACGCATTCCCGTAGCTCGCCATTAGTTAGGCCCTCATGGCGGTTGCCCATAAGTCAATCTGTGAGAGTATTGCCCAACTGACCGGCAGGCTAGCCCGCCCGGGGCGGTGCGTGCAGGTCATGGAGATCTGCGGCACGCACACTATGTCTATTGCCAGCAATGGCTTGCGAAGCCTGCTGCCGGGGGGCCTTCGCCTGCTTTCCGGGCCGGGCTGCCCGGTCTGCGTGACCGACCAGGCCTACATAGACCAGGCCGTCTGCCTCGCCGAGGGCGACTGCGGCGAGAGGCCCATCGTAGCCACTTACGGCGACATGGTCGGCGTGCCGGGCGGGCGAGGCAGCCTGGCCGAGGCCCGCAGCCGCGGCCATCAGCACCTGACCGGCCTTCACCTCCTCCA
>CAYUYH010000138.1:0-7542 GCA_964449175.1 uncultured Planctomycetaceae bacterium
TATGATCCCGTAAATGACCTGCGACCGGGAGGCCCGGCTTACATAGCTTCTACCACTAGCACTTGCTCTTGGTCATGGTAACGCGGCGGCCGCCCTGGCTATAGGCGACCTCGTCCATGTACGCCCGCATGAGCATGATGCCCCTGCCGGAGGGCTTCTCGAGGTTCTCGTCGGCGCAGGGATCGGGGATGTCGGCCGGGTCGAAGCCGGCGCCTTGATCGGTGATCGTGAACCGGGCGCGGGCGTCGTCAACGTCGTACTCCACGTCTACCGTCTCGGTGGGGCCGCCATACTTCACGGCGTTGGCGAGGGCCTCTTCCAGCGCCAGGCGGATGCCGAACGCACTAGCCTCGTCATAGCCCATCTCGTTGACCTTGCCGAGCAGCCAGAGAGCCAGCTCCCTGGCCGCCTGCAGGTCGGACGGTATCACCTTCTTCCCTACCAACGTGACGTATCCGGTGTGGGGTGTATGCGACGCTCAGGCCAGGCCTTCGATCGCCTGGGTAACCGTGGGACAGATCTGAAGGATCTCGTTGAGGCGGGTGATGACGAACACCTCGTAGATGCTGGGCTGGATGCCGCAGAGCATAAGCTGTCCGCCTTTTTCGCGGACGCGCTTGTGGAGGGTTATCAGCATGCCCAGCGCGCTGGAGGACAACTGATTGACGGCCGAGAAGTCGAGCACGAGCTTCGGCGCCTGGCCCTTCGCCGCGAGGGCGTTGAGCTGGTCGCCGATCTCGCCGATGCTCACCTCGTCGAGTATCTTCTTGTCCGTCAGCTCGACGACCGTGATGCCGCCGCCCTCGGCCCACACGTTCAGATGTCCACTTCGCTCGCCCATTACGCCTGCTCCTTCGTGATCACGTCCAGGCGACCGATGGTAGGGACGCTGCGAGTTGCTGTCAAGATACATCGCCGCCGGGGCCGAGGCTAGCGAGCCAACCAGAAGTAGAGATTGAACATTATGCTGACGGCCAGGGCTGAGACGATGATGAGTATGATCGGCAGCAGGTCCCTGGGCGGGGCGGCTTCGGCGATCTGCTGCTCGTCGGCCTCTTCGGGCTCCTCCGCCTCCGAGGCCAGGCCCTGGAGCAGGCCTTCCTTTATCTGTCGGCGGGCCTGCAGCGGCGGCTCGCCGGCGCTGACGGCCTCCAGGTCCAGCAGCAGGTCGGCGGTGGAGGCGTACCGCCGGTCGCGGTCCTTGGCCATCATGACCTCGACCATCTCGCCCATGCCGGCTGACAGGCTGGTGTTGAGGTGGTCGGGCGGGACAAGCGGCTCCTTGAGGTGCTTCATCATGACGGCCTGGGGACTCGGGCCGTTGAATGGCACTCGGCCCGTGATGATGTGATAGAGCGTGGCGCCGAGCGAGTAGATGTCCGCGCGGAAGTCGATGTCCACCTCGCCGCGGACCTGCTCGGGGCTGATGTAGTAAGGCGTGCCGAACGCCCTGCCGGCTTCCTTGTGGGCGGCCTCGGCGTCGCTGGCGGCCCGGACGAGACCCATGTCGGCCAGCTTCACCGTCCCGTCCTTGGCGATCATGATGTTCTTGGGCTTCACGTCGCGGTGGATCAGCCCGTGCGCGTGAGCGTGCTCCAGCGCCTTGGCCACCTGGATGATGACCCGCAGGGCATCGGCCTCCGAGAAGACCTTGTGCGCCACGAGCTCGTCGTGCAGGGTGTGGCCCTCGACATACTCCATGACGAAGTAGTGGAACCCGCCGGCCTCACCGACGTCGATGGCCTGGACGATGTTGGGGTGGTTGAGCTTGGCGGCGGCCTTGCCCTCGCGGTAGAAGCGCTCGACGTACTCGGTGTTCTCCGAAAGCTGCCTGGGCAGGACCTTGATGGCCACCAGGCGGTCGAGGCTGAGCTGCTTGGCCTTGAAGACGTGCGCCATCGCCCCGGAGCCCAACTTCTCCAGCACGCGATAGCCGGGGATTTCCTGCGCGCCGCGCGACTCCTCCAGGAGCTTCTTGACGCGGGCGAGCTGATTCGCCGTCACCGCCCCCTGCTCCACCAGGGCGGTGCCCAGGCTGCGCTGGTTGCCGGCGGCCAGGTCGGCGCAGTGCTGGACCTCCTCGCCGGTGGCGAGCCTCTGCTCCACCACCAACCGTGCGAGCTCCGCGTCGTAGGCTGTGTCATGCGTCCTGGACTTGTTGTCCGACATCACGTGAGCCTTGGACATGGCCGCTAGGCCCTTCAGCCGAATCCCTGCCTGAAGAGCAGCCGGGTAACGTTTACGGGCATCATCCGGAAGCGTCAAGCCAAAACGCTGCCGGCCTGGCCCCAGGTGGGCGGGCCCGCCGCCCATATATCAGGCCCTCGATATATTATACGCTCGCAGCCGCCCGCGCCAGCCGACCGATCCCATCCTCAACCGCGGTAGCCGGCCGAATCCAGCTCGTCCGCGTGCAGCCCCTCGCCCGCGAGGTGCCGCCTGATCGACCAGCAAAGGTGACACTTGCCTGCATAGCCGTCGGCCGGGGTGAAGCCCGCCGCCTCGGCCAATGGCAGCAAGGCGACCGGGCCGCCGCGAACCAAGGCGCCCAGGACGGGTCTGGCCGCGTGGTCGGCCTGGAGCTTCCGCCAGACCCCGGCGACGCCTTCGTCGGCATCGCCAAGCACCAGTCCCGCGCACGTTCCGGGGATCACACGACCGGCCGGGTCGATGTGCACATGCTTGGACCGCAGCAGCGCCCGCCGACATGAATTATCGGCAAATGCCAGCAATGGCTTGAGTTGCAGATACGGAGCGAGCCGGTCAGCCGCCCTGCCGGTCAGGCGGTCCCGCCCGGTGGCGGCCCAGCGGGCGGCCAGATCATCCCAGCTTGCCCCGTCCGGGTTGGCGGCGCCCGTGTCTGTGTCAAAACCATCAGCCAGCCAGTCGCGCCAGCGAACCTGCACGCGGTCCGCCCCCAGCACCTCCTCGGCCACGGTGGCCGCCAAGTGCACGCGGGCCATCGGCACGAACGCCTGGTGGTACGGGTCGGCGGATATCACCAGCTTGCGCATCCCGGCGGCGTCCAGCTCGCCGACCCGCTGGCGGACGATTTCAGCGTCGTCGGCCCAGAAGGCGTTCGTCTCGACCTTTTCCAGGGGGCCAAGCTGCTGGGCCTTGGCCCGGCGGGCCAGCTCGATGAGCATGGGCCAGTCGCCAAAGGGCTCGCCGCCGGTTAGGTGTATGCGGCAGCCGTGCGGGCTGGCTTGCTGGAGCGATCGCCAGTAGCCCAGCGCCTGCTCGACGGTCATGGCCTCGCTGCGGTCCGGCCCGCAGCACAGGTAGCACGAGGCACATCGCCCGTTACACCAGTAAGTGAGGATCAGCCCGGCGGCCGACCAGGGCTTCACGGGCATGGGCTGTGAGCGGTCCGCGTGCGGCATCGCGGCATTGTATAGCTTTGCCGACCGGCCGCACACCCGATACAATCAGGGCAAGTCCCGCAGTGAGGCAATTTGGCCGCGGGGCGGCGATCGCATATGGCCTGGGACAAGCCGTTCAACCTGTTCGTCTACGGCACGCTGATGAACCCCTCGGTCTTCCGGGCCGTGCTGGGGCTGCGCTTGGTCTCCATCGCCGCCGAGGCCGACGGGCGAGAGACCGTCTGGACACGCGACGCCGTGCTCCCCGGGCACAAGAAGATCAGCCCCGACAGCACGTACATGTATGCCGTGCCCGACCCGATGGGCCGCATCCGCGGGTATCTGGTCGGCCCGCTGCCGCCGGAGTGCATGGAGTCGCTGCGGAACTACGAGGGGCGAAACTACTCGCGCAGGACCCTCCGCGTCCAGACCGCCGACGGGCGCGAGCAAGCCGTCGTGTTCCTGGCCAATATCAAGCAGCTCGAGCACTCGTTCGGCTATGCGTTCCACGACCCGTTCAAGCAGGAGGTGCTGCTGGCCGAGAAGATCGAGGCGGCGCTTCTGGAGACTGAGCGCGAGCAGCTGCACACGACCGAGCCGACCGCCCGCCGGGCCGTCGGCGAGCTGCACGGCGACACGATCCGCGACATCGTCCGCCGGCACTTCGAGGCCGGCGGCATCAGCGACTATGCGATTCGACGCAGTCTGAAGGAAGTCCCGCTGCGCGATTTCGCCCGCGTCGCCGACGAGGCCGAGGCCGCCGCGGTGGCGCCCAACTACCTCGCCCTGGTCATCAGACAGGTCGTGTTCAACCAGATCGAGGACCGCATTCACCAGGACTTCCGCTACGAGTTCGACCACATGGCCCCGGGGCAGCGCTTCTACGAGCGGACGCTGAGCTGCCTGACGACGCTGCGGGTGCTGAACGGGGCCACCGGGCTGCTCGATCTGCTCGCGGACGACTGCCTGGCCGAGCTGCGGTTCCCCACCAGCCGCCTGGTGGACTACGTCCGCTGGGCGATCACCGCGGCCGACGCCATCTACGACCAGCCGGTCGCCGAGCGCGAGGTGCGGCTGATTGGCTCGCACATGGGCCGGGGCTATGTGCCGTTCGGCGCGGAGCTGGAGTTCTCCAACATCGGCCACGGCGTCATCCGCGACCCGGGCGGAAAGTCCATCAGAGACAACCAGTACGACGGGTTCATCTACTTCAACGACTTCGGCCTGGACGTGCTGACGTGGAAACTCGGCGGGCACGTCGACGACCACCACGACAAGATCTCCGTCCTGCCGCGCAGAGGCTTCTTCGAGATCGCGATGGGCAGCCTGTCTGTCGGGGCGAACATCTCCAAGCCGGTCACCGACGATCCATGGGTGCTCAACCAGCTCATCCATCAGGCCAGCGCCTTCTATCCCGTCGCGCCGCACAGCGTGCACATCTCGCTACAGATGCGCGCCCGGCGACACCCGAACGAGAACCGCCTCATGCCGATCGAGGTGATGAAGTGCCTGCTGGCCGTGGCGGGCGACCCGGTCCGCGGCGAGGATGGCGCCGTTCAGATCAAGCGCCTGGTGACCGACGAGACCATCACTCGCGGCGAGACGCCATCGATGATGTTCTCGCAGGTGTCGCTGCGGCGGAGCAGCGACCTGGAGGAGGCCGCCGGCCTGGCGGTCGCGCCGCCGCGATCCGGCGGCAAGTACGTCCAGCAGTTCAAGTTTCTTCGCCTCTCGCCGCGGATCAACTACGAGCCGCTGGCCATGGCGCTGATGGGTCTGCAACACTCCCTGGCGCCCGGCACGTTCATGACGCCGGAACAGTACCGCTCTAACCCTAGGCACCGCAAGGCCTTCCATGACCTGCTGGATTGGGGCGCGCGGCCGGAGCCGATCAGCGCGTCAGATCTGGAGCTGTTTCTTGGCTACGTACACGACGGGCTGGCCTCGGCGTCCCGCAAACGCAGCGGCCGCCGCGACGCGTACATCTCCTGGTCGCTCAGCCAACTCCGGGGCATGATCGGGCAGTTCAACGACCTGCTGAGCGGGGCAAAGACTCCCGCCTCGCCCGGGCGCTCAAGATAGCGCCTCGATGATCGCCTTGCAGAACGCCGGCAGGTCGGCCGGCTTGCGGGCGGTGATGATGTTGCCGTCCACGACGCACTGCTCGTCGACCCATTTGGCCCCCGCGTTGATCATGTCGAATCGGATGGCCATGAAGCTCGTCGCGCGGCGGCCAGTCAGCGCGTCTGTGCAGCAGAGCATCCAGCCGCCGTGGCAGATGGCCGCCAGGACTATCCCCGCCGCCGCCGCGTCGCGGATGAACTTCACCATGCCCTCGTCGCGACGCATGTAGTCCGGGCACCACCCGCCGGGGACGACGACCGCGTGGAAGTCCGCAGCCCGCACGTCGGCGACGGCTGCGTCGCTGACGGCTGGGTAGCCCAGCTTGGAGGGATACCCAACGCCTGCCCGCGGCGCGACGAGCGTCGCCTCCGCACCGGCCTCCTTCATCCGGTAGTACGGGTACCAGACCTCCAGCTCCTGGTACTCCTTGTCGAGCATAATGGCGATTCGCTTGCCCGTAAGGTTGGCCATTGTGTTCGCTCCTTGGCGGTCTGTGAGACGGTCGGGACCAAGGTTCCGCGTGCAGAACCTCCGCTTCGCGGAGAACCTGCACGCCCTACAGGTCCGCCCCCGCGGCGAGTCGCACGGCCTGCGGGCTAGCCTTCCTTGGGCAACTCAGCGTGGACGGACTCGTGGTCCAGGTCGACACATCGGCGGTCAAGGATGGCCAACGAAGTCTCGATGACCTCCGTGGCCTCGCCGGGCGTGCGGCAGCCGACCGCGACCATGTCCGTCGCCCGGATGGTGGACCACGCGAAGGACAGCCCGACGAACGGCGTCAGCCGCCCCGCCGCCAGCGGCTTGATGGCGATGACCGGGTGCTTGGCATTCCAGATCATCCGGTGTACCCACTCGGCCTCCACCTGCATGAGGAAGCCGGCGGCGTTGTAGAGCTGGGTATACACGGCCACGTCGAGACCGCTCTCGTCGGCGAAGACGGGCGTGTACGGCACGTGCGAGGACAGGCCGGGTATCATCCCGCGCTGGCGGATCATGGCGGCGTATTCAACCATGCCGGTGATCCGCCTGTGGTGGCGGTCGACGAGCGCGTCGACACTGTTCTGGTGCGGCAGGCAGACGGCTGACCCCATGGCCGCGATCTCGTCCAAGATGCGAGCGTTCTCGGCTTCATGCCCCGGCTCGATGTCCAGGCCGGGCATGGCCATCTTGATCACACCCCGGCCGGTGCGGTCCTCGGCTTCCTTGATGCCATCGGCGAGCCTCGCGTCGGGCCGCAAGCCCAGCAGCGCGTCCACGCCGGCCCGCAGGAATACCTCGATCACGTCGGCGATGCGGTGAGGCGTCATCGTCTCCAGGATCTCCTGATCCCTGGCCTTGGAGAGGTGGCTCCACCCCATGAAGGAGTTCGTGCCAATCACGAGACGCGATACGCTCAGGGCCTCAATCTTCGTGCGAGGAAACTCGCCACCCATGCTGCAGACCTCAGTGCGCCGTTGGCGGATGTGTCCTTCGACAATTGGCTATAAATGCCTCTTGGCGAACGCCCGCCCCGAGTGCGACTTGAGATACGCCTCAAATCCCAGCGCCTTGGCTTTGGACGCAAACGCAACGGCTGTTTCGATCCGCCAGGGCCTAAACTTGTCGGTATGCCTGCATCTGCCGGCGTTATGTGCATCCAGACGCTCGTCAAGGTCTTCAGTCCAGCCCACGTAGTGCTTCTCGGGGTGGGGCCGGCTGACCAGGATGTAGACATAGTAGAATCGCTTGGCCATGACTCACCACACATGGCCTGCCAAGGCGGAGTTCGCCGCGGTTGTCGGAGGCAACCGGGAGCCCGGCTTCGTCCGTACGCACTGCGCCGTGGCAGCCTTCGTCCGCCGACGAGCGACGAACGAAGACTGGAGACGACGGGAGTCGAACCCGTGACCTGCTGATTGCGAACCAGCCGCTCTCCCAACTGAGCTACGTCCCCAGAGGGGTACTGTGAATATAGGCACATACGGTGCGTTTGTCAAGCGGAATCCGCCCTCATCCGGCCTCAGGGTGCGTGTCTCGATTGTGGCGGTCATGCGACGGATTGCCAGTGGGTGTCCCA
>CAYUYH010000139.1:0-2230 GCA_964449175.1 uncultured Planctomycetaceae bacterium
GGGGATACCACTACATCTTGTGCCCCCGGCGCGCCACTATTTTGTCACGCACCCCGGCCTCAGGGCCTCGCAGGGTCGGCCTACAGCTCAGGCCCCTCGTAGAGGGGCGTGTACTTCTTTACCAACTGCTTGAGATCGTCCTGTTTGGGCTGGATGTCCAGCGACGTATTCCACTGCTCCAAGGCCTTGTCTCGCAGGTCGGTCCGGCTGCGGTCCATGACGTACTGCGCCATGTAGGTCACGCCCATGCCGCGATGGGCGGCCGCACTGCCGGCGTCCAGCTCCAGGGCCTTGGCGTAGGCGTCCTGGGCCTTGGCGAAGTCGCGCAGGTAGAAGTAGCACGCCCCCGTCTTCTCCCACGGAATCGAACTGGCCGGGGCCTCCTGTGAGGCCGCCTGGAACGACTGGAGGGCTGCCTTCAGCCTGCCCTGCCGCATGTAGACCGACCCTAGCCGCACCAGCAGCCACGGCTGGTGGGCGTCCTGCTCCAGGGATGCCTTGTAGGATGCGATCGCCTCGTAGAGCTCGCCGCGGTATTCCTGGATCGTGCCGAGGTTGCTCTGGGCCGCCGGGCTGGCCGGGTCGATCTGCACGGCGGCCAGGCAGTACTGCTCAGCCTTATCCATCTCGCCCAGCTCGAAGTAGCACGCGGAGATGTTCAGGTGGCTGTCGAAGTCGCCCGGACTGAGCACGATCGCCCGGAGGTACACCTCGACGGCCTTGGTCAGATACGTCCTGAACTGCTCGGTGACGTCGACGACCTGCTCGGCGAGGGCCTGATAGGTCACGCCCAGATTGTAGTGGGCGCGGAAGGCAAATGGGTTCGTCTGGCAGGCGGTCTCGTAGGCTTCCCTGGCTTGGGCCCAGTCTCCGCGGTGGCGGTGGATGTCGCCGATAGCCGTGTGGGCCACGGACAGCTCTGGGTCGATCTTCACGGCCTTAGCCAGCTCGGCCAGGGCGGCGTCGACTTCGCCGACCTCGGCGAGCAGCTCGCCCTTGACGAAGTAGTCGATGGCCGCCTCCTCCGGAGCAGGCTGAGCGCAGCCGCCGGTCACCAACGCCAGTGTGACTGTCGCAGCGGCCAGTACAACTGTCTTCCGCATGGCATCCTCGCTGGAGTCTGTCCACGAATCAGGGAGTTTGTAGTGTCTGCGCCGCGCGTGGTCAAGGAAAACACCCGCCGGTCGGCCTTCGCCGGCGGGTGCTGTGTAGTGGTGGCATGGACATCTCGCCGCGGCGAGTCGCCGTGGCGACCTGCGCATGCGGCATGCGGTTGTTTGGGCGGGGGTCACAGCGGCCTTGAGCGTCTGCCAAGAGCCTCGCGGGCGAGACGCCCGCGCCACGCTCAGGCCCAGCGGATCATGGCCATTTCGTAGGGTGTCGCCAGGAGGTTGTGTTTGGGCAGGACGCGCAGCGTGTAACCGCTCCGGCCGCTGCGGTCGCAGGGCATCTCGACGGAGTACCGCACGCGGCTGTCGGCCTCCTGGGCGACCTGCCGCATTTCTATCGCCAAGCCGTCATTGAGCTGTCCGTCCTGATCGAGCGGCCCGTGGTAGATCTCAACCTTCACGTCGTCGGGGCTGAGCCGGCCCAGGTTGACCACAGCCTGGACGGCGACGTTCGTGCCGACCTTGCCCCCTCCCCCCTCTGCCATGTTGTCGCTGACGCCCTCGATCTTCACCTGGTCGAAGTTCTCGCGGATACGCTGCTTCCAGCCGCTGAGCTCCTTGGCGCGGGCGAGTGAATCGGCCGTCAGCTCGTCCCATCGCTTAGCGGCGGGTACGTAGCACCGCTCGGCGTAGTCGCGGACCATGCGGTTGGTGTTGAACTTGGGGGCGAGCGTGCCGATGGCGGCCTTCATCTTCGCGATCCAGCCCCTGGGCAGGCCGTCGCCGCCGCGATCATAGAACAGCGGTATGATCTCCTTCTCGAGCAGGTCGTACAGCGCCTGCGACTCGACGGTGTTCTGATACTCCAGGTCGTCGTAGGCCTCGCCCGAGCCGATCGCCCACCCGACGGCGGGGTCGTAGCCTTCCTCCCACCAGCCGTCGGGCACGGAGACGTTCAGCGCGCCGTTGGCGGCGGCCTTCATGCCGCTGGTGCCCGAGGCCTCCATCGGCCGCAGGGGCGTGTTGAGCCAAACATCGACGCCCTGCACGAGGTAGCGGGCCACGTTCACGTCGTAGTCTTCCAGGAACACCAGCGACTTCCGCAGCGGGCCCTTCCGCGC
>CAYUYH010000139.1:2240-7461 GCA_964449175.1 uncultured Planctomycetaceae bacterium
TCTTCGAGGAATACCATGTAACGGCGGAAAGGTTCCTTCCTGGCCGTGTGGACGATCTGGCGGATGAGGTCCTTGCCCGGATTGTCGCGCGGGTGCGCCTTGCCGGCGAAGATGATCTGGCACCGGCGGCCTTGCTTGTTGAGTATCTCGCTCAGCCTGTCGAGGTCCAAGAGGATGAGGTTGGCGCGCTTGTACGTGGCGAAGCGCCTGGCGAAGCCGATGGTCAGCACCTCCGGGTCCAGCACTTCGTCGGCGGCGGCCAGCTCAGCCGACCCCGCCCCGCGCTTGGCAAGCTGCTCGCGAAGGCGACGGCGGAGGAACACGACCAGCCGCTCGCGGCGGCGCTCGTGCGTTCGCCAGAGCTCCATGTCCGGTATCTGTTCCACGTCCCTGCCCGCGCTGGACTCGGCTGATCGCTCGTACCAGTCGACGCCGAGGTAGCGGTCGTAGAGGGTGGCCATGTCGTGGCTGATCCAGCTCCGCACGTGGACGCCGTTGGTCACGGCGTAGATGGGCACCTCGCGCAGCGGCACGCCCGGCCAGATGCCGCCCCACAGCTTGCGGCTGACCTCGCCGTGCAACCGGCTGACGCCGTTCCGTGCGCTGCTGAACCGCAGCGCCATCACGGTCAGGCTCAGCGGCTCGTCCTTGCTGCCGACCTCCTGTCGGCCAAGGGCCAGGAACTGTTCCCGGCTCAGGCCAAGTTGGCCCCAGTAATTCGCGAAGTACTTGTCTATCAGCCACGGCTCGAAGGCATCGTTGCCTGCCGGGACGGGCGTGTGCGTGGTGAAGACGTTCGACGCAGCCACCGCCTCGCGGGCCTCCTGGAAGGTGATTCCCATCTCAGCCATCATGATGCGGCAGCGATCGACGGCCAGGAAGGCGGAGTGGCCTTCGTTCATGTGGTAGACCTTCGGCGAGATGCCCATGGCCTTCAGGGCCCGCACGCCGCCTATGCCCAGCACTATCTCCTGGCGGATTCGCATCTCCTGGTCGCCGCCGTACAGCTGCGAGGTGATGTGGCGGTCCTCGGGCGTGTTGGCCGGGACGTTGGTGTCCAGCAGGTACAGGGCGGTCTTGCCGACCTGGAGCCGCCAGACCTGGGCCTTGGTGGCCCGCCCCATCATCTCCACGCTGGTCGTCAGCGGCTGACCGTCTTCGCCGCGGATCAGCTCGACGGGCATGTTGTGGAAGTCGTTCCGCGGGTACAGCTCCAGCTGCCAGCCGTCGGCGTTGAGCCGCTGGCGGAAGTAGCCCTGCTGATACAGCAGCCCCACCGCGACCAGCGGGACGTCCATGTCCGAAGCGCTCTTCAGGTGGTCGCCGGCCAGGACGCCCAGCCCGCCGGAGTAGATGGGCAGGCTCTCGGTGATGCCGTACTCCGCGCAGAAGTAGGCCACGGTCGGCTGGCGGTCGCCGCCGTAGGTCTTGGCCCACCAGCCGGGCTTGGACATGTAGTCGCCCAGCGCCTTGTGCACTCGCTGAAGGTGCGTGAGGAAGCCATCGTCCTTGGCCATCGCCGCCAGCCTCCGCTGGTCTATCCTGCCCAGCATGGCCCGGGGGTTGTGATAGCATTCCTCCCACGCCCGCCGGTCAAGCCGACGGAACAAGTCCTGAGCGTCGCCGTTCCATGTCCACCAGAGGTTGCCCGCTATCTCCAGCAGGGGCATAAGGACTTCCGGCAGGGACGGCTCGACGGTGAATGTCCTCAACGGTCGCATAGGGCAGTGGTATCTTCCTATATGACAAGAACCAAGCGATGCAGCCACAGCCGGGCCACGGACGGCTACGCTGCTAATTCATCGGCATTTGCGGCTGGGATGATTATAGCATTGCTGCCGCTGCGATTCCGGCGGCGTTGGCCCCGGCCCGGCAAGGCCCGCGGGCGGGCGGTCGGCAAAGAACAAACACGCCTCCCGGCGGCGTAGAATGAAGTGAGAGCCCCTGCCTGTATGCCGATGAATACTGGGCAGGCCCGGCCAATGCCTGCACGGCCGAACGCACCTTCGGGCCGCGGGCGCCTACAGGCCGGGCAGGAGGCAAGGGAGTATGCGACAGCGGCAGAAGTCAGAATTCAAGCCAGCCCCTGACGACGGGTCGAGAAGGCGCCCCCAGGCCGACAAGGCCTTGCGATGGCGCGACGTTCTGGTAAGCTGGAAGCTGTATGGGCGAAGTCGATGGCTGCATTCATTCGGCGAGGCGGCTGAGGATACGCCAACCTCGCATAGATGAGCCGGACGCCCCAGCGGGAGACCGGGCCGTGAGGACGGCGAGTCGGTACATCATCGCCGCAGCTTGCCTGGTGCTGGCCCATGGTTGGGCATCGGGGCAGGTGCGTGTCATCCAGTACGGGCAGGCGCTCGACGCCAACCTGCTGGTCGGCAGCGGCGGGCAGAACGTCGCGCGGTACACCGAGCC
This sequence comes from uncultured Planctomycetaceae bacterium, assembly GCA_964449175.1. Lineage (GTDB taxonomy): Bacteria > Planctomycetota > Phycisphaerae > SM23-33 > SM23-33 > CAYUYH01. The sequence continues at coordinate 4,659 of CAYUYH010000139.1, forward strand.
GGTCAACTCCCAACTGTTCGTGACGCGCCAGGTCAGCGGTCTGGCCGGTTTCAGGGGGTCGGTCGCCTACAGCGCCCCCGATCAACTCAACCTCACACTTCCGTCGGCCGGGCTGGACACGTTCACGCGGCAGTCCGTGGGCCTGGGCGATGTCACCTCCGGCAGCCCCTATATGGTCTCGCCGTTCTACGAGCGGTCGAGCACGATCCCCGGCCTGCGCGACATTGCCGCCGGACGGGCCTTTCCCGGCACGAACGTACCCACCTCGGTCGCACCGGCCCCCGAGGGGCTGTACGGGCAAGTGGGCACGGCGATCTACGACACCACGGCGACATCGCATTGGCAGCGCAGCCCGGGCACTGGGCTGGGCCTGCCGCCCGGCGGCACGCGCTTCGAGACGTTCGACGACCGAGGGCAACTGCATGACTTCGGCGAGGGCGCCGGGCTGTTCGCGGTATCCAACGCCGCTGAGCGGGTGCGCCTCGCGCGGGAACTCAGCGAGGTGACGCTGCCGGAGAACCTGGCCGTCGAGACCGAGATCCACACGCGCGTCGATCGCACGCCCGAGGAACAGCGCATGGCGGACCTCCAGCCGGCGGAGTGGGCCCCGGAGCCGGAGGACCCCAACGCCCAGCTCCAAGTCCGCCAGAGGCCCATCCGGTCGCCCGAGGCCGAGGGCATGCAATGGCAGCCCGGCGAGGACGTCTTCAGCGACATACTCGCGCGTCTCAGCGGCGGGCCCGCCGACCAGAACGTCAGCCCCCTGGCCAAGTTCGAGAAGATGCGTCAGCCGACGGAGCCTAACGCCCCCTCCGCCCCCGGGAGCGAGGACCAGCACCCGGACGGCCAGATCTACGAGCGACCGATCATGGCGCCGGTCGAGCGCCAGAGCCTGCTGACGCCGAGGCCGCCGCGAGGCATCGTCGAGTATACCGCCGAGGGCCGGCTGCTGATTCACGGCCTGGCCGGCAGGGGCCACGATAAGTTCAACATGCTGATGTCAGCCGCCGAGGCGAAGCTCAAGGCCGGCGAGTACCGTGAAGCGGTCGAGACATATCGCCAAGCCGTCACCGAGGACCGGCGGAACCCGCTGGGCCGGCTCGGCCTGGCGGTGGCGCTGTTCGCCGCCGGCCAGCCGTCGGGCGCGGCCTACCAGCTCAGGAGAGCGGCCCAACTGTTCCCGCCCATACTCAGCTCGGGCCTGGACCTGGCCGGCATGGTGGACACCGAGCTGATCACGAGGCGTCTGGACTATGTTGAGCAGCGAATGTCACACCCGCAGGCGGGCGGCGAGCCGATGCTGTACTTCATCGCGGCGTACATCCACGCCAACCTCGGCCACGACAGCAAGGCCTATGAATACGCGCAGAAGATGCAGGGCGAATCCCTGGACGACAAGGTTCTGGCCGACTACGCCGCCTCGCTTCTGGTAGCCAAGCGGCCGACGTCCGCCCCGGCCACCGCGCCGGGCGGGTGACGACCGCCCCGGCCTGTTTCGCCCATTCACTACTAAACCGCCCCCCTGCTGCTTCCGATATGACTGGTGAAGTCATCCCTGTCAATTGGCGGCGGGTCCGGTGGGAGGAGTCGGGCCCGCCCGCTTTCTTTCCAAGCCGCCTGCCGCCGCTGCTGCGAGCCGGCGCCCCTTCTGCCACACCGGCCACAAGCCACAGCCGGGCCTGGTCAGGGCGATTAGACGCCTTACGTGGCGATATTAGCAATTTTTATACTTGCATGGGCCAACTTCATGTTAGCTTAATCGGTCCATTTGGGCGCCCCCGTCGCCGGGCACCGCCCCAAGGGGCGCCCGCCAATCCTGAACACGCGACTAGTCCGAGCCACCGCCTGAAGGAGAACAGAAATGTCAAAGCAGTTCGTCGACGGCATCATGGAAGCCGTTGTAGCCCGCAATCCCGGGGAAGTCGAGTTTCACCAGGCCGTCCAAGAGGTCGCCGAGTCGGTCGCCGTGGTGATCGACAAGCATCCCGAACTGGCCAAGGCCAAGATCCTGGAGCGGATGGTCGAGCCGGAGAGGCAGATCATGTTCCGCGTGCCATGGATGGACGACAAGGGGCAGATCCAGATCAACCGCGGCTTCCGCGTCCAGTTCAACAGCGCCATAGGCCCCTACAAGGGCGGACTGCGGTTCCACCCGTCGGTTTACCTGGGCATCATCAAGTTCCTGGGCTTTGAGCAGGTATTCAAGAACGCCCTGCCGACCACTCCCATTGGCGGCGGCAAGGGCGGCAGCGACTTCGACCCGAAGGGCAAGAGCGACAACGAGGTGATGCGCTTCTGCCAGAGCTTCATGAACGAGCTGTTCCGCCACATCGGCCCGGACACCGACGTGCCCGCCGGCGACATCGGCGTGGGCGGCAGGGAGATCGGCTTCATGTACGGCCAGTACCGCAAGATGACCAACAGCGTCACCGGCGTGCTGACCGGCAAGGGCCTGGACTACGGCGGGTCGCTGGCCCGCACCGAGGCCACCGGATACGGACTGGTATACATCGTAAGCAGGATGCTGGAGGCCCGCGGCATGAGCTGGAAGGGTCTGAAGGTGGTCGTCTCCGGCTCGGGCAACGTGGCCATCTACGCCACTCAGAAGGCCCAGCAGCTCGGCGCCAACGTCATCGCCCTGTCCGACAGCAGCGGCTACATCGTCGACCCCAAGGGCATCAAGCTGGACACGGTCAAGCGGATCAAGGAGGTCGAGCGCGGGCGGATCAAGGAATACTGCCAGGAGCACTCCGACGCGAAGTACACCGAGGGCTGGCAGGGCATCTGGACCGTTCCGTGCGAT
>CAYUYH010000140.1:0-7375 GCA_964449175.1 uncultured Planctomycetaceae bacterium
ATCCTGACCGAGTACGCCGGCACCGCGGCCATCGGGCACACGCGATACGCCACCTGCGGCGACGAGGACGTCCGCTACGCCCAGCCCTTCGAGCGCCACCATGGTCGGCTGTGGAAGTGGTTCAGCTTCGCCTTCAACGGCAACCTCGCCAACTTCGCCGAGCTGCGCGACCGCCTGGCCGGCAAGCGAGACTACCACTTCTCGCTCAACACCGATACCGAGATCGTCATGCACGCCCTGGCCTACCGCCTTCGCGGCGACAAGCCCACCGACCTGCGGGCGGTGATGGCCTCGCTGGCACGCGACTTCGACGGGGCGTTCAACATGGTCTTCCTGGACGCGTCGGGCAGGATGTTCGTCGCGCGCGACCCGCTGGGCTTCCGCCCGATGGCCTGGGCGGTCCAGGGCAGGCTGTTCGCCGCGGCCAGCGAGTCGGTCGCGCTGTCGAACATGGGCTTCACGAAGATCAAGAGCCTATCGCCCGGCGAGATGGCCGTGGTCGAGAAGGGCCGGCTGCGCTTCCGGCGGTTCGCCCGGCCCAGGCGGCATGCGCACTGCTTCTTCGAGTGGATTTACTTCTCCAACGTCGCCAGCACGATGGACGGCTCGAGCGTGTACCTCACGCGCGCCCGCTCCGGCGAGAGGCTCGCCCGAATGGAAGACCAGAAGATGGACGACAGGTGCGTGGTCGTGCCCGTGCCGGACACGGCCAAGGCCGCCGCCGACGCCTTCGCGTTCCGGCTGGGCATCCCCTCGGTCGAGGGGCTGATACGCAACCGCTACATCGGCAGGACGTTCATCCAGCCCAGCGCGCGTCGCGGGCGAAGCGCGAAGGGCAAGTACACCCCCCTGCCGGCCATCCTGAAGGGCAAGAGGGTGTTCCTGATCGAGGACTCCATCGTCCGCTCGACGACACTGCGGACGCTCGTCGGGCAGATACGCGACCGCGGCGGGGCGAAGGAAATCCATATCCGCGTCGCTTGCCCGCCGATCGTCGCCCCGTGCTTCTACGGCATCGACATGTCCACGCTGGGCGAACTGTTCGCGCCGAAGTTCGTCCCTCGCGGCTACGCCGGCCAGCCCGACGCCGCCATGCAGGCACGCATGGCCAAGACTCTCAAGGCCGACAGCCTGCGGTATCTGTCCGTCGACGACCTGGGCGACTGCCTGCGAATACCCGGCGGCGACCTCTGCACCGGCTGCGTAACCGCAAGCTACCCAACGGCCTGGGGCAACAAGCTCATGCGCCGCGCCCGCCGCAACGTCAAGCGCGGTCGAGCCGGCAGGACCTACGAGTGACGCCGTTCTGGACTCACCCGGCCGCTGGAGGTTAGCATGCGGCGGTCGGGCGAAACTGGGCCATCTGAATAGGAGATCTGCAATGGGCGGTTTCTTCGGTGTGGCGTCAAGGGATGACTGCGTGGAGGACCTGTTCTACGGCACGGACTATCACTCGCACTTCGGCACGCGGCGTGGCGGCTTGGCCGTGCTGAACGACCGCGGGCTGGGCAGGGTCATACACAACATCACCAACGCCCAGTTCCGCTCGAAGTTCGCCGACGACTTGCCCAAGCTCCACGGCCACGTCGGCATCGGCGTGATAAGCGACAATGAGGACCAGCCCATCATCGTCGGCTCGCACCTAGGCACGTACGCGATCGTCACCGTCGGCGTGATCAAGAATGCCGCCGAACTGGCGCGACAGGCGTTCAGCAAGCGGACGACGCACTTCGCGGAGATGGCCGGAGGGCAGATCAACCCCACCGAGCTTGTGGCCACGCTCATCAACCAGGGCGGCACGTTCGCCGAGGGCATCCGCATCGCCCAGCAGGCTATCGAGGGCTCCTGCTCCATGCTGCTGCTGACGAAGCACGGCATATACGCCGCCCGCGATCCGCTAGGCCGAACGCCCGTGATCATCGCCATGAAGGAGGGCGCGTGGGCGGTGACCATGGAGACCTGCGCCCTGCCGAACCTGGGCTACGAGACGATCCGCAACGTCGGCCCCGGCGAGGTGGTGCTGCTGACCGCCGACGGCGTGGAGCAGAAAGTCCCCGCGGGCAACGAGATGCAGATCTGCGCGTTCCTGTGGGTCTACTACGGTTTCCCGGCCTCCAGCTACGAGAACATCAACGTCGAGGCCGTCCGCAACCGCTGCGGGGCCGCCCTGGCCCGGCGAGACGACGTGAAGGTGGACATGATCGCGGGCATCCCCGACTCCGGCACGGCCCACGCCATCGGCTACGCCGACCAGGCGGGAATCCCCTTCCGTAGGCCGTTCGTGAAGTACACGCCGACCTGGCCGAGAAGCTTCATGCCGCAGGACCAGCGAATCCGCGACTTGGTGGCCAGGATGAAGCTCATCCCCATCCGCGAGATCATCGACGGCAAGCGCCTGCTGTTCTGCGAGGACTCCATCGTCCGCGGCCCGCAACTGAAGGACACCATCCAACGGCTGTTCGACTGCGGCGCGACGGAGGTGCACATGCGACCCGCCTGCCCGCCGCTGGTCTACGGCTGCAAGTTCCTCAACTTCTCTCAGTCGCGCAGCGAGCTGGACCTGGCCGCCAGGACGGCGATCAACCAGTTGGAGGGCCGAGACGACGCCGACCTGCCCGCCTACGCCGATCCAAACTCCGAGAAGCACGCCGCGATGGTCGAGGCCATTCGCGAGCGACTGAACCTTACCTCGCTGCGATACCAGAGACTGGACGACCTGGTGGCCGCCATCGGCCTGCCGAAGCACAAGCTGTGCACCTATTGCTGGGACGGCTGCGAAAGCGGCGCCGGCGGCGATATGGGAGTGTTCCATGGCGAAGCAGAAGATCGCACTCACAGCGCACTACGACAAGGTGGTCGAGATAATGACCACACAGGGGCTGCTGCTGGGTAGCTACGACCCCGCCGGCAAGCCCAACGTCATGACCATCGGCTGGGGCGCCATGGGCAGGGTCTGGGGCGTGCCGATATGGATGGTGCTGGTCCGGCCCAGCCGCTACACCTACCAGTGCATCGAGCACAGCGCGTGCTTCTCGGTCAACGTGCCGACGACGGACATGCACACGGTCTGCGCGATGTGCGGATCGAGCAGCGGGCGGGAAGAGGACAAGTTCGCCCTGTGCAATCTGACGGCCGAGAAGGGCGCCAGCGTGCTCGCGCCGGTCATCGCCCAGTGCCCCATCGTCTACGAGTGCCAGGTGGTGCACAGTAACGACGTGCTGCCGGAAAAGCTCGCCGGCGAGATCATATCCGGGGCGTACATGGACGGCGACTACCACCGCGTATACTTCGGCAAGGTCCTCGCGGCGATGGCCGACGCGGACGCCGCCGAGCGGCTGGGTTAGCCCGAGGGCGCCATGACGCGAGCGTCGGTCATCATCGCTATTCTCCTGGCCGCCGGCTCGCAGCCGCTGGTCGAAGACCCCCCCGTCGCCCGCCCGCCGCGGGCAGGCGCCGTCACCGGCTGCATCACGCCGCCCGAACAGATCGCCGGCCTGGCCGCCGTTTCCCGCGTGACCGGCAAGATGTATCGCCCCGCTGACTTCGACGCGGCCACCGGGCGATTCATCTTCGGCGACCTGCCCGGCGACGCCCGCTACGACATCATCATCGAGACGACCGACGGTCGGCGGATCGAGGGGATCGACCTGGACTTCGTCGACGCCCGGCTGCTTCGCCTGGCCGAGCTGCGGCGCGAGGCCCTCGGCCTGCCCGCCCCGCCGGCGCGCACGTTCACCCGCGCCGACGCCGACGCGATCCTCCACGTCGTCGCGGACTCTCAGGACTTCGCCGACACCCGGCGGGTGCTCTACGTCTCCGGCGACGGGCCGCGGGCGACCGCGCTCGTTGAACTGATCCGCGCGAGGGAATTCCACGCCAGCGGCCGCGGCGAGCTGATCTGGCGCGTGGAACTGTGGTACTTCCAGTACGCCGCCGGCGGGTGGCAGAAGGTGGCCAACCAGGAGCGCGTCCTGCGGCGTGAGCGTCTCTCAGCCGACCGGTGGGCCACGGTCGACGTGACCTATTATCCCGCCCTGAGCTTCTACATCGCCCCAGACGGCAGCAGTGACCCTGTGGAATTCACCATCCCCCCCGCCGTCGACCCCTCGCGTGGGCGGCCCGCCGGCAGCGAGGTCGAGCTGCGAACCGCCCCGCACGTCCTGGGCATCGAGGGCCAATCCACATCCGCCCCCTGCGATGGCGACAGCGCGGGGGCCAAGGAGGCAGAAGATGACTGACTTCCGCATACGACCGTTGGCGGCCGCGGCTGCCGTGGTGGCGCTTGCCCTGGCCGGGTGGGCGCGGGCTGAGTCTGTGACGTACTACCAGGTCACCTACACCGACGGGTCCGTGCGCGACCTCGCCGCCGTCCCGGATACCAACGCCGGGATAGGCCGCGTGCTCCGCATCACGCGAAGCGATGAGGGATCCAATGGCCGGCAGATTTCCTCGACCGCCGGCCGCGGCGTGACCGTAATCGCCGAGGGGCGCACCGACAGCCAGAAGCTTCGATGGGACGGGAAGGCGTGGGTCGCCCCCGAGCCTGAACCCGCCAAGGCCGACAACGCGATACAAGCTGAGTTCGCCCGCCTCCACGAGGCCATCGAGTCCGAACTGGCCGCCCTCCAGGCCGCAGCCGAGACCGTCGCCAAGCGAACCGCCGCCGCGCGGCAGGCTTCCGGCGCCGACCTCGCCGCCGCGCGGCAGGCCGTCATCGACGCCCAGGCCGAGCAGATCGAGCGGCTGTCGCGGATCGTCCGCCTCCAGCAAGCACTGCTCGATTCCCTGACAGGCCCCGCGGCGCTGAATCGCACGACCGGCACGGTGCGCGTGCTGACGATCGGCCCGGCCGCCGAGTGGGACTACGGCGTCGCCCGGCCAAGCGGCCGGGGCAGTACCATGTCGGATCGCGTGCGGGTCTGGCCCCTGCCGCCAGGGGTCGGCCCGCGTGTGATCACCGTGAGCATGGCCCACTGCGCCGCAGGCCCGCGCGGCGCGTTCCACTACGTCGCCTACGCCGACACCGACGGCGACGGCACGCCGGACGAGCTGATCGCCAACTCGCCGCCGGCGAGCGCCGACCGGGCACGGGCGTGGACAAGCTGGGACTTCACCACCGACGCCCGCAACGTCTTCGTCGGACAGGCCTGGGCGGACGACAACGTGGTCATATCCACGACCCCTGCCACCCCGGACAACTGGCGCGGCCTGGGCACGGACGTGTACGTCTCGGGCATCTTCGGCGGCGTGCCGTGCCGCCGGCTCGTCGGCTGGCCTGTCGTCGGCGACATCCGTGTCCGCGTCGCGCCGCAAAACCCGCCCTAATCCTCCTGCCTCGGCTGCTCAATCGTATACAGCCACCAGCGGCGGTGCGGATTTCGGGATCGCGATTGCCGGTCGAAGTACACCGTCAGCACCTCGCCGGTCCCGGCCATGAACCGATACCAGTGCCGCCGCAGGTACATCTCCCCGCCTGCTTTCCCGCCCTCCGGCGAGCTGCTCTTCCAGGTCTTGAGCACCTCGGCGACCGTGTATCGCCTGCCCCGCCAGGTGAAGCTGCTCGGCAGGCCCGGCTCGCCGCGTGCCATCGCCGCCGTGTCGCCCGTTCGCGGCTCGGGGGCAAGCGGCTCGCAGATGAACTCATCGTTGTGTCGCGGCGGTTCCATAATCCTGCCTACGGGGGTACTATAGTCTCGATACATCCGGTCAGACAAGGCGGCCGATCGCGGGCCGCCATGCAGTCGCCTGATTCCCCGAAATCCAGGAGACGAAACCATGAACGATCAGCAAAGTGACAGTTCCAGCCCCAACGTCCCACTGCCCGTCGGCGGGCTGGGCATTCGGCAGATGATGGCCCTGAGCTTTCGTGGGCGGCGGCGATGGATGAGTGTCCTCGCGTGGGTCTACTCATTGGGGTGGTTTGCCGTGGCGGTGGTAGCCGCAGTGATGTTCTTCCGCGCCGACACCGTCCGCGCGATGATCGCCTGGGCGGCGGTCTTCGTGACCACCATGATGTTCGTCGCGGTCATCAAGTTGTGGTATTGGGTGATCATGCAGACGGCTGTCACACAGGACGCGCTCGCCCGGCTGGAGGCATCTTCCAGACAGGGCCAGTAGGCCGCGAGGCAGCGTCGCAGGAGGTTCAGTCTTCGTGACGTCGAAGAAGTCCACACCCGCCAACCAGGGGAGCCGGCGAGCGGGCGCGTTCATCAATTCGCTCGGCATGGAGATGGCGCCGGTCGCCCCCGGTGAGTTCCTGATGGGCGCCGCCGAGCGGTCCTTCAGCCTTGGCCCGCGGACCGACATGTCCAAGGACGCGCCCTACTGGGACGAGACGCCCGTCCACAAGGTCACGCTGACGTACGGCTTCGCCATGTCCCGGACCGAGGTGACGAGCGAGCAGTTCCGCCGGTTCCGGCCGGATTTCCAGGGTCGCGATGAGTTCGCGCCCTTCGCGGCCGGCGTGAGCTGGAACGAGGCGGTCGCGTTCTGCCAGTGGCTGAGCGACAAGGAAGGCCGCCCCTACCGCCTGCCGACCGAGGCCGAGTGGGAATACGCCTGCCGCGCGGGAACCGCCACGATGTTCTGGTCCGGCGACAAGCCCCCGACAGAAGACATCAACCCCTGGGGCCTGGCCAATATGCACTCCGGCGTCGCTGAGTGGTGCAGCGACTGGCACGGCGAGTATCCGCGCGAAGACCAGACCGACCCGATCGGGCCGGCCGCTGGCTGGGCGCGGGTCGTCCGCGGCGGGCCGGTCGCCAGCGAGATCGTTCTGCCCACGCGGGCGGACCGCGAAGGCCTGGCCGCGCCGTTCTGCCGGTCGGCCAATCGCTGTAGCCTGCCGCCGGACTGCCCCCAGCCCGCCTCGCGGGAGCGCCCGCCGCATTGCGTCGGCTTCCGCGTGGTGCAGGCGCCGCTGCCGACGACGGCCCCGCCGCCCGTCCGCCCGCCGTTCGCTCTGGACTGCGTGAAGCAGCCCCCCCCGCCTGCCGTCGCGCCCGATCCCAGCGGCCCCTACTTCAAGGCGCGGCAACTGATGGCCGTGCCGCCCGACCTGCGCACGCCGGCGGACATCATCCCCCTCGGCCTGGACCGCGGCAATCAGGGCAAGCTGCACAGCGGCGGATACGCCGTCTGCCCCAACGGCGACCTGTTGGCCGTGTGCTTCTCCTCGACGACCGGCAAGGCCGAGGCCGCCGCCAACGCCACGTTCGTCGTCACCCGCCTCCGCCGCGGGGCGGAGCAGTGGGAGCTGCCCGAGCTGTTCTGCGACCTGTCGGGCCTGAACGACCAGGCCGCCCTGCTGTGGAACGACGGCGGGCGGATCTGGTTCTTCGGCGGCGGTCGCGAGTTCGACCACGTGCCGTTCCGC
>CAYUYH010000141.1:0-7370 GCA_964449175.1 uncultured Planctomycetaceae bacterium
GGGCCCGCACCAGGACATCATCCTGGCCAGGCTTGGCGGGGCGGAGATGGAGCGGACCGGCGTGGTCTCCGGCATGAGCGGCTCGCCGGTTTACGTCCGCGACCCCGCCGACGGCAAGGACAAGCTGATCGGCGCGGTCGCGTACGCGTTCTATGCCGCCAAGGAGCCGATCTGCGGCATCCAGCCCATCACGCAGATGCTCACGGTTGACAATCTTCAGCCTGCCGCCGAGCTCGCCGCGGCGGCGAGTTCGGCCGGGGACGCCTCGGCCGGCCAGGACGCAGCCGAGCTGATGGCCGCCGCGATGGACCCCAGGCGCACGGACCTTCTGGACTTGCTGTGGGCCCAGTGCAGCCGGAGATTCCAGGCCTCCAGCAGGGCGCAACTGGCGCCGGTCGCCACGCCGCTTATGATCAGCGGGATGAGCGACAGGACGCTCGCCGAGACCGCCGAACCGCTGAGACGCGCCGGGCTGTCACCGGTCCAGGCCGGCCGGGCCGCGTCGCCGGGCCAGGACGCCGACATGACCCTCGCGCCGGGTTCGGCGATAGCCGTTCAGCTTCTTGCCGGCGACATCGACATGTCGGCCATCGGCACCGTGACGGAGGTGGGCGGCGATAGGCTGTTGGCACTGGGGCACTCGTTCCTTGCCGAGGGCGACGTGGAGCTGCCCATGGGCCCGGCCTACATCCACGCGGTCGTGCCGACACTGCTGGAGAGCTTCAAGCTGGGCTCGGCGAGGGGCATGACCGGCACTGTCCTGCGCGACGAGAACATGGGCATCGCGGGGCTGATCGGCAAGAAGGCCTCGATGATCCCCTTGAGCGTCTCGGTCGACTGGCGCGAGGCCGGCGGAAAGCAGACCTACGAATACAGCGTCGCTCGCCATCGCCTGTACACGCCGGTGCTGGCGGCGATCGCCGCGCGGGATTCCGCTGTCGGCTGGCGCGACCTGCCGCCGCGGCACACCGTCCGCTACGACGTGACGATAGACTTCGGCCGACTCGGGCGCTACCGGGCCAGGAACGTCTCGAGCGGCCGTGGGATATCCGACGCGCTGAGCGACCTGCTGTCGCCCCTGGCGACCATGCTCAATAATACACTGGGCCCGCCGGCGACAGTGGAGTCCATCGACGTGCGGGTCGCCGTCGAGCCGAACGACACCACCGCCGACATCCTCGAGCTGCGACTTGACGGCAGCGTCTACATGCCGGGCGAGAAAGTCACCGGCAAGGTCTCGGTCAGGCCGTTCCGCAAGCCCAAGCGGGTCGTCGCCGTCAGCTTCCGACTGCCGGACGACCTGCCTGACGGCGACTACACGCTGACCGCCTGCGACTGGCTGCGGGCGACCGATAAGATGATCGACGAGATGCCCCAGCGATTCGACCCCAAGAACCCCAAACAGCTGCTACGAGCCCTCCAACTGCTGGCCAACCAGCGCGGCGACACGCTCTACCTGCGCCTGCCGCTGGGGCGGGAAGGCCTGGCCATAGGCGCCGGCGAACTGCCGGACCTGCCGCCAAGCCGGCGAGACATCCTCGCCCAGGCCGGCGAGGAGAGCGACACAAAGGCCTTCAGCCAGACGCTCGTCAGGTCCGTCGCCACGCAGCTCGTTCTCAGCGGAGCGGCGTCAGCCGAGTTCCAGGTGCAGCGCAAGCCGACCGAAACCATCCTCCGCCAGCACAAGGAGCCGAAATGAGGTACTTCGTGATCCCGGCATTGTTGGTCTTGAGCTCAGCGGCGTTGGCCGTCTCGCCGGCCAGTTGGAACCACGCAAGCGAGGCGGACTTCGCCGGCGGGGAGTTCGACCTGACGGTGGTCAGCTCGCTGGGCGAGATAAGCCTGTCGCGCCGACTTTCCGTGCTCATGCCCGCCGAGCAGGCCGGCGAGGCGATCGCCGCGCTGGCGGTCGACGGGAAGACCATCTACGCCGCCTCCGCCGTCCGGCCGGTGATCTATCGCGTGCGCGGCCGCAAGGCCGAGCGATTCGCCAAGCTGCCCGGCACGATGGTGACCGCCCTGCTGTGGACAGGCGATGGGCTGCTGGCGGCCGTCGGCGGCAACAAGGCCGGCATCTACACCGTCGACTCCGCCGGGAAGGCGAAGCTGTGGTGGAGCGACGGCGACGTGAAATACGTCTGGGCGATGGCGCCCGCCCCGGCCGGCGGTCTCTACGCAGCCACCGGGCCCAAGGCCACCGTCTACGCGATCGACGCCGACGGAAAGGGCCAAGCCATCTACGCCGCCGGCAAGTCGGCCAGGAATGTCACATGCCTGGCCCGCTCGAAGGTCGGCCTGCTGTACGCCGGCACGGACCATAGCGGACTGGTCGTCGAGATCAACCCCGTCGACAACTCCACGCGAATCGTCCTCGACGCGCCCGAAAAGGAAATCTCCTGCCTGCTGGGCGACGAGGAAGGCGGACTGTACGTGGGCACGGCCGACAGCGACAAGGCCGACCGAAAGGCGGCCGAGGCCCCCAAGAGCACCGCCGACGGCCGACCCGCGACCATGACCAGGCCCGCAGCCGGGCCGCCTGAGTCCCAGGACGAGCCGGCCGATGAAGCGGCCGAGGCGGCCGAAGAGCCGCCCGAGGAGGCCGACGGCGGCGGCGAGGGCGCCGCGCCCGCGGCCTCTCAGCCAACCTCCGCGCCGGATTCAGACAACGAGCCGCCTGCCCCTGCCGTCGATAAGTCCGAGGTCATCAGCCGCTTCGCCGCGCCCGCGCCGTCGCCGGCATCCGTGCCGACCGGCAAGGGCAACGCCGTCTACTACATCCGTCCCGACGGACTGGTCCGCACCGTCTTCCGCCGCCCGGTGACCGTCCTGGCGATGCTCGCCGACAACGACGGGCTGCTGCTCGGCACGGGCAACGGCGGAGTGATCTACTCGGTCAGCCTCGACGGCGACCGCGTGGCGCAACTGGCCAACACCGACGCCAAGCAGGTGACCGCCCTGGCCGCCGACGCGGCCGGCCAGGTCGTATTCGCCACGGCCAACAATGGCTCGGTCGGCGCGATCGCCGCGGAGCTGGCCAAGGAGGGAACCTTCACCTCCGAGCCGCTCGACGCCAAGCAGATCGCCATGTGGGGCGCCGCGCGGGCAGCCGTCCGCGGCGGCGGACGCGTCACCCTCGCGACGCGCAGCGGCAACACGGCCGAGGCCGACGACAAGACCTGGAGCGACTGGTCGCCGGAGATGCCGGCCAAGGGCATGGTCGAGGTAGCCAGCCCGGCCGGGCGGTTCCTCCAGTATCGCCTGACGCTCGCCGCCGCCCGCGGCGACGCGCCCGTCGTCGAGAACGTGGAGATCATCTACCAGGTGGGCAACCTCGCGCCGGTGGTCTCAGCCGTGCAGGTCGAGGCGTCCATCACCGAGCGCAAGGGCAAGCAGCCGGAGACCGGCCCGCAGCCGTTCCGGCTGATCACCTTCACCGCCACTGACGCGAACAAAGACAAGATGACCTTCGGCATCGATTTCCGCGAGGTGGGCGGCGGCGGCTGGATCACGCTGGCCAAGGATCTGAAGGCGCCCACGCACGCGTGGGACACGCGCGGCGTCGGCGACGGCGTCTATGAGCTCCGCATCACCGCCGACGACTCGCCGGACAACCCGCCGGGCTCAGCCCTGCAAGGCCGACGCATCTCGGCGCCGATCACCGTGGACAACACCCCCCCGCTGGTGACGTCAATTGCCGCCAAGCTGTCCACCAAGTCGGTCCGCGTGACTGGCTGGGCCGAGGACCGCGCCAGCCGCATCGCCGCCATCCACTACTCCGTGGACAGCCAGGATGAATGGGTGGCCGTGCTGCCCGCCGACGGCATCGCCGACTCCGGGGCCGAGGGCTTCGCCTTCACGCTGGAGAAGCTCTCTTCCGGCCCGCACCGCATCGCCGTCCGCGTGACCGACCTGTTCGGCAACGCCGGGTACGGCACGCTGAACATCACCGTCGGCGAGTAGGGAACACAAGCCAGCCACCGGACGACATTCGATGGCAAATGACCGCATGCCAGGAATACGCTTCAGTATGGCCGGCGCCGGCAACTGGCAGAGATGGTTCCCGGACGACCGCGCGCACGCCCTCTATGAACGCATCTATCCGCAAGGAATGCATCTCGCCCAGCTTGCGGAAGACGAGCGCGACCTCGTTCTGAGGTGGAAGGCGCCGAGGTTCACTGAGGACAAGGACGGCGTGGTGTTTCCGCTTGTCCCAGTGCTCACCGATGAAGACCAGTCGGAGCTGGCCGGCTGGTTCGCTCGCGCGACGGAGCAGGCGGCATCGCTCGTCGCGGAACACATCGGCGAGTATCGCGATCTGGCGCACGACTTGGCGTCGCAGCGCCGGGGACCAACCGACTGCCTGCTGACGATCCTTCTATGTGCGCACACCCTGGACCTGGGCACGCTGGATCAGTTGCACGGGGGCGTCCTGGGGCCTCCGCCCGACCGAGCAGGCAGCGGACACTACTTCTTCTGGGGGCGGACGGCTCGCGACGACCAGACTTGCGACTTCGGGGTCAACAGCTACAACATCCTGGGGGGCTTCGCCCTCTGCGTCCTTCATTCCCGCAGGGTCCACCGGGCGGCTCCCCCCCAGCCGACAATGACGATCCCCGTGCTGGACGCCGCCGCGATGGAGAGAGTCCAGAGGGCATGTGGACCGGTTTCGGAGGGGCTTGCGGGGGTGTTCTCGATCAACGTCGCGCTGCTGGAAGACCTGATTCCCCGGTGCAGCTTCGCCACATGCTCGCGACCAGACTACCTCTGCATGCTGTTCCACATCGGCTATGGTCATCTGGCCAGTGCCCTGGTGAAAGCCGGTCTGCTCCCAGCCTTCCCCGACAGAGCCGATGACTCCTGGGGCATCTGGATACGCCCGCTGGAATGACCTGCCTCCCGGTCGCACGGGTAGCACCTGCTTGATTCCCAGTGGCGATGGGCCGATGGATCGTATATACTATTGATGTTGGATGGCACTTCTGTTGCCTGGTACGGGGGCGAAATGGATTCGACCGGACGATTTGAGGTGCCGGTGGCGTGCCCAGGTTCCAAGGAGGCCTGGTAAAACACCTTGGACTAACTTTACTTGCCAATACTAACTTGGCAATGGCCGCCTAACTAGGCGACCCGTCCGGCAGGTCTTGCCCGCGAGGCCCGCCAGGACGCAGATAGCGGGCTTACCGGCTGGGAGTCGCCCGGTTACCCAGCCGGGACATTCTGTCGGGCTTGCCGGCTGCGGACCGTGTCGCTGCGGGCCGCGGCAGGGAGAGCAAAACAGCGACTACGCACGTAGAGGCCGACACTGAAACGTCACGGGACCCGGGTTCGATTCCCGGCGCCTCCACTCGATGCGTCCCGATGGCTCCGCCGGAGCCACCGGGACTTACTCGTGGCAAGCCATCTGGCTTGACGCGAGTAACCGGGAGGGCATCGAGTGTCCTGAGCGATCTCGAGCGAGCGCAGCGAGTCGAGAGAGAGTCGAAGGGCATCCGGCCATCGATCCGAAGGGGAAACCGAAATCATGGCGGGTCAGCATTCTTCCGTATACATCCTTCACTGTGCGGACGGCAGCTTCTACATCGGGTCGACCTCGGACCTGCGCGAGCGCGTGGCCGACCACCAGGCCGGACGCGGCCCGCGATTCACCGCCTGTCGCCTGCCGGTCAGGCTCGTCTATTCGGAGCGGTTTGACGCCATGGCCCAGGCTCGGCAGCGCGAGATCCAGATCAAGAAGTGGTCGCGCGCGAAGAAGGAGGCCCTTGTCGCCGGACACGTGGGCAGGCTACATCATCTCAGCCGACGACGCGCCAGATCAGCCCCGCGGTGACTTGACGTTTCCGTGCAAACCGCAAGCTCGCCTGCGGTCTACTGCTCTGCTCTCTCCTGCTCAAGCCGCCCCCCACGCCGCAGCCGCCGGGCCAGGAGCATCTCAAGATGAAAGTGGACGCAGTCGGGAGGAGGCAGTAGACTCCCGGCCGATTCGCAACATGGAGGAGCCGCGAAATGCCATCCGGCGAATCCCGGCACATTGCGCGTTCCGTGGCAGCCCTCGGAGACAAGAAAGGAAACCACCGTGCCCCACTCATCCCACTGCCTCATCGCGATCGTCCTGATTCTGACCGTGCTTGGCCTGTCGGCTCGCACCGTCTTGGCCGATGAGCCCCTCGTCGCGTCAACTGACGCTGCCCAGGTTGCCCCGGTCAATCCCGCCATCGAGAACGTTCAGCAGTACAACCGCGCGATTCACGTGATGGCGATGTTGCTGGTGGGCTTCGGATTCTTGATGGTCTTCGTCAAGAGGTACGGGCGTTCAGCGCTGACGGCCACCTACTTGCTGGTGGCCACGGCCGTCCCGCTCTACTTCCTGCTCAACAGTTCAGGCATGCTCGGGCAGACCTGCGACAGCGACATCAAACGCTTGGTGCTGGCCGAGTTCGCCGCCGCGGGTTTGCTGATCTGCGCCGGGGCGTTGCTGGGACGGATCAAGATGTGGCAGTACATCGTGCTGGGGGTGCTGTTCGTCCCCTGCTTCAAGCTCAACGAGTGGATCGTCATAAACGGCGGGCTGGGCTTGATGAAGGCCGGAACCGTGATGGACACGGGCGGGTCCGTGATCATCCACGCGTTCGGCGCCCTCTTCGGCCTGGGGGCCATGCTCTCGCTCACCACCACCAAGCAGTTTGAGGCCGAGATCGCAGCCGACGCAACCAGCGACCGCTACTCGCTGCTGGGCAGCATGGTGTTGTGGGTGTTCTGGCCAAGTTTCTGCGGCGCGCTGGTGCCGGCCGCCCAGGTCCCGCACACGGCCATCAACGTCGTCCTCGCACTGTGCGGCAGCACGCTGGCAACCTACGTCGCCACGGTGACGCTGCGGCGGAAGATCTCGCCGGCCGACATCGCCAACGCCGCGCTGGCCGGAGGCGTGGCCATCGGGTCCACGTGCGACATCAAGGGCTTCTTCCTCCAGGCATTCCTCATCGGCGTCGCCGCGGGCGTCGTGTCGACGTTCGGCTTCGCCGTCATCCAGGGCAAGCTCCAGGGCCTCCTGAAGAAGACCGACACCTGTGGCGTGCTGTATCTCCACGGCATCCCGGGCCTGCTGGGCGGGCTGGTGGCCGTCGGATGCACGACGACGCCCGGCTCCCAAGTGCTGGGGATAGCCATCTCCGTGGGCATCGCACTCGTGGCCGGTGTGGTCGTCGGGAAGGTTCTGGCGCTTCTCGGCCGACGCGAGGGCTCCTACAACGACGAGGCGGAGTTCGTCGTGGCAGACTAAGCGGTCTCGGGCAAGTCTTGTGGAGTGGCACAGCCTTTTCAGGCTGTGCGGCCGCGAAGAACAGGCAAGAATGCCTGTTCCACCGTGCAAGACT
>CAYUYH010000142.1:0-7369 GCA_964449175.1 uncultured Planctomycetaceae bacterium
CCGCTGGGATGTGCGTTTCATCCGTCGATTCATGATCTGGTTCGGGCTTCTTAGCTCGGTGTTCGACTTCCTGACGTTCGGCGTGCTCTTGCTCGTCCTGAAGGCCGCGGAAACGCAATTCCGAACAGCGTGGTTCATAGAATCCGTCGCCTCCGCTTGCCTTGTCGTGCTCGTTATCCGAACACGCCGCGCGTTCTTCCAAAGCCTCCCAGGCAGATACTTGTTGGCAACCACAGCGGCCGTCGTGGCGACCGCGGTGGCAGTGCCGTACACGCCCCTGGCCGGGCTGCTGGGGTTTGAACCATTGCCGCTTGGCCTGCTTCTGGCCATGTTGACCGTTGCCGTCGTCTACATGCTTGCGTCCGAGGGAATCAAACGCGTTTTCTATGCCGGCACACGGTAGGATGCCCGGCGCCATGCCCCCTGGCACGGCCACGGGCCGTCCCGTGGCAGGCTGGCGACAGCCTGGGCATGGTGAGCCTCGGACGAGCAGGCTCGTGCGCACGAGTTGGTTCACCCTGGCCACGCTTCGCGTGGTTCGACAAGCTCACCATGCCGAGCAGAGTCGAGGCAAGGCCATGCCACCCGGCTTACTGTGCGGGGCGGCGGTCCATGTGCGTGCCGTTGTCCAGGTACTTGACCAGCTCGCAGCCGGTCATCGCCCTGAGGCCCTGGATGACCGCCTCGGCGCTGCGCTGGGCGCCCAGCAGGCCAGTGTGCGTGCCGTCGCCGGCGTTGAAGTACAGGGCGGTGACCTCGGCCTTGCCGAGCTCGTCGTAGTGGGCGGCGAGGATGGCGTTGACATCCAGGAATCGGACGCCTTCCTCGGCGGCGACCTGCCTCATGCACTCGGCATGATCGCGCATCACGTTCCTGAACGCTCCGGCCTTCGTCCACCGGTTGCGCGGCACGGGCGAGACGAATATCAGCGTCGCGCCGGCGGCCTTGGCGTCGCGGGCGTATCGTCGCAGATACCAGCCGTACGTGTGCACGGTCTTGGGCTGCTGGTCGTCTTCGGAGATCACTTCCTGCGTCTCGTCGCCGGCGCCGAGGATCGTCCCGCGATTGGAGGTGACGGGCTTCTGGTCGTTGTGGCCGAACTGCGCCATCACGAAGTCGCCCGGGCGCATCTGCTCCAGGACCTTGTCCCACCGGCCTGTCTCGATGAAGCTCCTGCTGCTCCGTCCGCCGAGCGCCCAGTTGAGGATCTCGATGCGGCCGCTGTCGAAGCTGGCGGCGATGTAGTCGCCCCAGCCGTCGGCGGCGGCATTGTGGTTCTTCACGGTCGAATCGCCGACGACGAACAGCCGGACCATGTTCGGATCTCCGCCGGGGACCGGGTCGACGCGCGGGCGGGTCAGGTCGACCTGTGGAAGCTGCGAATCCCCAGCTCCGCACGACAGGGAACCAAACAGCAACATGCCCATGACCAGTGCCGTCGCTCCACTCTTCATTGCCGTTCCTCGGGAGAAAAACGCGCGCCCGGGGCCGGACGCGGCATGCCTTCGCCACCGGTGTGGGCACGGAAGACCGGGCATTATACCGGAGATCGGGGCGATTGACCATCGCCGCCTGTCGCAGAAGCGAGATCGGCGCTGGCTTCCTGCCGGCGGGCGCGGGCATGGCCGGCGCGGCGGGCGGGGGGGGCGTAGTCTCGGCGAGGTCGTTAGCGAAAGCGGCCTTCCTTTTCGAGATAACCCGCCAATCTTTGTGGTTTTACCCTTGCGAACCTGCCGATCCGTGGTAACATTTGGCTGAGATTCACTGAGTGGCTACTCAATGAAATTGCACACCCAAGATCTCGATACCGGCCCCGGGATTCGGCTTCGACAGAAGCGTCGGACCCGGGCGCGTCTGCTGCGGGCCGCCCGGACGCTCTTCGCCAGGCAGGGCATCCACGCGACACGCACGATGGATGTGGCGGAAGCTTGTGGCGTCTCCCACGGGACCGTCTTTGCACACTTCCCAAGGCGTGAGGACCTGGAAATGGCCGTCATTCACGACTTCGGCCAGAGACTGGGGAACCGCTTGGGGAGGTTGGTCGCCGAGGGAAGCACGGTTCGGGAGGTGCTGGAGGCGCACCTGGAGGCCGTGCGGCGGGAGGAAGCCTTCTACGCCCGACTGGTGATCGAGTCGCCGATGCTGCCCCACCAAGCCAGGACGGCGCTGCTGATGTTCCAATCCGCCGTGTCCTTCTACATCTACAGGGCCGTCGAACGCGAGATGGGCCGTGACGTTCTGAGGCGCATTCCCATGGCCATGCTTTTCAACACGTGGATCGGACTGCTTCACCACTATGTGACGAATCGGGACCTGTTCGCGCCGCGCGGTTCGGTGATCGCGCGGTGCGGACGCGACATCCTGGAGCACTACCTGAGGCTGGTCGGGGACATGGAGGCCCGGGCACTATGAGCGACCAATGCGAAGCATGCGGACTGATCCTCAGCCGTCCAGAAGACTATCCCAACAGCGACACCAGCAAGAACTACTGCCGATGGTGCGCTCGCCCGGATGGGTCGCTTCGCCCATTCAACGAGATATTTGAGATGACGTGGAGATTCGTGCAGAAGACCCAGGGGCTGCCCGAGCCAATCGCCAAGCAGGCAGCCTGGGGCTTCCTCTGCGAGCAACCTGCCTGGAAAGACTACCCGCTGAATAGGGCCGACTACGTGCCGTTGAACGAAGACGACGCGCAGTCGTCCTGATCATCCCACACAGAAGTTGAGGCGGCCGCGGCATCAGTGCCGCGATCCCGACGTACGAAGGCGACTGATGATCGCCTCCAACCCCGGAATCCGCCGACCAGAGGCGGCGGGAGAGAAGAGAGGAGTTGTCGTATGAGTAAGCAATCATGGTTGATGACGGTGTGCATGGTTCTTTTCATGGCTGCGGGGACGGCCTCGGCCGTCGATCCAAACGTCCAGTGGGGGGTGCAGTTTGGCAGCGCCGGGGACGATTCGAGCTATGATGCGACGGTCGACCCGAGCGGCAACGTTTTCATCGCGGGCGCGACCGACGGCGCGCTATTCGCCGCGGACCCCTTCGTGGAGGACATCTATGTCGCCAGATATGCCCTGGACGGCAGCCTGCTGTGGGGACAGCAGATCGGGTCGTCTACCACCAGCGAGGTGGCAGGCAACTGCGCGACAGACGCCGCGGGCAATTGCTACGCCGCGGGCAGCGTCGAGTCCGCCGTCGGCGGCACCGCGTTGGGTGCATATGACGCACTCGCCTGCAAGTTCCTTTCGGATGGGACCGTCGCGTGGATGCGGCAGTTCGGTACCAGCAGCGTGGACAAAGCCAGGGGGATCGGCTCGGACCTGGCCGGGAACGTCTACGTCACGGGGTACACGGAAGGCGACCTGGCCGCCACGAACCAAGGCAACGAAGACGTCTTTCTAGCCAAGTACGACTCCGCCGGTTCACTGCTGTGGACCCGCCAGTTCGGCTCGACCGGCAGTGACCTGGGCGAGGACTTGTGCCTGGACGCGGCCGGGAACTGCTACATAGTGGGCCGGACCAACGGCGACACCGGCGATGGATCGCATGGCTATGATGATGGATTCATCGCGAAGTACGACAAGGACGGCAACCTCCAGTGGGTCCGCCAGCATGGCGCGTCCCAATACGACCAATTCTATGACGTAGTCGTGGCCGAGTCGGGGAACATCTACATCGGCGGCAGCTCCAATACCTTCGGCGGGCCCGACGCCGGGCAGGGCGACACCATCATCGTCAAGTGCGACCCGGCGGGCGACGTCGCGTGGATCCAGAAGTTCGGCACTGGTAATTGGGACGGCGCCAATGCCGTCGCGCTGCCGACCGACGGCGAGGAGGGCGTTCTGTTCGGCATCTGCGGGAACTGGCCTAACTGCGAGGCCACCGCCGGCAGGCTCGACCCCAACGGCGATCTCGTATGGTCGCTTTGCATTCCCGAGGGCGCGTATTGCGGGCGCGGCATCGGGATGGACTCCAGCGGCGACTGCTATCTGGTCGGCAATGTCACCGGCGACCTCTACGGCGCCAACGCCGGCGAGCACGACGTGGCCATCACGAAGATCGCCGTCCCCGAACCGGCCACTGCGGTGTTGCTGGCGGCCGGTTGCCTGGGCGTAATCCGACGACGGCGACCTGCCCGTCTTGCAGCGCGCTTGACAAAGCCTGCGACAGGCCTCAGCGACGCAGGGAGAACAGGAGACGTTTCTCCAGTTTCTCCTTGCCATGCCTCGCCACGAGTGTAATAATATGTGGCGCAGTAAACTACACGCCTCACTACGAGCCCACCTGGGCTCGCCTGCCGTTGGGAGGATAGCACAAGGTTGCCCCGAGCGCGATGCTGTGCGCCCGTCTGCTTGCGGTGCGCCTGTGGCGCGAGGGGTCAGATGTAGAGAGGAGGCAAAGATGTTCGAAGTGGACAGTTTTCACCCAATCTCTCGCGCAGCTGTATTTTTCGCTGTGGTGGCGGCGCTGTGCGTCCCGGCCGTTGCACAAGACAGCCCGGAGTACTTCAGCGTGCCTTTCCAGGTGGACGGGTCGCCCCTGACGCTGCAGATGTCGGCCTGGGTTCCGCAGGACGTCCCGCTGAAGGGCATGCTGCTGTCCGCGCCCGGATTCGGGAACGACTCCCGGGACTCGCTAGCGGACCCATACCTCCAGGGCATGGCCGGGGCGCTTGGTATGGGGATCATGGGCTTGGACGACCCGGGATATAATACCCCCGCCTACTACTACTGCGGCACGAGCCCGGCGGAGGCATCGGCGAACCTCCAGGTGGCCCTGGACGCGACGGCGTCGGCCTTTTCCACGCCCGAAGTCAGCAATGCCCCGGTGGCTTTCTACGGCTTCTCCAGGGGCGCGTTTGTCGCCAACGTGTTCGCGGGGCTCGTGCCCGACCGTGCGATGTGCTTCTACACCGACAAGGGCGGATCGGGGATGCCCTCCGGCGATCCTGCCGTCCTCACGATTCCCGGCATGTTCGTCCCCGGCAGCCAGGACTCCATAGTGAGTCCCGAGATCGTGTACGGCTCCTATGACAACTGGCGGTCGCAGGGGGCGCAGGTGTCGCTGGCGGTCGACTGGTGGGAGGGCCACACGTCCAAGCAGAGCGATATGCTGTTTACGTTCCTCCAACAGGTGATGAACGAGCGATACCCGCAGGGCCAGGTGCTTTCGAGCGAGCCAAACACCCCGCTCCAGTTGGCCACGATCCCCGACAACGAAGGCTGGCTCGGCCAGCCGGCCGGGCTGCTCGGCGGGTCGCCTGTGCACGTCGCTGAGCCGGAAATTGCGCCCTACGACGACTACAGCGGCGATCCAAACGGAGCTTCATGGTTTACAAATGAAGCGATGGCCAGGGTCTGGCGCGTTGCCAACGACACGTTCAACGGGGCTTCGGAGGTGACGATGGACACGGGCGGGTGGAGCCATGAGCTTGGCGCCGCCATCGACGTGTCATTTGAGCTGACGGGGCGCCGCGCGTCGATCATAGACTACGTGGAGATCTACCACAATGAGGAGCTGCTTGACACGATCACGATAACGGACCCCAGCGGACAGGTCTTCTACACGCCGACGACCAAGGGCGTACACACATTCTCAGCCGTCGCCGGCATAGACAGCCTGCCGACGATCAAGTACACCGACTGCATGGCCGTGGCTGTTGTCCCCGAACCGGCAATGCTCGCTCTGTTGGGCGGCGGCGCGTTGGCGGTTCTCCGACGTCGCCGCAAGGCGTAATCCCACGCCGGACATTCCGAGCGATGCACACAGGCGGCGGGCTTCGGCCCGCCGTCGCAGGCGTTCGGTCGCCACGAGACTTCTGCATGGAATGAGCCTGCGGCACGGAAGAGGGTCTACGGCAGAACGGCGCCCCTCGGCATGAACCGGACACCGAAGCGCCCGGCCGGCGCCGCCTGCCGCGAAAGCGGCCCGCGGGCTACCTCTTCGACGCCACCCCGCGGGCGACGCACGCCAGCGCCTGCTTGAGGTCTTCCACGAGCTTGGCCGGCGGCTCGAGCCCGATCGACAGGCGGACCGTGTTCCGCGAGACGCCGAAGGTCAGTCGCCGCTCCGGCGGCAGGTAGAGCATGGTCGTCAGGTAGGGGATGCAGATCAGCGACTCGGTCGCGCCGAGGCTGACGGCGTGATAGATCGCTCGCAGGGCCGCGATGAAGCGCTTGGCGTCCTCTTCGTCGTGGCCCACGTCGAAGGCGAGCATCCCACCGAAGCCGCGAGTCATCTGCCGCGCGGCAACCTCGTGGCCCGGAGACATCTCCAGCCCGGGATACATCAGCTTGGATATCTGCGGCTGGGCGGCCAGGAACTCCGCGACCACCTGCCCGCCGCGGGCCATCGCCTCGGCCCGCAGCTCAAAGGTCTTCAGCCCGCGGTCCAGCAGGAAGGCCGAGTACGCGTCCAGCGTCGTGCCGAT
This sequence comes from uncultured Planctomycetaceae bacterium, assembly GCA_964449175.1. GTDB lineage: Bacteria > Planctomycetota > Phycisphaerae > SM23-33 > SM23-33 > CAYUYH01. The sequence continues at coordinate 6,431 of CAYUYH010000142.1, forward strand.
GGCCTGGCGGGTGAACCACAGCTCGTTGTAGTGCTCCTTCGAGCCGGCGATCGCCCCGGCCATCAGGTCGTTGTGCCCGCCGAGCGCCTTGGTGGCGCTGTGGACGACCATGTCGGCCCCCAGCTTCAGCGGCTTCTGGTGGTAGGGCGTGGCGAAGGTGTTGTCGACCACCAGCAGGGCGCCCACCTTGTCCGCCGCCTTGCGGACGGCCGCAATGTCGATGACCTTGCACAGCGGGTTGCTCGGCGTCTCCAGCAGGATCATCCGCGTGTTGGGGCGGATGTGCCGGCCGATGCTGTCGGCGTCGGCGGCGTCCAGCCACGTGACCTCCACGCCCAGCCGCTCGAGGATCAGCGAGACCTTGTAGTTGGCCCCGTAGACGTCGTGGAAGAGTATCAGGTTGTCGCCGGCCTTGAGGTAGGTCAGGTAGACCATCGTGCAAGCGGCCATGCCCGTCGTGCAGACGACGCAGTCCTCGGCCTCCTCCAGGGCGGCGATCTTCAGCTCGACGTCGCGAACGGTCGGATTGTCGTCTCGGTGATAGGTGTAGCCGTCGATCTCGCCGTCGGTGATCTGCCGCAGCACCTCGAAGGACAGGTACTCGTAGTTCACGGCGTTGACGATGGGCGTGACCATCGGGCGATTGCCGTAGGGGGTAAGCGGGTCGGAGGCCATAGCGAAGCGTTCCTTTCGTCTCGCGGCTGTGTCACAGCCGGGCCGCTGCCGCCGCCGGGGTGCGACGTGCCGGACCGGGAGTCTACCACACTCGCCCCGGCCGAGAAAGCGGCATCCTCCACGCCCGCGCCGCGCGGCTGGGCCTTGACTTCGCGGAAATGCGCGTTATAATGCCTGCGCTTCGGTTTCCGCTCGTGGAAGCGGCGGAGGTCTTAGCACACCGAGGGGTGCGGGCGTCCCCGCTCACTCGACCCACCCCCAGGC
>CAYUYH010000143.1:0-7289 GCA_964449175.1 uncultured Planctomycetaceae bacterium
CTATGGGGGGACGTGGAGCACCGTGGACCTGCCGCTGCCGCTTAACCCCGCCGGCATGACGATGGGCCGTGGCTTCGACCCGACGATCACAGCCGACACGGGCGGTACGCTGTTCGCCGCCTACATCGCCGATGGCGGCACGGGCGCCTATGGCGTGCCGGACAGCGGCATCTACGTCAACACGTCCACCGACTACGGCCAGACGTGGAGCCCGATCCCCGTGACGGTCGCCTATGACGCCCCGCCGACGGTGGGCGGCACGGACCCCAACTACCGATTCAACGATCGCGACCAGATCACCTGCGACACGTTCTCCGCCAGCTCGTACACCGACAACGTGTACCTGACGTGGATCAAGGACCGCGGGCTGAACATGCTGCAGCCCGCCAGCGACATCTACGTCTCGCGGTCCACGAACAGCGGCGGGACCTTCAGCGCAGCCGCCCGGATCAACGATCCCAACCACGACCTGTGCAACATGCCCATACCGTCGGTCGGCGCCGACGGGACGGTGTACGTATCCTGGCTGGACTACAACGTCCAGACGGGCGGGCAGGGCACGATCTACCTGGACAAGTCCACCGACGGCGGCGCGAACTGGGGCACGGACATCACAGTCACGTCGACTCCGATCAACCTGCCGCCGCTGAGCGTGACGACCGGCGCCGGCGCCCCCGACGCCGCGGCCAAGGGCGCGCCCGTGCTGGCCACTGACCCCAACGACCCCAACACGCTCTACATCGCGTATGCCTCCGATGTGGACATGGCGGATACCGACGAGGCCGACATAATGCTGATCAAGTCCACCAACCGCGGCTCGACGTGGGGCAGCGCCGTGAAAGTCAATCCCGCCGGCGACACGTGCGATCAGATCCTGCCGTGGATCGAGGTCAAGCCCGACGGCACGGTGGACATCGCGTGGTACGACCGCAGCCGCGACCCCAACGACGCGATGTGGGACGTGATGATCACAAAGAGCACCGACGGCGGCGTCAACTTCGCCACGCCGATCGCGCTGAACGACAACAGCTTTGCCACGCCGAGCTCAGCCACCAACGGCAAGTGGATGGGCGAGTACCTCGGGCTGGCGGTGGATTCCTCCGACGCGTACCTGGCGTGGACGTCGTCGTTCGCGGACGCGAAAGGCGACGTGTACTTCGACTCGATCCCCAACAGTCAGATTCCCGAGCCGGCCACGCTGGCCCTGCTGGGCCTGGGCGGGGCGGCTCTGCTGTATAGACGTCGGCGTTGAGCCGAGCCTAAGCTGCGATGATTCATTTATCGGCGAACGGGCCGCGATTGCGGTCCGTTCGTCTTTCCCGTAGAGGTTCGCGCGGCGGAGCTCCTGCTCCGCGCGTCAATCCCGACTCCAAGAGCACATCGATGCGCGGTGGAGCCGGAGCTCCACCGCGCCACATAGGGCATGTGGTCAGATGTGGTCAGATGTGGTTCACCCCTTCGACAGCGCCTCGCGGCAGAAGTCGATGGTGCGCTTGAGCCCATCGCCGCGTTCGACGGCCGGGGCCCAGCCCAGCAGCTCGCCGGCCAATGCTATGTCGGGCCGGCGAACCTTCGGGTCGTCCGACGGCAGCGGCTTTTCCACGATCCCGCTGGCAGAGCCCGTCAGCGCGATGACCTCCTCGGCGAGCCGGCGGACGGTGATCTCGTTGGGGTTGCCGATGTTCACGGGCTTCGTGTAATCAGCCGCGGCCAGTCGGACCAGGCCTTCGACCTGGTCGTCGATGTAGCAGAAGCTGCGCGTCTGGGTGCCGTCGCCGTAGACGGTCAGCGGCTCGCCGGCCAGCGCCTGGCGGATGAAGTTCGTCACGACCCTGCCGTCGTCCAGCCGCATCCTCGGCCCGTAGGTGTTGAATATCCGCGCGATGCGCACGGGCAGCCCGTGGCGGGCGTGGTAGGCGGTGATCAGCGCCTCGGCGTAGCGCTTGCCCTCGTCGTAGACCGCGCGGGCGCCGATCGGGTTGACGTGCCCCCAGTAGTGCTCGTTCTGCGGGTGGACCTCCGGGTCGCCGTACACCTCGGACGTGGACGTCTGGAGGAACACGGCCTCGGTCGCGCGGGCCAGCTCGAGCATATTGAGCACGCCCTCGCTGCACACGCGCATGATCTCGACCGACAGCGGGCCGAAGTCCACCGGGCTGGCGGGGCAGGCCAGGTCGCAGACCAGGTCCACCGGCCCGTCCAGCTCGACCGGGTCGGTGATGTCGTGCTCGAGGAACGCAAAGCCCGCCTCCCCCGACAGCCAGGCGACGTTGTCGCTGCTGCCGGTCAGCAGGTTGTCGATGCCGACGACCTCGTGCCCGTCGTCGAGGTACCTCTTGGCCAGGTGACAGCCGATGAACCCGGCCGCGCCGGATATGACCACTCGCATGATGTTCTCCATTGCTTTAGCCGCTTTCGTGAGCTTATCATGCTCCGCAGCACACGTGATCCTACCGTCTAGAGGCTGGGAGTTCCATGAAGGTTACGATTGTAGGGGCGGGCTACGTGGGGTTGGTGACGGGCACGTGCCTGGCCGACGCCGGCAACCACGTCGTCTGCGTGGAAGTCGATCCGGCCAAGGTGGCCGCACTGTCGCGCGGCGAGAGCACCTTCTACGAGCCGGGGCTGGAAGAGCTGATCAAGCTGAACGTCGACAGCGGGCGGCTGAGGTTCACCACCAAGCTCGCCGAGGGCGTCGCCCACGGGCTGGTGATATTCATCGCGGTCGGCACGCCGCCGACGGCGGACGGCTCGGCCGACCTGTCCAACGTAGAGTCGATCGTCCGCGACGTCGCCAAGCTGATGGCATCCTCCAAGGTCGTCGTCATCAAGTCCACCGTGCCCGTCGGCACCGGCGGCGCCATGAGCGAGTTGATGGAGGACCTCACCGCCCACCCGTTCGCGGTGATCTCCAACCCAGAGTTCCTGCGCGAGGGGGCGGCCGTGGAAGACTTCCTGCGCCCCGACCGCGTGATCATCGGCTGCGACAACGACGCCGAGGCCGTCCAGCTCTTGCGCGAGCTGTACGCGCCGTTCGCGCTGACCAGGCAGACCATCATGGTCCTCAGCCGCGACGCCGCCGAGATGGTCAAGTACGCCTCCAACGCCTACCTCGCCACGCGCATCAGCTTCATCAACGAGATAGCCGACATCTGCGCCCGGACCGGCGTGGACATAAACGAGGTTCGCGGCGGCATGGGCGCCGACCGACGGATCGGGGCGGGCTTTCTGTCCCCGGGCGTGGGCTACGGCGGGAGCTGCTTCCCCAAGGACGTCCAGGCCCTGATGAGCGTCGCCCAGCGGGTGGGCAGCCGATGCGACATCCTCGCCGGCGTGCATGCCCGCAACGACCTCCAGAGGGAGCTGCTCGTGGAGATGGTCGCCGAGCGGCTGGGCAAGGACCTGTCCGGCAAGACGCTGGCGATCTGGGGCCTGGCGTTCAAGCCGAACACGGACGACGCTCGCGAGGCCCCGGCCATCCACGTCATCCGCCTGCTCGCCGCCGCCGGCGCGAAGCTGCGATGCTACGACCCGAAGGCCTGCGCCAACGCCGCCGCCGAGCTGGGCGACTGCCAGGGCGTCACGTTCCCCGACGACCCATACGACGCGCTTGACCAGGCCGACGCGCTGATCATCTGCACCGAGTGGAACGAGTTCCGCACGCCGGACTTCGACCGCATCCGAGCCAGCCTCAAGCAGCGGGTCATCTTCGACGGGCGGAACCTCTACGACCCAAAGACGATGATCCGCCAGCGGATCGAGTATTACTCCATCGGCCGCAGGCCGGCCGTGCCGACCAGGGGCCAGGTCGCCACAGGCCATAAGTTCGACTGACATCCCCGCCTCGCCACGGTGAGTCGCCGGGGCGCCCTCACGGGCGGGGCTTCCTGGGCGCCGACGCGCCGCCGAATGCGGTGGGAGCCAGATGAGTTGACCGACATGCCGTCTGCCAGCAAGGCCAAGTCGCGCCGGGCCGCCCCCGCGCATCGCAACCGGCGGCGGGACGTCGCCGTCTGGCTGGGGCTCCTGCTGGTGATGTCGCTGATCGGCTATGGCCAACTGCTCATGCCCGGAAAGACGCCGTACTCGCCCCACAGCGACTTCATCTCCGAGCACATCTCCACCAAGCAGGTGCTGTACGACTCGATCTGGGCGGGCGAGGGCATCCCGCTGTGGCGGAACGATCAGTTCAGCGGGTACGCCGGGCTGGTCAGCCCGCAGTCGCAGTACACCAACCCGCTGCACTTCCTGTTCTACCTGCTTCCGCCGCTGTCGGCGGCCGGGCCGACGTTCTGGCTGCACTTCGTCGCGGCGGGCGCGGCGTACTATCTGCTCGGCGCGTCGATGGGGCTGAAGTTCTGGCCGAGGGTCGTGATGTCGGCGGCCGGGCTGTTCAGTTGCAAGCTCATACTCGCCACCTACGCCGGCTGGCTGCCGAACATCCCCATCATGATCGCGTTCCCGCTGCTTTTCGCGGCCGTGTTCCATTTCGTCCGCCGGCCAGGCCTGCCGCGCGCGCTGCTGATGGCGGCGGCGGGGGCGCTCTGCCTGCACTGCGGGCACCTGCAACTGCTCTACTACAGTCTCTGGATGCTCCTGGTGTACGCGCTGGTCTGGGCGGTCCAGCGGCTGGCGGCCAAGGATGGGGCGACCGTCCTGCGAGCGGCCTGCTGGGCAGTAGCGGCCGGCGCGCTGGCCGTGGCGCTGTCGGCCTATCTGATCCTGCCCCTGGCGGCCGAGGCCCCGCTGCTTTCACGAAGCCGAAGCACCTACGAGTTCTTCATAGGCGGCCACGCTGTCCAGCCCAAGCACCTGGCCACGTTCATCCTCCCCGAGGCGCTCGGCACGCCGCTGGACGGCTCCTATCCGGGCGACGAGCTGTGGGAAGACCTGGCCTACTTCGGCCTGCTGCCGCTGGCGCTGGCGATTGGGGGCGTGCTGATGGGCTGGCGGCGACATCCGACCAAGTTCCTCGCCGTGTGCTTCGCCGCGTCATTGTTCCTGTCGATGGACACGCCGGTGCTGCGGTTCCTGTTCGACTATCTGCCGGGCTTCAGCCTGTTCCGCATTCCGGCGAGGTTCCTGTTCATGACCACGTTCTTCGGCATCGCCCTGGCCGGCGTGGGCCTGCAGGAACTGAGCGAACGGATGGCGCGGAACAAGGCCTGGGCGAAGCGCGCCGGCGCCTTGGCAGCGGCGCTGATCGTTCTGATCACGCTGGAGGGCGCGTACTATGCCCGGCGATACGTGACCACGGCCCCTCACAGCGTGGCCGTGCCGGACACCGACTACCAGCGATACCTCGCCGCCGATGAGGACATCTTCCGCACCGCGCCGGTCGGTCGCTGGACGATCAGCTACGGCTGGGCCCAACCGATGGGCCTGCAGCTCATCAGCGGCTACGACTCGTTCAATTATCGCCAGTACGCCGAGTTCTTCGACCTGCTCCAGTGGGGCGAGATCAAGCGGACCATCGCCAGGGCGTGGTACGACCTCGTGCACGTCGTGAAGACGGCTAACCTGCGTCGACTGGCGTGCCGCGGCGACATGATGGACGTACTCAACGTCAAGTACATCGTCTCGCCCATACCCCTTGAGTTTCCCGACGAACACTTCGAGCAGGTGGCGGAATACGCCGATCAGCCGATGTTCAGGCTCTACTACGGCATGCGTCGCACCGGTGTGTGGATATATCGCAACCGCCGATTCCTGCCGCGGGCGTTCTTCGCCGACGAGGTGGTCGCCGTGCGCCGGCCCGAGGAGATCATCCCCGCGATCCAGTTCCGCGACCTTCGCACGACGGCAGTGGTGCTGGCCGACCGCGACCAGGCGCCCGCGCCGACGACCCAGGCGACCGGCCCGGCCGATGTGACCGTCACGCACGCATGGCACGGCAAGCTCGACCTGGCCACGCGCGGCGAAGGCCGGCGATTCCTGGTCGTCAGCGAGATATGGCACCCCGGCTGGCGGGCGAAGATCGACGGCGCCGAGGCGGTCGTCTATCGCACGGACCACGCGCTGCTCGGCGTGGAAGTGCCGCCCGGCGAGCACGCCGTCGAGATTAGGTTCCGCCCGCTGCGATGGCACGCGTCGCTGGCGATAAGCGCCGTCGGCGCGGCGGCGTTCATGCTGCTGACAGCCGTCGCCGTCGTCAAGAGACGCCGCCCGGGCAAGGCCGCCAAGAGATGAGCCGCAACCGCCGCCCCCCGAGGCGGACAAGGAGAATGCTGAGATGGCGAAGTCCGCACCGACCGAATTGCTCGTCCGCCACGATGCCAACCCGATCCTGACCACGGCCGACTGGCCTTACCTCATCAGCACCGTGTTCAACGCCGGCGCGACGCGCCTGGCCGACGGGACGATCCTGCTGCTGTGCAGGGTGGAGGACCGCCGCGGGCACTCGCACCTGGCCGCCGCCCGCAGCCGAAACGGCGTCGACGGCTGGGAGATCGACCCCGCGCCCTGCCTGGCGCCCGACCCGGTGAACTACCCCGAGGAGCTGTGGGGCATCGAGGACCCCCGCATCACCTTCGTGCCTGAGCTGAACGGCTATGTCGTGGCCTACACGTCCTACTCGCGCGGCGGCCCGGGTGTCTCGCTCGCGAAGACGGCCGACTTCCGCAGCTTCCAGCGCATCGGCTCGATCATGCCGCCCGACGACAAGGACGCCGCACTGTTCCCCCGGCGCTTCGGCGACTACTGGGCGTTGCTGCACAGGCCCGTCAGCCCCATCGGCGCGCACATCTGGCTGAGCTACTCGCCCGACCTGCACCACTGGGGCAGCCACAAGCTCCTCCTGCCCGCCCGCCTCGGCGGCTGGTGGGACGCCGGCAAGGTCGGCCTGGCCTCCACGCCGATCGAGACTGACCGCGGGTGGCTGATCTTCTACCACGGCGTGCGGGAGACGGCATCGGGGTGCCTCTACCGCCTGGGCATGGCCCTGCTGGACCTGAACGATCCCGCCGTCTGCCTGCTGCGCGGCGACGAGTGGGTGTTCGCCCCGCAGACCGCCTACGAGCGCGAGGGCGACGTCGAGAACGTGGTCTTCCCCTGCGGGCATGTCATCTGCGACGACGGCGACACGCTGCACCTGTACTACGGCGCCGCAGACACCTGCATCGGCCTGGCCACAGGCAGCCTGTCTGAGATGCTGGCCTGGCTCCTGAAACACGGCCGACCGCCGAAGGACACGCAGGACTAGGAAGCCCCTCGCACTGCGAGGGGATGCGCTCTTGTAGAAGCTATGTAAGCCGGGCCTCCCGGTCGCAGGTCATTTACGGGATCATAGT
>CAYUYH010000144.1:0-7174 GCA_964449175.1 uncultured Planctomycetaceae bacterium
GCGCCGAGCCGGGCAACCGCGCTGCCAAGCAACCCACACAGAAGGTGTGGGAAGTCCTCAGCCCGAGGGACTACGAGCCGGAAGTCAGGCCCAAACCTGTCTCCACGGACGCCGGCACCGTGACGGTGACGCCCGCCGATGCCGACACGCGGCTTCCGCCCAGGACGCCGACTACCATGGCCCCCGAGATCCGCTACCGCTCTTGTCCGTCCGGGTTCGTGCTCAATGGAATCGTCAAGGCCCCGAGCGGCCTGATGGCCAACGTCAACGGCAAGTTCGTCTCAGCAGGCGGACAGGTCGGCGGCGCCACGGTCGTCGAGGTCAAGGCCTATTCAGTTGAGATGGAACTCGATGGAGAGCGATTCCTGCTCGGCATCGGCGCCGGGCGAAGCGCGCCCGCCAAGTCCATGTCCGACACCGACAAGGGCAAGGACGGCGAGAAGGACAAGAACTCCAACAGCGACGCCGAGAACGAGAAATAGCCCCGCCTTGCGTTGGTGCTCTCCTTTGGTTGCCGGCTGCACTTCCCGCTGAGTCAATCCCGCCTGCATCTCCACGCGGACCCTCACTGAATCGGTATTACGATTATAAAAAAAGTTACTATGTCCCCATCGATCGGCGATGTAGAATGCCCGCGGTGACAATGCCCTGCTGTCCGGCGCCTCGGCGGCGCCTGGCTGAGGGGCAGCCGGAACCAACAAGGAGCAGCAAACCGTGCAGACACTCGCAATGCACATGGCCAACGAGTTGCTGAGCCCGGCGGTCGCGGCCGTCACGCTTGTGGCCGCGGGAATCGTCGTCGCTTTCGCGTCCGCCAGATCAATCCGCGGGGGCGCGGCGGACAAGGCCCCGCTGATGGGCGTGATGGGCGCGTTTGTCTTCGCCGCACAGATGATCAACTTCACGCTGCCCGGAATGCCGGGCACGAGCGGGCACTTCGTCGGCGGGGTGCTGCTGGCCATCCTGCTGGGCCCGTGGGCGGCCATCGCCGCGATGGCGGGCATACTCATCGTTCAGTGCCTCCTGTTCCAGGACGGCGGGCTGCTGGCGCTCGGCTGCAACATCATCAACATGGGCGTGGTGCCCTGTCTGCTTGGCTGGGGCCTATACCGCGCGCTGCTGGGCTCGGCCGCGGCGTCGAAGGCGTGGAGGCAGTACCTGGCCGCCTGGGCTGCGTGCACGGTGGGCGTGGTGGCCGGGGCGGCGCTGGTGCCCGTCGAGGCGGCGATCTCGGGCGTGCTGCGCGTGCCGCTTGTCGACTTCCTTCAGGTGATGATCGGCGTGCACGTGCTGATCGGCCTGGTCGAGGGCGCGATCACCTTCGCGGTCGTCGCCTACCTGCGTCGCGTCCGTCCGGAGACGGTCGGCCTGGCGGCGCCGGCCGCAGCGACCCACAAGGCCGGGGCGAGCGTCGTGTTGGCCTCGCTGGCGGCCAGCGCCCTGCTGCTGGCCGGCGTGATCAGTTGGTTCGCCAGTACGCACCCCGACGGACTGGAGTGGACCTACCAGCAGCGCCTGACGGACCAAGGCCATAGGACGGCCGTGGACAACCCCGCGCCGGTCGTCGCCGCCGTGGACCAGTGGCAGGCCAAGTACTCGCCCATGAGCGACTACACCAGGCGCACCGCCCCGCTTGGCCAGGAGCCGGCCGAAGAGGGCCAGGCCGAGGGCGAGGCCGCCAAGGCCCATGCCGCCTGGCCGAACGTCAGCGGCTGGGGCTCGGCTGCGGGAGTCATCGGCACGCTTGTGACGCTCATCCTGCTGTACATCCCGGCCAGGTTGCTGCGCAAGCGACAGGCCGCGCCGCCCGGAGCGGCATGGACTTCCCCACCTCGGCCGATGTAGGCTTGCCCGTCCGAGGACATGCACCATCATCACATAGATCGGTTTGCGCATCGCCATTCGCCCGTTCACCGCCTCGACGCGCGCGCCAAGCTGCTGGTCGTGGCCGCCTACACGGTGGTCGTGATCAGTTTCGACCGTTACGCAGTCTCGTCGCTGGCGCCGCTGGCGATCGGACCACTGGTGATGCTGTGGGTCGGCGGCGTGCCCATGTGGTTCGCGCTGCGGCGGGCGGCTGTGCTCAGCCCGTTTATCGCGATGCTCGCGCTGCTCAGTCCGCTGTATGATCGCGGCGTCCATGCGGTGGCGTTCGGCCCCTGGGCGTTTCAGATCACCGGCGGCTGGCTGACGGCCGCCGACGTGACCATCAAGTTCACGCTGGGCATCCTCGCCCTGACCGCCCTGATGTGCACCACGCCGTTCTCGCTGATGCTGGAGGCGATGCGCCGGCTGGGCGCTCCCAGGATGCTGGTAATGCAGCTTTCGTTCCTCTACCGCTACATCTTCGTGCTGATCGGCGAGGCGATGCGCATCCGCCGCGGGCGCGACTTCCGCGGGGCGGCGGCCGCCCCGGCCGGCAGGCGACTGGCTGCGGTCGGCGGGATCATCGGCTCGCTCTTCGTCCGCACGCTCGACCGCAGCGATCGCATACACACCGCCATGTGCGCCAGGGGATACCAGGGCGAGCCGCACAGCCTCAAGCGCCTGCGGTTTCGCCCCGCCGACACAGTATTCCTCGTGGCCGCGGGCAGCTACCTGGTTCTCTGCCGCTGGGGCCTGCCGGCGCTGCTGTGGAGGGGGCGGTGATGGGCAACGTGCTCCAGGCACGCGACCTGCGCGTCCGCTACCACGACGGCACCGAGGCGCTGCACGGCGTGAGCCTCGCCGTCGCGACCGGCGAGCGCGTCGCGCTGATCGGGCCCAACGGCTCGGGCAAGACCAGCCTGCTGCTGGCGATCATGCGCGGCGTGCCGTTCGACGGGTCGATCACCATCAGCGGCGTGGAGCTGACCCGCGCTACGCAGCAGCAGACGCGCAGCCAATGCGGCATGACGTTCCAGGACAGCGAGGATCAGCTCTTCATGCCCACGCTGCTGGACGACGTGGCCTTCGGGCCGCTCAACCAGCGGATGAGCGCCGACGAGGCGACCGCGGCTGCGACCGCCGCCATCGCAGCCGTCGGGCTGGCGGGCATGGCCGACCGCCCCGCGCATCACCTCTCCGGCGGCGAGAAGCGGGCCGCCGCACTGGCGACCGTGCTGGCGATGAACGTCAAGCTGCTGCTGCTGGACGAGCCGGTCACCAACCTCGACTTCCGCTCGCGGCGCCGGCTGGTGGACATCCTAGCCGCCAGGGCCGAGGCGATGCTACTGGCCACGCACGACCTGGACCTCGTGCGGCAGCTTTGCAGCCGTGCGGTGCTGCTGGACGAAGGCCTGATCGCCGCCGACGGCCCGGCCGACGAGATCCTCGCCGACACGAAGCTGCTGGCTGAACACGGCCTGGCCTGAGGGGCGCCGAGCCGGCGACCCAGGCCGTTGCATTGCCCCGCCGGGCTGGTACCATAGCGGCCATGGGTAAGGCGCCGCCCAGGACGATCACGTACAAGGACGCCGGCGTGGACATCGCAGCCGGCGACAAGATGGTCGACCTGATCCGCTCGATGGTGGAGCGGACGCATAACCCGCGCGTGATGGGCGGCTACGGGGGTTTTGCCGGGCTGTTCAGCCTGGACTACCGCGAGAGGCTGCTGCGGAAGGACTATCGCGAGCCCGTGCTGGTCGCCTGCGCCGACGGAGTGGGCACGAAGATCCTGGTCGCCATCGCAGCCGGTCGGTACGACACCGTCGGCATCGACCTGGTGGCAATGAACGTCAACGACCTGGTGTGCACAGGCGGCGAGCCGCTGTTCTTCCTGGACTACATCGGCACGGGCAGGCTCGCCCCAGATCGCATGGCGGAGATCGTCAAGGGCGTCGCCGAGGGTTGCACCCAGGCCGGCTGCGCGCTGCTGGGCGGGGAGACGGCGGAGATGCCGGATGTCTACCGGGGCAACGACTTCGACCTGGCGGGCTTCGCCGTCGGCGTGGTGGAGCGCCGGCGGATCATCGACCCCAAGAGGGTCCGCCTCGGCGACACCGTCATCGCCCTGGCCAGCGACGGGCTGCACTCCAACGGTTTCGGGCTGGCGCGGAAGGTGCTGCTGGAGCGTGCCGGCTACGACGTCGCCGACCGCCCGCCGGAGCTGGAAGGCCACAGCATCGGCGAGGCGATGCTGCGACCCACGCGGATATACGTTCGCTCGGTGTTGTCGATCCTCGCCCGCTACAGGGTCAAGCACGTGGTGAAGGCGATGGCCCACATCACCGGCGGCGGATTGGATGGCAATCTCCCACGCGCGCTGCCCAACGGGCTGACCGTGCGGATCAAGCGCGGCAGTTGGCCCGTGCCGCCGATCTTCAAACTCATCGCCGCCAAGGGGCCGGTCGACAACATCGAGATGATGCGCGTGTTCAACATGGGCGTGGGATTCGTCATGGTTGTCGCGCCGGCGTTCGCCAGGCCGATCATGAGCGCGCTGCGTCGCGGCGGCGCGCGGTGCTGGGTGCTGGGCAAGGTGCGCCGCGGCGAGCCGGAGCTCCAGTGGGCCTGACGCCCGCGCGGCGGCGCGGCGGCGGACACAACTCCAGGTCGCTCCCGATCCGGGCGGCCGACGGGATGGATACATCATGGCCGAGGACAAACCTCTTATTCTCGTAGCCGGATCGGTAAACATGGACCTGGTGGTCCGCTCCAGGCGCATGCCCGCCCCCGGAGAGACGGTCCCGGGAGAGGGTTTCGTCACGTCTCCCGGCGGGAAGGGCGCCAACCAGGCGGTGGCGGTGGCGCGGATGGGCGGCAGGTGCGCGTTCCTCGGGCGGGTCGGGGACGACACGTTCGGCCGGCATCTCCTGGCTGGGCTGAAGGCGGAGGGGATCGACTGCTCCAACGTCATGATCTCCGAAGACTCGCCCACCGGCGTGGCGATCGTCGTGGTCGACGCCCGGGGCGAGAACTCGATCATCGTCGCCGGCGGCGCGAACCGCGAGTTGACGCCCGACGACATGTACGCCCGCCAGGAGCTGTTCGAGGCGGCCGCAATACTGCTGGTGCAACTGGAGCTGCCGCTGCCGACGGTCAGGGCGGCGATGGACCTGGCCAGGCGCCACGGCTGCAAGGTCATACTGGACCCCGCGCCGGCCCCGCGCAATCTGGACCCGCAGTTGTGCAAGGTGGACATCATCTGCCCAAACGCCGTCGAGGCGGAGACTATCACCGGGCAGGCGAAGGTAACCGAGGAGCGCGGCGGCAAGCTGATCGCCTCGGACCTGATCGAGCGCGGCGCGGCGGCAGCCGTGGTCAAGCTCGGCGGGCGCGGCTCGCTCGTGGCGACCGCTGACGGGCACTTCTACAGGGTGCCGCCCTGCAAGGTGCCCGTGGCCGACACCACCGCCGCCGGAGACGCCTTCGCCGGCGCCCTGGCCGTGGCTGTTGCGCGCGGGCAGCCGCTGCGCGAGGCCGCGATGTACGCCAATGCCGCCGGCGCGCTGGCCTGCACGAAGCTGGGGGCGCAGTCGGCCATGCCAACCGCAGCAGACGTCGAGGCCCTGATAAGGACGCAGAGTCACGAGTAGCCATGCCCGGAGGAAGAACAATGCGGGCGGGGGTCTTCAGGTCCGTCGGGAAGATCACCGTCTCGTCGCTGCGCCGTCCGGCGCCCAAGGCCGGGCAGGTGCTGCTGCGCGTGGAGGCGTGCGGGGTCTGCGGGACGGACAACCACATCTTCGCAGGCGAGCTGACCGACGGCGTGCACCCGCCGGTCGTCCTCGGCCATGAGATCGCCGCTCGGGTGGAGCGGCTGGGCGCGGGCGTGGTTGGCCCGGCCAAGGGGCAACTGTGCTCGGTGGACCCGGTCATCGGTTGCGGCGCGTGCCGGATGTGCCACTCAGGCCGGCCCAACCTCTGCGCCGAGCCCACCATCATCGGCTACAAGCTCAACGGCGGCTTCGCGCAGTATCTCCTGGCCCCCGCGGCCAAGGTCATTCCGCTGGACGAGTCGGCCGGCGTTGCGGGCGGCGTGCTGTGCGAGACGCTGGCGTGCGTAATCAACGGCTACGACCGCCTGGGCCTGCGTGCGGGCGCGACCGTGTGCGTGCTGGGGGCGGGGACGGTCGGGCTGCTGTGGGCGTCGCTGCTGGCGCGGAGCCCGGTCGCCCGCGTGGTGCAGACCGAGCTTGTGGAGTTCCGCCGCAGGAAGGCCTTGCTTGCGGGCGCGGACGTGGTGCTGGACCCGGCTGCCGCCGGCTTCGAGCAGGCGCTGCGAGGTCAGCTCGGCGATGGGGCCGACTTCATCATCGACGCCACGGGCGACCCGGCTGCCATTCAGCAGGCCCTGCCGCTGCTCGCGCCGGGCGGGACGCTGATGGTGTTCGGCGTCTGCCCCGTCGGGTCGGAGGTGCGGTTCGACCCCTTCGATCTATACAACAAGGAGGCACGCATCATCGCATCGAAGATGCCGCCGGGTACGCTGACCCGCTCGGCGCGGCTGATTGAGTCCGGCGCGATCCCATGCGGGGAGATCGTCACCGCCACGCTGCCGCTGTCGCAGCTGCCGGAGGCGGTGGCCGGCTTCACTACCTGGCGCGGCAAGCAGGTCAAAGTCGCCATTGACCCCTGGTCGTAGCGCCACCGCATCGCCAATCTGCGATTCGCACTCTGCAGTTGATGTTCTCTTGCCATCCCGTCGGCCGGTATCAGCGGCTGGCATCTCGTGGTAGACTCCCGCCACCAATCACCGCCGGATGACGGTCGGCGAGGTCGGGGAGAGACGTGGACATACAGCTTGGCGACAGAAGGCCGGAAGGCCTGGGCTTCGGCGAGGTGCTTCGGCTGAGTTGGCCGGCCAGCCTGACCATGCTCAACACCACGCTGCTGAAGTTCGTGGACGGGCTGATGGTCTCGCGCGTCGGGCCGGCGTCGTTCAGCGCGCAGTTCCTGGGCGGCATGTTCGCCTTCATACCCGAGAGCTTCGCCGTCGGCATGCTGACGGTGATCAACACGTACGTCAGCCAGAACCTCGGGGCCGGGCGGCTTAGGCAGACGGGCCTGTATGCGTGGGCGGGCATGGCGGTGGCGCTGGGGATCGGCTGCGCGATCGCGCCGCTGGCGTTGCTGGCCGGGGGGATGTTCTCACTGTTCCCCCACGCCGCGGACGTTGTGGCCCTGGAGACGATGTACTTCCGCTACATTATTATCGCCGCGATGCTGACGCTGCCGACGCGCGTGCTGGAGC
>CAYUYH010000145.1:0-1456 GCA_964449175.1 uncultured Planctomycetaceae bacterium
TGGGCAACAGCATTCTCGCAGGGGCAAGATGCCCCCGCCACGCGCGGGCGAGACGCCCGCGACACATCTGCGCCACCTGCCAGGGCAGCGCGGCGGGGGTTGTTTGGCGGGGGCGGGGCTGCTAGGATGCGCAGTCGGGAGACAATCGCCATGGCCGAGCCAGAGAATCTACAGGAAGTGATCGAGACGCTTCGGGCCCGGATATTCTCCATCCGGGACTCCCTTTGACGTCCCCGCCCGACAGGAACGGATCGCCGCGTTGACCGAGCAGATGGGCCGGCCCGGCTTCTGGGACAATCCCGACGCCGCCCAGCCGGTGATCTCCGAATTGAAGCGGCTGAAGGCGGTCGTCGTGCCTGCTGAGCAGCTCGCCCGGCGGATCGAGGACCTCGACGCGCTGCACGAGCTGGCGGTGGAGGCCGACAGCGCCGAGACTCTGGCCGAGGCCGGCGCCGAGGCGACAGCCGTCCGCGCGGAGCTGGAGCGGCTTGAGCTGCGCACGCTGCTGGGCGGGGAGCATGACGGCGGGAACTGCTACTTCTCCATCCACGCCGGCGCCGGCGGCACGGAGAGCTGCGACTGGGCGGAGATGCTGCTGCGGATGTACCTGAGGCATTTCGAGACCGCCGGCTACGAGGCAGCCGAGGTGGACCGCGTCGCCGGCGAGGAGGCCGGCGTCCGCTCGGTGTCGCTGCACGTGACTGGCCCCTACTGCTACGGGTATCTGTCCGCGGAGCGCGGCGTGCACCGCCTGGTGCGGATCAGCCCGTACGACGCCCAGAACCGCCGCCACACCAGCTTTGCCTCCGTGGACGTGCTGCCGGAGTTGGCCGACGTGGAGATCGACATCGACTGGGACTCCGACGTGCGCGAGGACACCTTCCGCGCCGGCGGCGCCGGCGGCCAGCACGTCAACAAGACCTCCAGCGCCATCCGGCTGACGCACGAGCCGACGGGCATCGTCGTGCAGTGCCAGAACGAGCGATCGCAGCACAAGAACCGCGCCGAGGCGCGGAAGATGCTCGCGGCCAAGCTCTACCAGCACGAGCAGGCCAAGCGCGACGCCGAGATGGCCAAGATGTACGGCAACAAGGGCGAGATCGCCTTCGGCTACCAGATCCGCTCGTACGTGCTGTACCCCTACCAGCTCGTGCGGGACGAGCGGACGGACCTGAAGGTCGGCCAGACCGACAAGGTGCTGGACGGGGAGATTCAGCCGTTCATCGACGCGTACCTGCGTCACCGCGCCGCCCAGAAGGCCAAGGGGGCGAAGTAGCGGGCTCTGGTGGGCGGCGGGGCTAGATACGGTTTCACTACTGCGTTGAGGGGTGGCCGGGCTCCTGCCCCGCCACCTGCCTCCCATGTACGCTCATGTGCTGCGGGGGGGGGGCCGGGGCCCCCCCGCCGGCCCAAATGGGTGGGCCACCCCCGGCACCGCAGGGGGGGGGAGGGGGGG
>CAYUYH010000145.1:1466-7099 GCA_964449175.1 uncultured Planctomycetaceae bacterium
CCCGCCACCGGCCTCCATTTACCGCTCTTGTGCGGCGGGGGGGGGCAGGAGCCCCACCGCGCTCCAGAATGGGTTGCCCAACCACGTCCACGCTAGGAGGGCGAAGGTCGGCGGGCATGGAAATATCGCCTGGCCAGCAGTAGCGCCGCACCGGCCAGCCAGATTGCCAGAGCGGCCAGGTGGAATGCGGTCCTGCCTGTCGGGCCTTGAACGCGGGCCGAGGCCGCCAGCAGCGCCACGCCGCCGACGGTCAACACGAGAGCAGCGGCGGCCAGCGCCCCCCACTGCCGCGTGGCCGTGACGATCGCCACCTGGACGACGACGATCATGCATATCAGTATCACCGACTGGACGGCCAGGCCGCCGACCGTCAGCAGCAGTACCTCCTGCCGCCAGATCGTCGCCAGTAGGACCGCCGGCAGCAGGAGCAGTCCGACGATCATGGTCCGCCCCCGCCCGGCGAGCAGCGCCCCCCCTGCCAATAGCACCGCCGCGGGGACGCGCAGGTCGCCGACGGACGAGTGGATCGCCGGGGCCGCACTATGGTCGATAAGCCAGCACGCGCCGCCCAGGGCCGACAGCGCGCCCGAGACAGCCATCGCCGCCAGCAGCTCAGCCCGCCGGCCTATCCTGGCGGTCGCGGCCCGCGCCGAGTCCGCGACCATCAGCACGATCATCACGGCCGACCAGGCGGCGGCGACGATCAGCATCCTGCCCAGCAGCAGCGGCGGATCGGGCAGCAGGTCGCGGAATGCGGCGAATCGCTCGGGCGCGATGGCCACCGCCTCCGTTCCGACCCAGGCGCGGACGCCCACCGTCAGCGCAATCGCGGCAGCCAGCGTCACCGCCGCGCTTGGCATTCTGGCGCCGGAGACGGCCAGGGCGTTGATGGCGCCGACGGCCGCCCCGGCCGCGACGACCACCGCGAACGACGCGGGCGCGGACATGCCGGAGTTCATCAGCTTGGCCGCGACGACCCCGCCCGCGCCGGCCACCGCCCAAACGCTCAGGTCCACCGCGCCGCAGCGCAATGCCAACGCGAAGCCCAGCGCCAACAACAGGTGGAACGAGGCGACCTGGCCGGGGACTTTGCTGAGGTAGTACGCGCGGTTGGCGAACAGGTCGGCGGCTTCGGCTTCCGAGTTGGCGCCGGATATAGGCCCCAGCTCGCTGACCCATCCGGGCACGAGCGCGACGGCCAGCAGCAGCAGGCACGCCACGGCCAGCACGTCCCGTCGCCAGGGCGAGGCGACGTCGCCGGGTCGCAGTCTGTCCTCAATGAACCCCAAGGCCTACTCCATTCGCGGCGGCGGCTTCCAGCTCGCCGTCGCCCCGCGCGACACGACCGTTCGACTCACTCCCGACAGGGCGCGGCGGAGCTCCAGCTCCGCCGCGATAGCTCGCCTTCAACGGTGGCGGGGCAGGCGCCCCGCCACCCCCCACGGAAAGGGCAGAAGCGGCGAGGCCGGGGTGGACACTGTCAGTTCCCATTGCAGGCTTCGCGTGCTTTGTGCCCGTTCTGGTTGGCCGTTGTCTTGATCGGCGGATCAGTCGGCGACGGGCACGGGGCCGGCGAGTGCCTCGAACTCGCTGACGACCGACGAGTCGCCGGAGCGGATCTGCTCGGCGTTGCGGTGGATTTCGGGCATCTTGTCGGCCAGCCAGCGTCGCGCGACGGCGAGCTTGCGGTCGCTTGCCGTCGCGTGCTCGCAGAACAGCGTGGCGACGATGAGGTAGATGCCGATGTCCACGAGCTTGCGCGCGTAGAGGTCGCGGTAGCCGCCGCCGGAGTGCGTCTTGATGAAGTCCACGCACTCGCCCAGCAGGGCCAGCCCGCCGCGAATCCGCTCGACGAGCGGGGCGACGTTCTCCGGCCAGTCGCGCGAGGTCAGCTCCTCCAGCAGCGTCTGACATGTGCCGCTGGTCATGCCCGCGACGGCGGCGACGACCTGCAACTGGCTGGTGCCCTCGTAGATAGTGGTGATTCGGCTGTCGCGCAGGTGCCGCTCGACGGGGTAATCCTTCATATATCCGCTGCCGCCGAGCACGGCCATCGCCGAGTTGGCCACCCGCATCGACATCTCGGAGGCGTAATACTTGGCCATCGGCGTGAGCAGCTTGTTGAATCGCCCGAACTTTCGCGCCTCGGCGCGGAGCCGCTTCTTCAGGTCCGGGTCGGAGACGTCGCCGAAGTTCAGCTTCCTCAGCGCGCCGTACTCCAGGTCCACGCAAAAGGCCGCGTGGTACGTCAGCGCCCGTGCGGCCTGGAGGTCGAGGCTCATGTCGACCAGCAGTTCGCGGACGGCGGGGAAGTTCTCGATGGCGGTGTCGAACTGCTTTCGGCTGTGGGCGTAGTCACGTGCGACTCGGTAGGCGGCCTCGCCGATGCCGAGCGCCTGTGCGGCGATGCCGATCCGCGCGCCGTTCATCAGGCTCATCACGTAGGTGATCAGCCCGCGCTGTCGCTCGCCGATGAGCTTGGCCGGGGCAGAGTCGAAGAATATCTCGCAGGTCGGGCTGCCGTGGATGCCCAGCTTGTTCTCGAGGCGGCGAATCTTGACCTTAGGCCCGCGCTCGACGAGGAACAGGCTCAGGCCGCGCCCGTCGGAGATGTCCGGCTCGCTGCGGGCCAGCACCAGCAGCACCTCGCCGCAGCCGTTGGTGATGAAACGCTTCACGCCGCGGACGTACCAGTTGCCCTGGGCGTCCTGGTGGACGCCGGCGGGCTGGTCGGGCTTGTGGCCGTTCTCGGCGCCGATGGTCTTGACGGACTGTAGGTCGCTGCCGGCATCCGGCTCGGTGAGGACCATCGCGCCGGTCCACTCGCCGCGGGCCATCCGCGGGAGGTATTCCTGCTTGATCTCCTCGGTGGCGAAGGCGTTGATGGTCTCGGCGATGCCCTGGAGCCCGTAGAGGTTCATCAGCGACGCGTCGGCCCGGCTGATGATGTCGTTGCTCATCGTGTAGACGACGTTGGGGCAGTTCAGCCCGCCGAATTGATACGGCAGGGTGAAGCCCATCAGGTCGGCCTGGCCGAGACGCTTGAGCGCCAGCTCGATGCCGGGCGGGCGGGTGACGCTGCCGTCGGCGTTCAGCGTGTTGCCGAGCTGGTCGGTTTCCTCTGCCGTCGGGGCGATCACCTCGCCGGCCAACTCGCCAAGCGAGGTGAGGATGCGCTCGTAGTTGTCGATCGCATCGGCGGCATCGGTCGGGGCGAAGTCGAAATCCTTCGCGAAGGTGAAGCGCTCTTCCAGGATGGCTGCGATGCGCGGCAGGTCCATGTGATGGAACAGGAACCGGATGTCATCGTTGTCGGTGTAGAAGTTCGCCATGTCGTTCTGCTCGGCTATTAGACCTTTAGGCTGTTAGGCTGTTCGGTATCTGGGCTGTTCGGCATTTAGACTGTTAGACTGTTCGGGTCGGCCTGCCTCTGTGTCCTCTGCCGTTGCGTCGTTGCCGTTTACCTTTGTGTTCTTTGTGGTGAAGCTGTTAGTCGTTGCCGCTACGCCTCGGCCTTGATGGCTTCGGGTGCGTGGTGGATGTGCTCCTTGCCTCGGACGGCCTTGATGAGCATGGGTATGACCTGGTTGAGGTCGCCGACGATGCCGTAGTGCGCCACGGAGAAGATCGGCGCGTGGGGGTCTGAGTTGACGGCCAGGATCTTGGCCGAGTCCTGCATTCCGGCTCGGTGCTGTACGGCGCCGCTGATGCCGCAGGCGATGTAGAGGGCCGGTCGGACGGTCGTGCCGGTCTGGCCGACCTGGTGGTCGTGGTCGACGAATCCGAGATCGACTGCCGCCCTGCTGCCGCCGACGGCAGCCCCGAGACTGTTGGCCAGGTCCCAGATCAGGCGGAAGTTCTCTCTGCTGCCGACGCCCGCGCCGCCGGCGACGATGATCCTGGCGGCCTTGAGGTTGACCTGCTTGGCCTGGCGGTGCGTCTCGATGATCTCCAGCGGCAGTTGGACGCCGGAGATGTCCACTTCGCAGCGGATGACCTCGCCGGTGCGGGAGGGGTCCGCGGGGCTGAGGACCATCACGCCCTCGCGGACGGTGGCCATCTGCGGCCAGCGGTCGAAGTTGACGATGGTGGCGATGATGTTGCCGCCGAAGGCTGGGCGGATCTGGAGCAGCAGGTTCTTGTGGAGGTTGTTTGTGCCGGGGGGCGTGTGGTCGCCGATCTGAAGGTCGGTGCAGTCGGCGGTCAGTCCGCACTTGATCGCGCTGGCGACGGTCGGGGCGAGGTCGCGTCCGATGGCGGTGGCGCCGTAGAGGCAGATCTGCGGGCGGTATCGCTGGATCAGCTCGCAGAGCACTCGGCAGTATCCGGCGGCCTGGTAGTGGGCCAGGCGGGCGTCCTCAACGAGGTAGACCTTGTCGGCCCCGTGGTGGATGAGCGTCTGGGCGGCAGCGGCGACGCCGTGCCCTAACAGCACGGCGGCCGTCGGCACGGATAGCGTGTCGGCCAGCTCGCGGGCCTTGCTCATCAGCTCCAGCGGCACGTCGCTAAGCCGGCCGGCTTCCTGCTCGGCGAAAACCCAGACCTCTCCCTGGCGATTAACTTCGATCATTCCTGTGTCCTCAATGGCGGCCGCGAGGCCGCTCCTCTCCCGTCTAGCCCAGCGTGTGGTCTTCGATGAGTTCGCCGATGACCGCGACGCAGCCTTCCTCGGTGGCGGGGAACTCGTGGTACTCGCCGCCGGTCAGCACGACCGACTGGATGCGATGGACCTTGGTGGGGCTGCCGTCTCGGCCGCACCAGTCGAGGTCGGCGCCGACGTCGTCGAGGTTCCACTGGTCGATGAGCAGTCCGGCGGCGGCGAGTGCGTTGCAGCGCTGGTCGACCTCGGCGGCGCGGGCGGCGGCGTCGGCGTCGGGGTTGGCGTCTTCGAGGGCCTTGGCGACCTCAGCCGGGGCATGGGCCTTCTTATACTTCATCATCTTCCGGGCGGCGGGCGGCCGGGGCGTGTTGGCGGTGTCGCGCACGGTCATCAGCACGGGCAGCTCGCAGGCGACGACCTCCCACCCGTTGCCGACGTTGCGGCGGACCTTGATGCGACGGTCGGCGAGCTCGAGGACCTGCTCGACGTAGGTGATCTGCGGGATGCCGAGCTTCTCGGCCAGTTGCGGGCCCGTCTGGGCGGTGTCGCCGTCTATGGCCTGTCGGCCACACAGCACGATGTCCGGCGCGAGCTTGCGGACTGCACAGGACAGTATGTAGCTGGTGGCGAGCGTGTCGCTGGCGGCCGCCCGGCGGTCGGTGATCAGTACGACGCGGTCGGCCCCGCGATACAGGGCCTCGCGCAGGGCCTCCGAGGCGCTCGGCAGGCCCATTGTCACCACGGTGACCGTCCCGCCGTGCGACTCGCGGATGGCCAGCGCCTCCTCCAGCGCGTTCATGTCTTCCGGGTTGAACACCATCGCCAAGGCCGAGCGGTTCACCGTGCCGTCTTCGGTCATCGCATCGCCGGTGATCCGCTTGGTGTCCGGCACGTGCTTGACGCATACCACGCAGTTGTATCCCACCTGACAGACTCCTTTTGCCTCTGACGCTGCCCTTGCCTCGCGGCTGCGGGGTCGGGGCCCCCCCCGGGGGGGGCGGGCGCGTAAAAAAAAAACCCCCCCCGGGCCCCG
>CAYUYH010000146.1:0-7048 GCA_964449175.1 uncultured Planctomycetaceae bacterium
ATCGGCTCGGCGGCGTCGCTGGCCAGCCGCGTGCCCTTCCTGCACTTCTTCGACGGCTGGCGCACGAGCAGCGAGGTCGCCAAGGTCGAGGAGCTGACCCCCGACGACATGCGGGCGCTGATCACCGACGATCTGGTGCTCGCCCACCGCAGCCGGGCCATGACACCCGACCGTCCGACTCTCCGCGGCACGAGCCAGAACCCCGACGTCTACTTCCAGGGCCGCGAAACCGTCAACAAGTACTACCTGGACTGCCCGCGGATCGTCCAGGAGCAGATGGACAAGTTCGCCAAGGTAGTCGGGCGGCAGTATCACCTGTTCGACTACGAGGGCGCGCCGGACGCCGAGCGCGTGATCGTGCTCATGTGCACCGGCGCCGAGACCGTCCATGAGACAGTCGAGAACCTCACCGCCTCCGGCGAGAAGGTCGGCCTGCTGAAGGTTCGTCTGTACAGGCCGTTCAGCATCGAGCACTTCGTCGCCGCATTGCCGAAGTCGGTCAAGTCCATCGCCGTCCTGGACCGCACGAAGGAGCCGGGCAGCCCTGGCGAGCCGCTCTACCAGGACTGCATCAACGCCCTGGCCGAGGCGGGCCGAGACCTGAAGGTCATCGGCGGGCGATTCGGACTATCCAGCAAGGAGTTCACCCCCGCGATGGTCAAGGCTGCCTTCGACGAGCTGGCCAAGGCCGCCCCCAAGAACCACTTCACCATCGGCATCAACGATGACGTAACCAACACCAGCCTGTCCTACGACCCGTCGTTCAGCACCGAGGGCGACGACGTCGTGCGGGCGCTGTTCTACGGGCTGGGCAGCGACGGCACGGTCGGCGCGAACAAGAACTCCTGCAAGATCATCGGCGAGGAGACGCCCAACTACGCCCAGGGCTATTTCGTGTACGATTCCAAGAAAGCGGGCGCGATTACCGTCAGCCATCTTCGCTTCGGCCCGCGGCCGATCCGCTCGCAATACCTGGTCAACAAGGCCAACTTCGTTGCCTGCCACCAGTTCTCGTTCCTGGAGCGCTACGACGTCCTGGCCGCGGCCATCCCGGGCGCAACGCTCCTGCTGAACGCGCCATATGCCGTCGAGGAGGTCTGGGACCACCTGCCGCGAGAGGTGCAGCAGCAGATCATCGACAAGAAGCTGAAGCTCTACGCCATCAACGGCTACGAGGTGGCCAAGGCCGCCGGCATGGGCGGGCGAATCAACACGATCATGCAGACCTGCTTCTTCTACCTCTCCGGCGTCCTGCCCCAGGACGAGGCCATCGCCGCCATCAAGAACTCCATCAAGAAGACCTACGGCAAGAAGGGCGAAGAGGTCGTGAAGAAGAACTTCGCCGCGGTCGACCAGGCCGTCGCCAACCTGCACGAGATCAAGCTGCCCGCGGAGGCCAGCAGCAAGGTCGTCAAACCCCCGATCGTGCCCGCGCAGGCGCCGGAGTTCGTGCAGAAGATCACGGCGACGATCATGGCCGGGCGCGGCGACGACCTGCCCGTCAGCGCCATGCCGGACGACGGCACCTGGCCGACGGCTACCACGCAGTGGGAGAAGCGAAACGTCGCCCTCGAGGTGCCGATCTGGGACGCCGACGTGTGCATCCAGTGCGGCAAGTGCTCGATCTGCTGCCCGCACGCTGCCATCCGCACGAAGGTCTACGACCCGGCCCTGCTGGCCAAGGCCCCCGCCGGCTTCCGCAGCGCCGACGCCCGCGGCAAGGAGTTCGAGGGGATGAAGTGGACCGTGCAGGTCGCCCCGGAAGACTGCACCGGCTGCGGCATGTGCGTCCACACTTGCCCGGCAAAGAACAAGACCGAGCCCAACCGCAAGGCAATCAACATGACGTTCCAGCCGGATGTGCGGGCGGCCGAGCGAGAGTACTACGAGTTCTTCCTGTCGATTCCCGACATCGACCGCTCGAAGCTGCGGCTCAACACCGTCAAGGGCAGCCAGTTGTGCCGGCCGCTGTTCGAATACTCCGGCGCCTGTGCCGGCTGCGGCGAGACGCCCTACATGAAGCTGCTGTCGCAACTGTTCGGCGACCGGGCGATCATGGGCAACGCCACCGGCTGCTCCAGCATCTACGGCGGCAACCTGCCGACGACGCCCTACTGCGTAAACGCCGACGGGCGGGGGCCGACGTGGAACAACTCGCTGTTCGAGGACTCGGCTGAGTTCAGCTTCGGCTTCCGCCTGACGCTGGACAAGCAGAACCAGTTCGCCCGCGAGCTGGTGGCGGCGCTCAAGGACAAGATCGGCGCGGAGCTGGCCGAGGGCTTGCTGTCGGCTGATCAGAGCAGCGAGGCCGGCATCGCCGCCCAGCGCCGGCGCGTGGCGCAACTCAAAGACAAGCTCGCCGGCGTCAAGGGCCCGCAGGCCGTCCAGCTCGCCAGCCTGGCTGACGCGCTGGTGAGCAAGAGCGTCTGGGCGATCGGGGGCGACGGCTGGGCCTACGACATCGGCTACGGCGGGCTGGACCACGTGCTGGCCAGCGGCAGGAACATCAACGTGCTGGTGCTGGACACGCAGGTGTACTCCAACACCGGCGGACAGTGCTCCAAGGCCACGCCGCGAGCGGCCGTCGCCAAGTTCGCCGCGGCGGGCAAGTCCGTGCCGAAGAAAGACCTCGGCATGATCGCCATGACCTACGGCACGATCTACGTCGCCCAGGTGGCCATGGGCGCCTCCGACGTCCAGACCGTCAAGGCGTTCGTCGAGGCCGAGAGCTACGACGGGCCAAGCCTGATCATCGCCTATAGCCACTGCATCAACCACGGCATCAACATGAGGACGGGCTTCGACCAGCAGAAGGCAGCCGTCGCCTGCGGCGCCTGGCCGCTGTACCGCTACGACCCGCGGCTGGCCGCGCAGGGCGCCAACCCGCTGCAACTCGACTCCAAAGAGCCCACCATGTCCTTCAAGGACTACGCCTACAACGAGATCCGCTACAAGATGCTCGCGCTGTCGGACCCCGAGGGCGCCAAGCGACTGCTGGCCGAGGCCGAGAACGACGCGCTCACGCGGTGGCGCCTCTATCAGCAGATGGCCGCCATGCCGGCGCCCGGCGCGAAGGTGGAGATGGCCGCGGCCGCCAAGTAGTATCACAATCCTGGGCAATCAAGACGGGGCAGCCTGCCTTAGGCTGCCCCGTTGTATTTGACGCTATGGGAGCCGGGACGCGCCGACCACTGGCTACCGGCGACTACACATAGTTGGCCATGACGGCTGAGGAGACCTCCGGCGTGATGGCGCCCTCGGCCAGCAGCGTCTCCACCGACTGCATCATGGATATCATGCCGAACTTACCGCCCGTGGCAATGATGTTCCGCAGGAAGAACGCGCCGCGGTTGCGGATGACATTCTTGGCTGCGTCGGTGGCGATCAGCACCTCGAGCGCCACCCTCTTGCCGCCCTCGGCGCTCGGCAGCAGCTCCTGGTGGACGATCCCCTGCAACGCCCCGGCCAGCAGGTAGCGGATGTGGCCCTCGTCCTCGACCGGCGCGTAGCTCAGCAGCCGCTCGATCACCTTATCTATCGAGATGACGTGCAGCGTGGACATCACCAGCACGCCGGTCTCGGCGGCCGTCAAGGCGATGCGGATCGTCTCGTAGTCGCGCATCTCGCCGATGGCGATGACGTCCGGATCCTGCCGCAGCGCTGCCCGCAGCCCCGTCGCGAACGACTGCGTGTCCCTGCCGACCTCGCGCTGGCGGACGATGCTCTTGTGGTTGATGTGGACCGTCTCGATCGGGTCTTCTATCGTAATGATATGCCGGCCGTGGTTGGTGTTGATCTCGTTGATCATGGCCGACATCGTCGTGGTCTTGCCCTGGCTGGTGCTGCCGGTGATGAGCACAAGCCCCTTGGTGAGGCTGGCGAGGTACCGGACCACCGGCGGCATCTGTAGCTCGTCGAGGCTCCTGGGCTGCTCGGGCAGGATGCGGATGACGGCCCCCACCGCCCCGTCGTTGTAGGAGATGTTCACGCGATATCGTCCGGTCTCGTCGGCGGCCATCAGGTCGAAGTCCAGCCGCTGGCGGAATAGCTCCTGCTGGTCCTCGCTGAGCAATTGGAAGGCGAGTTTGCGGGTCATTTCCGACGTGAGCGGCTTATCCGTCGCGGGGGTTAGGTCTTTGCCGATGCGGAACAGCAGCGGCGCGCCAGCGGCGATGTGCACGTCGGTGGCGTTCTTGGCCCGGGCAACCGCGATGAGCTTGCGTATGTGGTCGATCTCCATGATGTCGCTCCCCAGCTCGGCCTGGCCGGCCGCGGCATGACGGACTCACCGCGACCGGTCTTCAAGCCACAATTCGATCATCTTCGCCCGTGTCTGGCGAGTACGGGAGTAGTTCCAGAAGTAGTAACCGATCTGGGCGTCCGTCAGCGACCACAGCCGCCAGCGGTACTCGGGATGGTCGATGTTCATGCCGACCTCCCTGACCCAGATCACCGGCTCGGTGGCAATGAGCCGGTTCACGTCCTCGGGCGTTTCCACCACGGCGGGCTCGGATCTGCCGCGGATGCCCACCCGAAACGCGCCGGTCTTCCTGTTCCAGCCGGTCATGTCGTAGGTCATCGCGCCCAGGCCCTGCACGAACACCGACCACGCCAGCAGGACGGCGAAGATGGCCAGCACCGCCTTCCGCCGCCAGACCCAGTCGATCACGGGCACGAGCATCACCGCCAGCAGCGGCATGGTGTCCACGATGGGCCGAGGCCCGTAGCACCAGCCGCCCCACCAGTCGAACCACTTGAACGCCACCACCAGCAGCGCCGCCGCGGCGACCACGATCGGCCAGAGCGCCGCGTATCGCCGCCGCGTCCACACGACAACCAGCCCCGCCAGCGCGAAGACCATAAACGGCGAGAACACCAGCAGCCCGCGCGACGGGCTTATCATCAGCCCCGCGGCGCCCAGCCACAGCGGCGTCTGCCAGAGGTCGTCGGCGCCGGTCTTGTCCACGGCGACAATGTGCCCGGCGATGGACTGCCCGAACTCCGTGGGCGAGCCGAAGTAGTACGTGTTGTATGCCGCCAGGGCAGCGGCTATGGGCAGCGCGGCCAGGACGTACGCCGCCACGGGCGCCGGCCGACGCCGCCTGACGCACATGACCAGCAGGTACACGCCCGCCGCGAAGGCCACGATCACGCTGGTCGGCCTGCACGCGACGGCCGCCGAGTATGCCAGGCCAGCCCACGCGGCGCGCTTCCAACTGCCCGCCGCGCCGACCAGGAAGAACGTGCCCATCGCCAGGAAGAACCCGTTCGGCCCGTGCTGCCAGAGCGTCTGCGAGCTGATGGGCCAGACGCCCGTGCCGATGCCGTAGGCGACGGCGACCAGCGCCGCCCGGCCGATTGTCGTGAACGCCCGCGCCGTCAGGAACACAAACACCGCCGAGCCGGCGACCAGCATGGCCGCGAGGGCCTTGCCGCCGTACCACAGCAGCGCCGGATGCGCGTTCAGGTCGCCACCGCAGGCAACGTGCAGCACCGCGAACACAGGCAGCGCCGTCAGCCCCGCCCCAGGGCCGAACGTGTTCGCGTAGTACGGCTTGCCCTGGGGCGAGGAGTGCGGGGTGGCCACGATGTAGTACTTCGGCCCGGCCAGCTTCAGCTCGCCCGCGGCCAGGAGCTGCCCGTATGTGTATGGCTGGGAGGGGACCCGGTCGTCCCAGTCGTTGATGTAGACCGGCTCGTCCAGCGTGCGTCGCGGCCAGACCCATACGAACATGAACGGGAACGACTCGGGGTCGAAGGACAGCGACCCCGTCTTGAACAGCGTCACGGGCAGGTAGACGTTGGGCTTGGCGTCGTTGCCGTAGAGGAACCCGCCATTGACATGATATATCCCCACAAGCGCCGCGAAGATCACCGCGGCGACGAGGGCCTTGTTCCGCATCAGCCCGCCGCCACCTGACGCACCGCCAGTCGACGGCGACCCGTCGCCTTGCTCCTGACCTCCGCGCTTTGCCCGGCGCTTGCCGCCCATGACGCCAGAGTATCGGCCGCGGTGAGTCTGCTTGGCAAGGGATTTCGTGCTGCGGCCGGGGCTTACATCCGCCAGGAAGTGTGTCGCGGGCATCTCGCCGCAGCGAGTCGCCGTGGCGACCTGTCCGCGACACTCACGGCCGAGACGGCCGTGCCACTGTGCGCGCCCCCAGGCCGGGGTTACATCCGATCGACTGTCTCGATGCCCAGCAGGCCCAGCCCGCGGCGGATGACCCTCGCCGTCAGCTCGCACAGGCCCAGGCGGCTGGTGCGGGTGGGCCCATCGGCCTGGAGGACCGGGCAGGTCTCGTAGAAGCTCATGAACGCCCCGGCCAGGTCGAACAGATACGCGCAGAGGACGTTGGGCAGGCACTCGGCCGCGACAGCGGCGACCGTCTCGCCGAACCGCGCGAGCTTCAGCGCCAGGTTTCGCTCGGCCGGCTCGGCCGGGGCGATCTCCACCGAGGTTGGGGGCTCCAGCCCGCCTTTGCGGAAGATGCTGCGGATGCGGGCGTAGGCGTACTGCATGTACGGCGCGGTGTTGCCGTCCAGGGAGAGCATCTTGTCCCACGAGAACATGTAGTCGCTCGTGCGGTTCTGGGCGAGGTCGGCGTACTTGACCGCGCCGATGCCGACCACGCGGGCGATCTTCTCGCGGGAGGCTTTGTCCAGTTCGGGGTTCTTCTCGGCGACCAGTTCGCCGGCGCGATGCTCGGCCTCGATGAGCAGGTCCATCAGCTTGACCGTGCCGCCCTCGCGGGTCTTGAACGGTTTGCCGTCTGCGCCCAACATCGTGCCGAACGCAACGTGCTCCAGGGAGACGCCTTCCGTGGCGAACCCCGCGGCCCGCGCAACGGCGAACACCTGGCGGAAGTGCAACGCCTGCCGCGAGTCCGTGACGTATAGAATCCGGTCAGCCTTGAGTTCGCCCGCGCGATAGCGAACCGCAGCCAGGTCGGTCGTCGCGTACAGATACCCCTCATCGCTCTTCTGGACGATCAACGGCAACGGCTTGCCGTCCTTGCCCGTGAATTCAGGCAGGAACACACACTGCGCC
>CAYUYH010000147.1:0-6943 GCA_964449175.1 uncultured Planctomycetaceae bacterium
ACATACCCGCGAGAGACCAGCAGCTCGCCCAGGAACTGACCGGAAGCCTTCTGCTCGGCCAGGGCGCGGTCGAGCTGCTCGGTGGTCAGGACGTTTTCCTGAAGAAGGACATCGCCGATGCGGATGTGGCCTGTTGTCATTGGGCTGTCCCTATTGCGGCCTCGACGCTGGCGCTGTGCTCGAACAGCGGCGCCAGCTCGGTCAGCTCCAGAATCTCCGTGAGCGTGGCGTCGGCGCCGACCAGCTTGAGTATCAACCCTTGCTGGATCATGCGCTCGGCGGCCTCGGCGAGCACCTCCAGGCCGTGGCTGTCGACGAGCTGGATGCCGGATACGTCCACGACGATGTCGTGGGGCCCCTCGTCCATTGCCTGGGCTAGGAAGGCCCCGAGCTCGTCGGCGTCTGCCGCGGCCAGCAGGCCGCGAGGCCGAAACACAGCCGCGTCGCCTTGCCGCGTGCTCTCGATTCTCATCTGCCACCTCGCTCGTTCGACGGCGCCGGATGCGCCGGGCGCCGGGCGCGTAGCTGCGGTCGCGCCCACAGCGCGGTCCGCCGGCAGCGACGGCTACACGGATTCCGACGTTTCCATATTCAAGTCCATCGGTCAGCCTGGGCGCAACTTGAACAGAAAGCCCCGCTTCCGGCCGCTGCGAGGCCGCCGCCCGCCCCCGCCGGCGGGCAGCAGGCTCAGAAAAACCGCCCCAGCTTCTTGGCAAGGGGCCTGGATCGTGGTAAACTACTGCCGTATCGTCGCGTGCGGCGCGCCGTGCGGATTGTGATCGCCCTGGGACTCTTCACGGAAGCAGCCCGGGGAGGCCGGGCGGCGCCAAGCGGGGTGAGGCCTAAGTTCCGCGCGACGAGCTGGCTGGGCCACATATCCAGGGAGGACGTACCGTGCCGTCCTGTCGCCTTGCTGCGCCCCGCCGCGGGCGCGTGAGACTTGAACTATCTGGCAAAAAAGGGTTTAGCTCCCTGCCGCGGAGGTCGAATGACATGGCTTACCACCCTCGCGTAGTGCCCCGACTGGAACAGATGGAACCCCGCCTGCTGCTCGATGCCGACCCGCTGTTGGTCCAGGACGGCCTGTACAGCTTCCTCGGCGCGGTCTCCGACGGGCTGGATGGCGAGGTCTTCGGCATCCGCATGCCGCTGGTCGGCGACGCCTTGGCCGGCGGGGCCAACTTCTTCAACGACCTCCAGGTCGAGCTGGACACGGCCTTTGTGGACCTATCCGGCGACCCGCCGCTGCCCGGCAACGAGCACATCCGCAAGGCCGTCTTCAACGCCTGGAAGACCGAGATGGGCCTGCTGGTCCTGACCGACCTCAACGGCGACAGCCAACTGACCTGGGAAGACGTCCCCGTCGTCGAGACGGCCGACGCCGTGGCCTTCAGCGTCCAACTGCACGCCGACGTGTTCAACTACTCCAGCGCCTTCGACTTCCAGTTCGACAGCGGCTTCGGGATCCTCGACCTGTCGCTGGAGGGCAATGTCGACTTCAAGGTGGGCTTCACCTTCGACCTGACCTTCGGCGTCCTCAAGCAGGTCGTCGACAGCACCGAGGTGCAGACATTCTACGTGAACACGGCGGGCGCCGACGAGCTCACGATCGACCTGCACGCCTCGATCCCGGACATGCAGGCGGAGGGAAGGTTCGGCTTCCTGTCGGTCGTCGCCACGGATGAGGACGCCGACGGCGACGTGTCCAACAACACCGGCGAGGCGGACGCCAACGGCGACGGCCTGCCCGACAGCGACCTCGACGGCGACGGCTTGCAGCCCTCGGCGCTGGGCGCGGCCTTCCGCGTGGACCTGGTCGATGTCGGCGGCAACGACGGCCTGCTCACCCAGGATGAGATTGACGGCATCGGCGCGACCTACCCGCTGGCGGAAGTCGTAAACGCCCGCGTCACCGGCAACCTGACGCGCTACATCGACGGCTATCACGCCGTCGCCCCGGAATGCCTGGCCGACATCAACCTCAACCTGGACATCGGCTGGGGCGAGCTTGACGAGCTGAGCAGCGGGTCGACCAGCACCGGCTCGATGTCCCTGCCGCACCTGTCGGCTGAGTTCCGCCTGGCGTGGTTCATGTCCGACCGCGTCACCGAGACGCTGCATATCCGCGACCCGCTGGACATGATCCCCGTCGTGGAGTTCAACAACATCACGCTGTCGCTCGGCGAGTTCATCTCCAACTTCGCCCGCCCGATGCTCGTGGCCACGCAGATCGTTGGAGCGCCCACCAAGCCCCTGCGCGACTTCCTGAACGCGCCCATCCCGATCCTCTCGGACCTGGCCAACCAGGACATCACGCTGATCGAGCTGGCCGGACTGGTGCCAAAGTACGGCGAGCTGATCACCGCGCTGAACAACATCCAGCGGGCCGTCGACAACGCAAACGCCTTCACCGGCGACATCAGCTTCAACTTCGGCAGCTTCCAGCTCGCCGGCGACCTCCGCGAGTACAACAAGCTCGAGGAAGCGGGCGAGAACATCGTCAGTAACCTAAGCGGGCTAACAGGCATCGACCTAGTAGGCCTGACGGAGGATCAGTTCGGCTGGCTGACCAACCAGGGCGGCTACACGGTGGGGGGCTTGAGCTTCCCCATCCTCACCGACACGAACGAGGTGGTGCAGCTGCTGCTCGGCGGCGACGCGAGGCTGTTTGAGCTGAACCTGCCCGAGCTGAGCATCGACTTCGGCGGCGGCATGGGCGTGCCGATCTTCCCCCCGTTCCTGAACGTCGGGCTGAGCTGGGACTTCAGCTTCGGGCTGCGGTTCGGGTTCGGCTTCGACACCTACGGGCTGAAGCTGTTCGGCGAAAGCGGCGGCGCCGACTATACGCAGATTCTCAAGGGTTTCTACATCAATGACTTCGTCATGCCGGACGGGACGGACCTGCCCGAGGCCTACCTGAGCGCCTCGCTGACGGGCCGGGGGTTCGCGGGGATCAGCGGCCTGATCGAGGCCGGCGTGAAGGGCGGGCTCGCCGGCAACATCTCCGTCAACCTACATGACAATGACGGCGACGGCAGGGTCCGTTTCGACGAACTTCAGAGGCAGCTCGCCACCGGCAACCCGTTCTGCATGTTTGACGCACAGGGGAGCCTGGACGGCTTCTTCGCCGCCTACGTGTGGGTGGGGCTGGACCTGGGCCTGTTCGAGATCACACTGTACGAGGATTCCTGGACCATCGTTTCCGGTACGATCCTGGAGTTCAACTGGGTCTGCACGCAGGGCGACACGCCGCCGGTCCTGGCCGAGGTGGACGGCAGCACGCTGAACCTGAACATGGGCCCGCGGGCGGCCAACCGGCTCTACGGCTGCACCGAGGACCGCAACGAGTACTTCACCGTCAGCCAGCGGAACGTCGAGGGAGTCGACAAGCTTGTGGTCTCAGCCCTGGGCTACGAGCAGGAGTTCGACGCGGCCGGCATCGATCTGATCCGGGCCGAGGGCGGCGACGGCAACGACACGATCCGCATCGTCGAGACGCCGGGCAACGAGCTGTCGGCCGAGGTATTGCTGTACGGCGACTTCGCCACGCCCGACGGCAGCGGCCCGGCCGGCGAGCACGGCGACGACAAGCTCTACGCCGGCATCGCGGGCGGGACGATGTACGGCGGGCCGGGCGACGACCGCCTGCGCGGCAACGACGGCGTCGACCGGCTCTACGGCGGGTCGGGCGACGACCAGCTCACCGGCAAGGACGGCAACGACGAGATATACGGCGGCGACGGCGACGACTTCATCAAGGGCGAGCAAGGCGACGACCTGCTCGACGGCGGCGCCGGCAACGACCGCTTGTATGGCTACACGGGCAACGACGTGCTGACCGGCGGGCCGGGCAACGACACCCTCCGCGGCCACAGCGGCAACGACCAACTTGACGGCGGCGACGGCGATGATCGCCTCTTCGGCGAAAGCGGCGATGACACGCTCCTCGGCGGAGCGGGCCTCGACGAGCTTGACGGCGGAAAGGGCGCCGACACGATCCACGGCGGGGCCGACCGCGACACGATCTTCGGCGCCGCCGGTGACGACCTGCTGTGGGGCGACGCCGGCGACGACTTTGTCTTCGGCGACAACGGGTCGGTCGATGACCTGACCTATGTCCTGACTCTAACGTTGTTTGAGACGGACGACGACGGTTACTTCATTCTGGACGACAACGGCGAGCCGATCCCCACCGGCCAGACCGACACCTACTCGTTTACCTTCGAGGCGGCCCAGGGCAACGATAGCGTATCCGGCGGCGGCGGCAACGACCACTTGATCGGGGACAATGGGATGATCCTGCTGGACGCCGGCGGCAACGTCAGTCAGATCGTCCTGATGGCCCCCGACGTCACGGGCGACGACCTGCTCTATGGCGACGCCGGCGACGACGTGATGCTCGGCGGCGGCGGAAATGATCAGTACATCTTCGACGACGGGTTCGGGACCGACGATGTCCGCGAGTACGCCTCCGGCGGCTACGACGTCATGGACTTCAGCGCCGTCGGCGCTCCGCTGCACTTCGTCCTGGGCAGCGTGCTCGTCACGGATGGTCTCGGCAGCACAGCCGTGCATGCGGGCGACTACATCGAGGCAATTGTGGCGGGCTCAAGCGACGACACCTTCAGCTTCCCGGACGGCAAGGGCTTCGCCGGGCGACTGGACGGCGGGCCGGGCAGCGACACGCTGGACTACTCGGCGTACAGCACGCCGGTTGCCGTGAATCTGGGAGAAGGCAGGGCGACGAACATCTATGGCGGGCTGCCTGGCGGGATCACCAACTTCGAGAACGCTACCGGCGGCTCGGCCGACGACGAGCTTATCGGCGACGACGGCGCCAACGTCCTGGTTGGCAACGACGGCAACGATCTGCTCATCGGCCTGGGCGGCGACGACGTGCTGGATGGCGGGGCTGGCAACGACATGATGAACGGCGGGACGGGCAACGACTGGTACATCGAGGTGCCGGGCAGCACGGACACGATCGTCGACGAGGCCGGCAACGACTGGCTGGACTTCTCGTTCTCGCCCGTGGCCATTCGGTTGAACCTGGGCCAGTTCCGCGGCCAGCGCCAGCGGATCGACGATGCCCGCGACGGCCTGATCGTCCGGGGACCGGTCGAGAACGCCATCGGCAGCGAGCACGACGACGTGATCCGCGGCAGCTACCACGACAACATGATCTACGGCATGGGCGGCGACGACCGCATCTTCGGCATGCGCGGCGACGACATGCTGTCTGGCGGCGCCGGCAGCGACCGGCTGTTCGGCGGCGACCAGTCCGACATGCTCTATGGCGACGAGGGCGACGACCTCCTGAAGGGCCAGGCCGGCGCAGACGGCCTGCACGGCGGCGAGGGCGACGATCGTCTGGTCGGCGGCGGCGGGACCGACACGCTCGCCGGGGATGCCGGCGCCGATCTGCTGGTCGGCAGCGGGCCGGACCTGGCCGACTACGGGGCTGACCCCTCGGCCGTCCACGTGGACCTTACCGCCCGCAAGGGCACTGATGGCTTCGGCGACACGGACGCGTACCGCGGCGTGCGCGGCGTGATCGGCAGCGAGTTCAGCGACCTCATCCGCGGTCGGGGCGGCCGCGACTGGCTGCTGGGCATGGCGGGCAACGACCTGATCGACGGGCTCGGCGGCAACGACGTGATCGCCGGCGGGCTCGGCGAGGACGCCCTCCTCGGCGGCCGCGGGCGAGACACATTCGGCTGGACCGTCGGCGACGGCAACGACCTCATCGACGGCGGGAAAGGCAGGAACGTCGTCCAGGTCAACGGCGGCGAGGCCGACGAGATTTTTGTCCTCGATGCCGCGGGCGACGGCGCCAGCCTTCAGACGGCCGCCGGTCCGCCCGTCCTGGAGATGACCGGCATACGAGAGTTCATCGTCGCCGCGGGCGGCGGGAACGACTACGTGGAGGCGACCGTGGCCGACAAGTCGGCCATGAAGCTGGTGGAGGCCGACATGGGCGACGGCGACGACATCCTGGACGCAGCCGCCTGCTTCGCCAAGGTTCGCGCCTCCGGCGGGGCCGGGGCCGACCTGTTCCGCGCCGGCCGGCTGGCCGACCGGTTCGTGGGCGGATCGGGCGCCGACACGATCGACTACTCCGCGGCCGGCGGGCCCGTGAAGGTCTCTCTGGCAGGCCGCACGGCCAACGCGGGCAAGTTCGGCCGGCGCGACCGGCTGATCGACATCGAGAACATCATCGGCTCACCGTTCGACGACCGCCTGACCGGCAACCGCGAGGCCAACGTGATCTCCGGCGGCGGCGGCGATGATCTGATCGTCGGCCTGGCGGGCAGTGACACGCTCTACGGCCAGGACGGCGAGGACACGCTGCGGGGCGGGCCGGGCGACGACACGCTGGACGGCGGGGCGGGCGCCGACTGGCTGGACGGCGGCAACGGCACGAACGCGGTGAGTTCCGTGGGCGCCCCCGGGCCCTACAACGCCGACCTGGCCGCCGGGACGGCCGACGACGGCTTCGGCACGGTCGACATCCTGAGGAACATCCAGGTCGTCATATAGACGCGGGCCACACGACGCGGGCCTCCGCGCGGCGGGCGGGCGTCAGGCTGTACGTTTGGCTGGCGAGCGGGCGCCCTCGCCGATGCTCGCGAGATAGTCGACGAACCACTCGTAGTCGCCGACCTCCGGGCCGGGGACGAACTCGACGCCGACCACGTATCCGCCGCCGCGCCTGGCCGACCTGCGAACCGCGCTGTGCAGCAGGACGCGTCGCATGCCGCCCCCCGGCAGAGGCAGGTGCAGCTCCACGCTGACGATCTCGCCGACGCCGAATCGATGTCGCGAGTGAAGCGCCGCTCCACTGACCGAAACGTCGAGCATCCTGGCCGCGAAGTGCGAGGGCCTGTCCTGCTCGGCCGAGATCAGGGGTTGGGTTATTATTTTAAAAAGTCGGGCCTTGAGG
>CAYUYH010000148.1:0-6937 GCA_964449175.1 uncultured Planctomycetaceae bacterium
AACTCACGACATTCACGTTGGCAACGTGACGCTCTACCACTGAGCTACGCCCGCGTTTGGCGACGGATATGATATCGGCGGCGCGGCGGGGGTCAAGTGAGTTTCAGGTAGGCCTAGTGAGGGGGTTCTGCACATTGCGCACAGCGGCCCGCAGGGGAGTGGGCTCGTGC
This sequence comes from uncultured Planctomycetaceae bacterium, assembly GCA_964449175.1. GTDB lineage: Bacteria > Planctomycetota > Phycisphaerae > SM23-33 > SM23-33 > CAYUYH01. The sequence continues at coordinate 171 of CAYUYH010000148.1, forward strand.
CGCGCCCCGGCGCCCGGCGACTGCGCCCAGGCCCGGCGATCAGGCCCGGCGATCAGGCCCATTCCCGCTTTCGGCCGCCTTCAAACAGCTCCACTTGCGCGGAGCTGCCGTCTCCAATCTGCTGCTGCCCGCTAGCGCTTCCTGCGCCGCATGGCCGCTAGTGCCCCGACGACCAGCAACGTCACCGTGGCCGGCTCGGGGATGATGCTGCCGGAGGAGACCGTGTCTCCGCCGCTCTGGCTTCCGACCAAGCCCGCTACTGGCGGCCCGGCCGAGTAGCTGCCGAAGAGGGACGGAGCCAATCCCAACGAATTGGTGTAGTCTTGGATCACGAACTTCCAGGTCTCGTTTGGCTCGAAGGCCAGGTTGGGGTTATCCTCGTATACCAGCGGCGTGTTGAGACCCAAGTTGTCGATGTTGAATGCCAACTCGCAGTTCACGGTGCCGTCATCGTTGGACAGGCTTGTCTCCGGGTCGGCAACGTAGACCAGCTCGTAGAACGTGCGCTTGGTCAGGTTGACGATGGTAACCTCTACGTTCGCGATGTTCGGGTCGTCGGGGTTCTGTAGACATGGCCTATACGATGTCGCCTGCCACGAGGCCGAGATCAGCTCATCAGCGGGAAAACCGGTCCCCAGCTCCTCGGCCATGTAGTAGAGAATCAGCGGATCCTGCGAGGGGGTGTCGCAACTTGTGACGGTAACAGGCGCTCCGGCCGCGGCCGAGCACATCGCGGCCACGGCTGCTGCTACAATAACCTTCCTCATTCCCCTTGCTCCTTTTGCTCAGAGAGGACTTGCGTTCCCACAAATGCCTATGTACGGCACTCCTCCGCAGGTCTCCGCGCACGGATCATCTCGCAAGCCAAACGCGGACACTACGGGCCACGGCAGCAACGCACACACTGCCCGTGGGCGGGAACTTGGCCTGGCGGCCTGTGGCGAGAACGAATGAGCGAGTACGTTCTCGCCCGAACAAAAGAGGGCAGCTTCGCCGCTCCCGGAGCGCAGCCGAAGCGCCCGGTATTATACCACTTATCCCCGTTTCGCCAAGCGCAAAGGGCGGCGCGCCAGGCTGCTCGGCCGCAAGCCCATGTCGCCAAAGGCCCTGCGGCGGGGCTAGATTATCTGCTCTGTGCCGCCGGCCTTCAGCGGCTTGGGGAGCGTCGCCCGGCCCGGCGGCAAGGCTGCATCTCGGCTGCCAGGGGGGCGGCCGGCCTAGCAGGAGCTTGAAGCCGGCAGAGCTAGCCAATAGACTCCTAGCCGTGCAGGCCAGCGGCATGCGCCGCACTTGACGAAAGGGGCTTGTCATGGATCGCAAGCAGATGTTCGAGAGCATCATGAGGCAGGCGGGGCTGACCAAGGCATCCGTGGCCTGCTTCTACAACGGCCTGACTGCATTGGCCAAGAGAGAGCTTCAGCGCAACAAGGAGTTCGTGCTGCCCGGCCTGGGCGTGCTCCGCGTGCGCAGGCGAAAGCGACGGACGGGCAGGAACCCCCAGACGGGCGAGACGATTCAGATACCGGCGAAGAACGTCGTCCGCTTCCGGGCATACATGCCACTGGACGAGCTGCTGAACGGCCCGCGGAAAGATGCCTCGGCCGAGGGCGAGGCGCCAGCGCCGCCGCAGGCCGCCCCGCCGGACGACGACAAGCAGACGCCGCCTCAGGGCACGCTCTACTAAGCGGTCTCGGGCAAGTCTTGTGGCGTGGCACAGCCTTTCCAGGCTGTGCGGCCGCGAAGAACAGGCAAGAATGCCTGTTCCACCGTGCAAGACTTATGCAAGACCGCTTGGGCGTAGTCGCGCGGGTCGCGCCGGGTGAGCTACTGGCGCTCCTGCCTGCCGAGCATGTGCTGCCAGAGGGCGGCGACGTACTGCCGCCCCGGCGTCTGTTCGGCATGGCCGGACAGGTGCATTTTCGCCGGCCAAAGCAGGAGCATGCACATCTGCGCCGCCGCGAGGTAGAGAACGCGCCCGTCGAAGCCCAGCAGGGTCAATTGGCCCTTGCTCAGGTAGTTGAACACAAAGCCTCCCAGCAGCGCCCCAGCGCCCGCGCCGATGCCCATCGCCAGCGTGACGATGGTGAACCCGTTGGCCTGGAAACGCTGTGGGACCGAGTCGAGGGCGAACTGCGTCCTGCCCATCAGGAAGCCGCCCTGGAGGAAGCCCCACAGCAGGTGGAACGCCGCCGCCCAGACCATCAGCGGCCAGACGCCTAGGAGCTGCTCGACGACACCCGCGCCCTCGCCCGGCGGCGGGTACGGCCCAGGCAGAGCCAACCACCCCAGACCCAGCAGCGCCATGCCGAGGATCGTCAGGCTCAGCGCCCCCCGCCCGCCGTGGGCATCCACCAGCCGCGCCCACAGCCGTAACCCGGCGACATTCCCCACCGCGGCAAAGGCCGCCAGCAATACCAGGAAGCCGTCCGGCATGCCCCACTGCCGCAGCGCGACGATGAAGTACGGCATCACCAGTGAGATCGTGAAGAAGCCCTGGCCGACGAGCCAGAGATAGGCCCGTACGGACTTCACGCGCAGCGCCAGCCGCATGCGCAGCAGCACGTGCGGACGCGTCGCTCGCAGCGGCCGCTCGGGAACGCGGCGAATGAACGCCGCCCCCAACACCGCGCCGACCGCCCCGACCATGAACGGCACGGCGAATTTCCACCTGCCCGCGACCTGGGCGACGTAGTAGCCCGCCCCCAGGGGCACCAGCAGATCGACGGACCGCAGCCAGGTGCGCATCCGCGCGAAGAACCTGCCCATGGGCTCGCCGGCGGTGACGTCCTGGAGCAGCGGCCACCACGCCGTGTTGCCGAACGCCCCGGCGAAACTCATCCCCACGTAGGCGACGATGGCTGCGTAGATCGCCACGCTGCCGGACCACTGCGACAAGGCGATGCCGATCAGCATCCCGAGCGGCACGGTGATCGTCAGGTACCCCAGCGACGCCAGGCGGCTCTTGCCCGTGCGGACTACGATCCTCAGCCCGAGGATCTGCGCCAGGGCGCACATGCGATTGAGCGTGGTGAACAGGCCGATCTGCCAGGGCGCCGCCCCCAGGGACAGCAGGAACACCTGACCCATCCCGCCCTTCGTGGACTGCATCTGCACGGCCCGGCTGACGGCCGTGCGGATCATCAGCTTCTGCCCGCGGGCCCGCTGGGAGTCGGGCAGGACGGTCTGATTGTCGGCGGGAACTTCCGGCATTGGCGTAATTGGGCTAGTATAGCTCCGCCAGCGGGGCATTCAACGCTGGGAAGGATTTGACAGCGAAACGGAGCGGCCAAGGGGCTCGTCTCGCCCGCTATCTTCAAGGAGCCCTGCGACGACATCACCCCGCCGGAAAACTCTCCGCGAAATTGCTTGAACGGCGGCGGGAGGTCGGTATTATTGAGGGACTACACGCATTCAAAAGTAAAGAGGGCAATTGAATGGCAAAGATGCTCGATGCTCTGCTCCATCTCCAGACTATCGAGAGGCAACGTGCGGCAATCAGGAGCCGGCTCCGCACACGCAAGACCGCGGTCGTGGCCCAACAGGCCAAGATCGACCAACTCAGCGCCACCTACACATCTTTGCATGAGAGATACATCACGCGCCGCAGAGACGGCGACCGCCTGTCGCTCGACCTGAAGACCAGGGAAGAGCAGGTCTCCAAGCTCCGCGGCAGCCTGAACACGGCCAAGACCAACAAGGAATACGCCGCCGTCCTCACCCAGATCAACACCCTCAAGGCCGACAACGCCAAGATGGAGGAAGAGGCTCTCCGTGTGATGCAGGACGCCGACGCGGTTAAGGCCCAGGTCGACGAGGCCGCCGCAAAGACCGAGGCAGAGAAGGCCCGCCTTGCCGACATCGAGCGGACCAGCGGCGAGGAGATCGCCCGGCTGAGCGAGATGATGGCCGAGCTGGACGCCAAGCGCGCCGAGGCCGCCGCCGAGGTGCCCGCAGCCGAGCTGGCGATGTTCGACCGCATAGCGGAGAGCTACGACGGCGAGGCGATGGCCGCCATCGAGACGCACGGCCGCAAGCAGCCATACGAGTACACCTGCGGCGGCTGTTTCATGAGCCTCACAGCCGAACACGTCAACGCGCTGCGGACCCGCGACGAGATTCGCACGTGCGACAACTGCGGGCGAATCCTCTACCTCGAGCCGCAGGCTGAGAACTCCGCCAAGTAGCCGCGCGGGCGGCTCGAGGGGCGCAGAATCAATGAGCAGGCCGGCCTTGCACGTGATCGTTCACATTGACGGCGGCAGCCGCGGCAATCCCGGTCCGGCCGCCGCCGGCGTGGTCGTCACCGCCGCCGATGACGGCACGGCCCTGCACGAGGCGGGCATTTATATTGGGCGGGCGACGAATAACGTAGCCGAGTATCGCGGTCTATTGGCCGGACTGACCACGGCCAAGCGGCTGGGGGCCGCGGAAGTGGAAATCGTCAGCGACAGCGAACTGCTGGTCCGCCAGATGAAAGGGCAGTATCGGGTGAAGAATGCCGGCCTGAGACCCCTGTTCGAGCAGGCGCGCGAGCTGGCCGAGTCGTTCGACCGCTGCCGGTTCCGCCACATCCGCCGAGAGGAAAACAGCCGGGCGGATGGGCTGGTCAACCAGGCCCTGGACGCCAAGCGCAACGTCGGCGACGCCGCCGACTAGGCCCTGTCTGAAAACACTGACGCAGGCCCGAGAGCGAGGGATTTCGCGGGTCCGGCAAGGACGGCGAAGCAGGCGAATCCTGGCGATTCGTCGATGCAGTCGGACGCAGCCGGCACGCGAAAGACCCGCTCGAAGCCCGTCACGGATTTTCAGACCGGGCCCGAGCCGAGCGCGTGTGTTTGCCGACCGCTCGGCCGTGGTGAGCGGCCGACAAGAGGGCAGAAATCATGACAACCTTTCCAACTGCACAGACGCCGCAGCCCCCGCCGATCCGACCCAGCGGCTGGTGGTACGTCCTGGCCGGGGGCATCGCCGCGGCCACTATCGCGGCCGTTCCGATCATCATGGTCACCGCGGTCGTGGGGCTCATCAACGTGTTTGACCTCGTACACTTCGAGGCGCCGGGCGTCAAAGAGATCGATCTGGACGAGCCGGGCCGGTACGTCATCTACATGGAGGAGCCAAGACGCATGCGCCCCGAGGCCGCCCGGCGTTGGAGCGAGCCGGAGCTGACGGTTACGCTCGCCGAGACGGGCGCCACCCTGCCCACAAGGACATCGGGCGGCTCGATGACGATCAACAACCGGGACTATTCCGGACTGGTGTCGTTCAAGCTCGCCGAGCCCGCAACGGTGAGGATCGAATCGACCTTCTCGCCCGAGGCGACGGGCGAGGAGGCCGTGCTGGCGGTGGGTCAGGATTTCCTCCGCGACGGGTTCGTGAAGTTCTTCTGTGGCGTATTCGCGATCCCGCTGATAGGCCTGCTGGGCATGGGCAGCGCGATCACGATCTTCATCGTAACGCTCGTCCGCAGGTCAAATCCCGCCCGGGCCGCGAGATACGCAACGCCCGCGCCGCCGGCGGCTCCGCCCGGCCAGCCTCCAGCCGGCCACGGTGGAGTGTAGCGCCGACAATCGACCCGCCAATTGCTAGAATACGCCCGGAGAGCCGCGCGTGAGGTACCCGGACCACTTCATACAGCAGGTCGCCCAGGCCACCGACATCGTCGAGCTTCTCGCCCAGTACGTCGCGCTGAAGAAGCGCGGGCGGGAGTTCGTCGGCCTGTGCCCGTTCCACGACGACAAGCGCCCGTCGCTGAACGTCTCGCCGACCAAGCAGATATTCAAGTGCTTCGCCTGCGGCGCCGGCGGCGGCGTGTTCCAGTTCCTCATGCAATACGACAAGCTGTCGTTTCCCGAGGCCGTCCGCACGTTGGCAGAGCGGGCGAACATCCCCCTGCCCCGCGAGGCGGACGAGACGCCCCAGCCGGCGGGGCTGTCCAAGAATGACCTGGTCGGCGTGATGACGTACGCGGCGAGGTTCTATCGTAGCCAGCTTCGCGGCCCGGCCGGGGCGGCGGCGCTGGACTACGTGCTGAAGCGCGGGCTGACCGAGCAGTCGATCGACCGCTTCGGGCTTGGCTTCGCGCCCGACAGTTGGGACGCCCTGCTGCGGACGGCCTTCAGCGAGGGCCATCGCGAGCAGCAGCTCGTGGCCGCCGGGCTGGTCGCCCGGCGCGAGGAGCGGCCCGGCTGCTACGACCGCTTCCGCAATCGCCTGGTGTTTCCGATCATCAACCCCGTCGGTGAGGTGATCGCCTTCGGCGGGCGGGCGTTGGCCGCCGAGGAGCGGGCAAAGTACCTCAACAGCCCGGACACGCCGCTGTTCGATAAGTCCGCACAACTCTACGCCCTGAACTGGTCGCGCGAGGCGATAGTCTCCTCCGGGCGGGCCATCGTCGTCGAGGGCTACATGGACGCGCTGATGGCCATGCAGTGCGGCGTGGAGAACGTGGTGGCCACACTCGGCACGGCGCTGACCGACCTCCACGTGCGGCTGCTGAGTCGCTATGTCGGCGAGGTGGTGCTGGTGTTCGACGCCGACACGGCCGGGACCGCCGCCACCGACCGGGCCATCGAGGTCTTCCTCGCCCAGCAGGTGCACGTGCGGGTAGCGACCATGCCGGAGGGCAGCGACCCGTGCGACTTCTGCCTGGCAAGCGGCGGCGAGGCGTTCGCGGCGCTCGTGGCCGAGGCGCCGGACGCGCTGCAATACGCCTGGCAGCGGCGGCTGGACCAGGTGCAGGCGGCCGGCGGAAACCTGGCCGCTCG
>CAYUYH010000149.1:0-6729 GCA_964449175.1 uncultured Planctomycetaceae bacterium
GCGTATCGCATCACGGGTGGCGGGGCCGGCGCCCCGCCACCCCCCAACCTGGTTGTGCAGCCAACTCTAGCGCCATCCTTCAAACGGACGGTACGGATGCTCGCGAGCGAAGAACTCCTCGTTGACCTCCACCCCCAGGCCCGGCCCCTGCGGCAGGCGTATCGCGCCGTCGGTGATCTCCAGCGGGTTGCGGAGGATTTCCCTTCCGACGCGGGCGTCGTCCTCCGAGCCGATGGTCTCCAGGATGGTGAAGTTCGGCACGGCTGCGGAAATCTGGACGCTGGCGGCCGTGCAGACCGGCCCGTTAGGGTTGTGCGGCGCCATGCCGACATAGGCAGCCTCGGCGAGGGCGGCGATCTTCTTCATCGCCGTGATGCCGCCGCAGTCGACCACGTCGCACTGGAGCATCGCCAGCCCCGGGCGGGCCAGGAACCGCCGCGCGTCGTAGATCGTGGCGACCCGCTCGCCGCTGGCGATGGGGATCGGGCTGCGGGCGACGACGAAGTCCAGTGCCCGCTCGTCCTCGGGCGGGACCGGCTCCTCGACGAACATCAGGTCGTGCGGGGCGAGGATTTCGCACAGCCGCACGGCGTTTGCGCAGCTCAACCGCCCGTGGCAGTCCAGGGCGATCTCCATGTCGGCCCCCACCGCCGCCCGTGCGGCAGCGAAGAACTCCCCCACCTGCCGGAAGAACGCGGTCGGCAGGTGCTCTGTCTCCTTCAGCCGCCGGTAGCGGTCGGTCGACCAGCCGGAGTAGGCCTCGATGCCCTCGGCCAGGCCGTACATCAGCGGAATGGTGGTCTTGAACGCCTTGAAGCCGCGCCGCTTGGCGGCCAGGGCGTTGGCGGCGAATTCCTCCGGCGTCGCGCCGCCGGGCACGTGGCAGTAGACGAGGATTTCGTTGCGGCACGGTCCGCCGAGCAGGCGGTAGATAGGCTGGCCGAACGCCTTGCCGCGGATGTCCCACATGGCAATGTCCACGGCCGACAGAGCGGTCGCGTGCAGCGTGCCGCCGACCCAGAACGAGTCGCGGTACATCTTCTCGAAGTTGTCCTCAACGCAGGTGGGGTCGCGCCCGACGAGGAAGCGGGCCAGCTCGGCGATGTGAGCCTCGACGGTCCTGTTCTTCCGCCGCATCATCACCTCCGAGACGCCGGTCAGGCCATCATCGGTGTCGATGAAGGTGAACAGGCCGTTGCGGAAGCCCACCTGGACGATCTTGGTGCGAATCGCGGTTATCTTCATGAGCTTGTCCCTGCGCCGTCGCGGGGTGAGCTTACCGCGCCGCGGGCCCTACAGCCAGCCGGTCATCTGGGCGAGCAGGCGGGCGTAGTCCACGAAGTTCGGCCAGGACACGTCGCTCGGCACGCCGTGGTCGCAGCCGGGGATGTATCCGCCGCTGCGGACGACCGGCTCGATGCGCTTCAGCTCGGCGCGGATCGCCTCGCCGCCGGCGGCCATTGCCCGCTTGTCCACGCCGCCGCGGAAGGCCATCTTGTCGCCGTAGATGCGGCGATACTCACATATGTCGTTGCCGGCGGCGACCTCCATCGGATTGTTGACGTTGATGCCGCTTTCGATCCAGATGGGGATCAATTCGCCGATGTGCCCATCGCTGTCGACGTCCACCAGCGGCGTGCCGGCCTGGCGGACGATCGCCGTCCACTTGTCCCAGCTCGGCTTACAGAACCGCCGCACCATCGCCGGCGAGATCATCGGCTTTTCCTTGTAGGCCATGTCCTCGCTGAACGGCAGCACGTCCGGCACGACGTGCTCGGTTATCCGCTTCAGCATGGCCGCGACGAAGCCGGTCCAGAAGGCCGCCATCTCCTCCACAAACTTCGGCTGCTCGACCATCATGAAGCAGAGATTCTCGAAGCCGCACCACTCGCGGAGCTGCCAGAACGGGCCGGCGATCACGCCGTAGCCGCAGACCGCCTCGCGATGCTGAAGCTTGCGGCCACGCTCGGCGAAATCGTCGGGGAAGCGGCCGGGCGTCTCGACGTTGTAGCGGGTCTTCATCTGCTCCCAGTCGTCGCGGGTCTCGACGGGGCACTTGATCCAGCGCCGCGTGACGAAGTCCCTGGCCGAGCGGAGATAGCTCAGGTCGAACTCGTCGGATATCTCGCAGATGTTGCCCTTCCAGTCCTGGACGATGTAGTGGCCATCCTTGTGCTCGATGACCTTCTCGGCGAACTCCGGGCTCATCCGGAAGCTCACGCCGACCGGGGTCTTGGGAACCTTGAGGGGCTGGGCTTCGATGCCCAGCGTTTCCAGCAGGTAAGGCCGCCACTTGGCGCCTTCGGGCAGGCCCTGCTTGTGCCAGTTGGCGATGGTGGACTCCCTCGGCCCGCCGGGGTTGAACGGGATCTTGTCGGGCTGGCCGAAAGTGAGCGTCTCGATGTACCTCTCGCGGGGCGTCATGGCAGCGAACTTCTCCTTGTGCGGTGATACGTGGAGGGGCATTAGAGCAAAAAACGCCGCCGAGTGGAATACCCCGTAGGGCCTGCATCTCTGATGCACGCGGGTATTGGAAGGACGTTCGGCGTGCGACCCGCCTGCGGCGGGCCTGCGGCGAGTCGCGGAGCCTGCTCCGCCGAAGCGGCTGCGAAGGCTGGACGCTCCAAAGCTATGGGGACGGAGCGTTGCACGCGCTACCTGCTAGATCGGCGCGTCGCGGAGGAGGTCGGCGATACGGACGGCCTTGCCGGTGTCGATGCTTCGGCAGGCGGCTACGCCCACGAGGATCGAGTATGCGCCGTCGCGTTGGTCGGCCTGGCGGCGGAGCGGGTCGCGCGGCGCTCTGCGGGCGAAGATGTCGGCCAGGAGGACCGGGTCGCCTCCGCCATGGCCTCCAGCGGCTACTCGCGGCGGGATGCTCCGCGGCGGGGAGAACTCGGGGATCAGCGTGACCGAGACGTTGCCCTTGGTCAGCTCGCCGGGAACCGTGCCGTCGCCGCTGATGTAGGTGTTCTCGCAGGCGGCGTGCTCGATTCGGCCCTTCGTGCCGTTGAAGGCGATGCGGTAGCCCTCGTAGGGGCTGTAGGAGTGCAGCATGTAGTTCAGCACCGCGCCGCGGCGATAGCGGACGGTCACGGACATGTTGTCCCAGATGTCGATCTGCTCGGAGAACACGCAGCGGTCGCGGAAGTAGCCGTCATCCTGCTCGCAGTCCAGGTACAGGGTCTTGAAGCCTTCCCTGGCACGGAGGTCCAGGTAGAAGGGGCACTTGTTCTTGCACGGACAGACGAGGCATCGCTCGGCCCGGCGGGCGAGGCCCAGCCGCTTGGCCGTGGCGGGCGTGTAGTAGGAAAGCGTCGCATGCGCGAACACCTCGGCCGGGATGTCGTCGATCCACCAGTTGACCAGGTCGAAGTGGTGCGTGGACTTGTGCACCAGCAGCGAGCCGGAGTTTTCTCGCCGGCGGTGCCAGCGGCGGAAGTAGTCCGCGCCGTGCTGAGTGTTCAGCAGCCAGGCGAAGTCCACGCTCAGCACCTCGCCGATCGCGCCGGCCTTGATCATCTCGCGGACCTGGCTGCGCGGCGGGGCGTAGCGGTAGTTGAATGTGACCTGGCACTTGCGGCCGGTGCGGGCGACGGTGCGGAGGATCTTGCGGCAGCGGCGCTCGTCGGTGGTCATGGGCTTTTCGGTCACGACGTCGCAGCCGAGCTCCATCGCGCGGCAGATGTAGTCGCTGTGCGTCGCGTCCACGGTGGTCACGACGACCGCGTCGGGGCGGCACTCGGCGATCATCCGCTCGAACTGCTTCGCGCGGTAGGTGGGGACGGGCTTGCAGCCGGCCTCGGCGAGCTGGCGGTTGCGAAGGTCCATGCGGGCCTGGTTGGTGTCGCAGAGGGCGACGAGCTGGCATTCTTTCTTGAACGGGCCGGTGATCGCCTTGGTGAACATGCCGCTGCGACTGCCGATGCCCACCTGGGCGTAGCGCTTCTTGCGAGATCGCGGCCGCTTCGACGCTGCCATTACAGTGACTCCTTACCTGCTCCACGGCGGCGCATGCGCGCCTGCCGAAGCGGGCAAGTATACAGGAGTTCGCGTCGCGGCAGAAGCCCCCGTCACCACGGGGTCTACTCGCCGCTGTCGGCGTCCGGCGGCTCATTTGCTGCCTCGCCGTCCGGCGCGTCGTTCGGCGGGATAATGTCCGCCCGTACGGCCTCCGGCGGGACGGCCGGCGACTGCGACAATATGCCCATCCGCACGAAGATCGGATGCATCGCGCGGTTCATCGCCGCAACCCTGGCCGCGAACACCGCCGTCGCGGCCACCAGCCCCAGCCCGCAATAGAACAGCGTCCAATCCGGACCGATGCGACTGGCCAGGCTGCCGGCAAGCAGCGAGCTGAACGGCGCCGTCGCCATGAACGTCATCATGAAGAAGCTCATCACGCGCCCGCGCTTGTCATCGTCCACGACCGTCTGGATCACCGTGTTGCCGGAGGCCATCTGAACCATGAAGCCGAACCCCATCATCACCAGCAGCGGGATCGATCCCAGCACCCACGGCGACAGCGAGAAGCCCACCATCCCGACGGCCATCGCTGCAGTCGCCACGGGAATGATCCGCGTCAGCCCGGCGACGCTCCTGCGGCTGGCCAGGAAAAGCGCCCCCAGCAGCGCCCCCGCGCCGGAGGAGGCCAGCAGGACGCCCGTGGTCGCCTCCAGTCGGAGCGGCACGCGCCAACCGCCCAGGGCGATCAGCGTGATCTCCTCCCGGCCGGCGTGCAGCACTCGGTCGGCCATCGCCGGGGCGAGCACGAAAAACGGCGTGCCCAGGAAGGACACCACGGCTAGCATCGCCAGCACGGAGCGGATCGGCACGGAGCCCATCGCGTGGGCGAAGCCCTCCCGCAGACTCCGCAGCACGTGCGGGTGCTTGCGGGGCGCGGGCTGGGCCGTCAGCCTCATCGCCAGCAGCGCCAGCAGGACCGTCAGGTAGCTGACCGCGTTGAAGACGAAGCACGCCCCGTGCCCGGCGTACGGCTGGACGAAGCGCCTCTTGACCTCGAGGATGATGGCGGCTGCGATCGACGGGCCGACGATGCGAGCGCCGTTGAAGATGAACGAGTTCAGCGCGATCGCGTTCGGCATCTCGTCGCGGCGCGAGACGATCTCCACCACGAACGCCTGCCGCGTCGGGATGTCCACGGAGAAGATCAGCCCCAGGAACGCCGCCGCCACGATCACGTGCCAAAGCTGGAGCATCCCCGTCAGCGTCAGCACGGCCAGGATGGTCGCCTGCAGCATGGACAGCGACTGCGTGCCCAGCAGCAGCCGCCGCCGGTTGAACCGGTCGCTCAGCACGCCGGCCAGCGGGGCCATGACCAGCCCGAAGATCTGCACGGCGAACGCCACCCGCCCCAGCCAGAACTCCTTGTGGGTGATCTCCCACACCAGCAGACTGAGGGCCGCCTGCTGCGTCTGCGTGCCGATCAGCGACAGCCCGTGCCCGGAGAAGAACAGCGCGTAGTTCCTGCCCCGCAGCGCGCGAAGCATGTGCCCGAGATTGTCCAGGTATCCGCCGCTGTGCCTCGCTTCCGGGTGCATAGAGTCACCAAAGCCCGCTATTCTCAGGGCGTCCGGATGGTCAGTCAAGCGTGCCGCCACGCGCGGGCTTCGGCGCCCACGACACAGAAGCGCCGCAGGACAGGCGCGGCGGAACGCACTTGTGTTTGGCCGCCTGAGCGGCTATGAATGTCGGCTTTCCACGGCAGCGAGCGCGACACGCCGGAGAGGTAGAGATGATCATCATCGGAGAGAAGATCAACGCCACGCGAAAGGCGATAGCCGCCGCCCTGGCCGCCCGCGACGCCAAGACGATCGTCAAGGCCGCCCGCCGCCAGATCAAGGCCGGCGCGGACTACCTGGACATCAACGGCGGCGACCCGCGCGAGGGCAAGGAGGAGGCGAACGTCGCCTGGCTGGTCGAGGCCGTCCAGGCCAACACCGACGCGGCGCTTTGCATAGACTCGGCAAACCCCCAGGCCGTCCGGACCGGGCTGTCCAAGGCGGCCAAGAAGCCCATCCTCAACAGCATCTCGCTGGAGACCGACCGCATCGGCCCGCTGCTGCCGATACTGGCCGAGTTTGACTGCATGGTGATCGGCCTGCTTATGAGCGACCAAGGCGCCCCGACCGGCGTCGACGACCGCCTGGCCAACGCCGCCAAGCTCATCGAGCACTTCACAGCCGCCGGCAGAACGATCGGCGAGATCATCATCGACCCGTGCTTTCTGACGCTCTCGACCGACCAGACCAGCGCCCGCACCGTCGTCGATGCCATCGCCGCGATCCGCAAGGAATGGCCCGAGGTCCACATCGGCGGCGGCTGCTCGAACGTCAGCTTCGGCCTGCCGAAGCGGAAGTACATCAACTTCGCCCTGCTGGCCCAGGCGATCTACCACGGCATGGACGCCGGGCTTATCGACCCCTGCGTAAGTGAGATCATGGCCACAATCTACGCAGCCGAGGCAACTGCCGGAAGGGACGACTTCTGCATGAACTACGTCATGGCCGAGCGTGAGGGCAGGTTGGTCTAGACTGCCCCGCGATGGTCATTCTTGCGCAAGATTCTCCGGCCCGGGCCCCGTCGACATCCGCTGATGCGCGCGATTCTCCCCTCTGCCGATGTCATCCACATTGCGCACCGGCGGCCCGCGGACCTCGCGCGATCGCCGCGCTGGCCCGCCGAATGCGGCAGATGTAACACTTTGTC
>CAYUYH010000150.1:0-6671 GCA_964449175.1 uncultured Planctomycetaceae bacterium
GCCGCGTCGCGGGCGATCGACGCCTGGGGGGTGGGGGCGGCCGCCAGCCGGCTCATCAGCGGCACGACCTCGCTGCACGTGGAGCTGGAGGAGGCCATCGCCGCCTTCAAGGGCGACGAGGCAGCCGTCGTGACCACCACCGGCTGGATGGCCAACCACGCAGCCATCGCCGCGGTGGCCGGCAAGGGCGACCTGATACTCTGCGACAAGCTCAACCACGCCAGCATCATCGACGCAGCCAAGGCAAGCGGAGCGTCGATGCGGACCTACGGGCACCGCGACACGCGGCGGCTGGAGAAACTGCTCTCCACCCGTCGCGGCAAGAGTCGCCGCTGCCTGATCGTCACCGACTCGCTGTTCTCCATGGACGGCGACATTGCCCCGCTGCCGGTTATCGCCGAGCTGAAGGAGCGATACGACGCCCTGCTGATGGTGGACGAGGCCCACGCCACCGGCGTGCTGGGCGACGGCGGTCGCGGCGCGGCGGAGATGATGGGCGTGGCCGACAAGATCGACGCGAGCGTCGGGACGCTGTCGAAGGCGATCGGCGGGCTGGGCGGGTTCGTCTCCGGCAGGCGTCAGCTTATCGACACGATCATAAACACCGCCCGGGCATACATGTACACCACTGCGCTGCCGCCGGCAATGTGCGCCGCAGCCATGGAGGCGCTGCGGATAATCAAGACCCAGCCGCAACGTCGCGAGCGCCTGCTGGCGATGGCTGACGACCTCCGCCGGCGGCTCCAGCAGGCCGGTTTCGACACGGGCGGCTCGGCCAGCCAGATCATCCCCGTCATCATCGGCTCAGCCGGCAAGGCCCTGCGGATCAGCCGCCAACTCCTGGAAGAGGGCTTCCTCGTCCCAGCCATCCGCCCGCCGACCGTCCCCCGCGGCACGAGCCGCCTGCGAGTCAGCCTCTGCTCCGCCCACAGCCAGTCCGACCTGGAGCGGTTCGTCGGGGCGCTGGTGGTTGCCGCGCAGGAAACGTGAGGCGGTACAGCAGGCTATTAGACTGTAGACTGTTAGTCCCAAGACTGTTCGACTGTAGACTGTTAGACTGTTAGGGGAAACAGATGCGGGATCATACGAAGTTGAGGGCCTTCGGACAGGCCGATGAACTGGCCGTCATGGTCTACCGAGCGACGCGATCGTTCCCGCGGGAAGAGCAGTACGGCCTGACAGCGCAGATGCGCCGTGCGGGCGTCTCCGTGGCGTCGAACATTGTCGAGGGCTGTGCTAGGCGTACACAGGCCGACTACCTGCACTTCCTGGACGTTGCCTTCGGTTCCCTTCGCGAGCTTGAGTACCAGGCATCACTCGCTGCCAAGTTAGGGTACTTGCCCCTCAAGGTTTCTGGGCCCCTGTGGCATCAGTGCACCGAGACATCCAAGGTGTTGGCCGCCCTGATCCGCTCCCTCCGACCGCAGCGCCGAACGGTCTAACGGCCGAACAGTCTAACAGTCCAGTAGAGTGAGGCCCGGCGGAGCAGCGTGGGGGCCAAAGAGGATTCCCCGACCGCAGTGTGCTACCGCCTCCGCCCTTTCCGGAAGAACTGCGGCAGGTACTGCCGGTTGGCCTTCAGCAGCTTGTCGGTCAGCTCGCCGGCGGCGTCCTTGTCGGCCAGCATGGGCGAGACGGCCATCGCCGCGACGGCCATGTCGCGGTCGCCCCGCAATGCGGCCTCGACGGCGAGCTCCTGCTCGTCCACGATCGTCTGCATCCAGCCGAGCAGCGGCGCGGGCACGGGCCCGCTGGCTACAGGATGCACGCCGTTGGAGGTCACGACCGCGTGCGTCTCGACGACCGCGCCGGCTGGCAGGTTGCTCACCTGGCCGGTGTTGGCCATAGAGACGATCTCGCGCGTCGTCCTGCCCGTCAGCAGCGCCTCGGTCACGGGCGCCAGGCCCTCGCGCGAGGCGTGGAACTCGCCGATCTCCCGCCGCCTGGCGACGATGGCCTTCAGCCACCGCCGACGCCTGGCCTTGCCTTGCGGGCGCATCGGCAGCACGCCCTTACGGCGGATGTGGTGCCGCCGCAGCGTCCGCGGCGAGTTGCAATAGAACGGGAAGTTCTCGGCCACGTGCGGGGCGGCCCCGACGGGGAAGCAGCCGAACCGCTCGTACAGCTCGAAGTTCACGTAGTAGTTCAGGTCCTTGCCTCCACCGGTGATTGCCTCGATCTGGTCGTCCAGCGTGCCGGTGGCCAGCGGGGCCTTGCGGCGGGCTTCGTAAGCGAGGTAGCGCTTCATATTCAGTCGTCGGCCGACCGGGCGGCCCTTGACCGTGATGTCCTTCATCCACGTGCCGTGGTTGACGCCCACGCTGACGGCGTCCACCTCGTGGTACTCTGCGCCGAAGTAGCGGGCCAGGAAGGCGATCGTGCCGGCGTAGTTGTGGCACAGCCCCGCGCAGCGGACCGACGAGACCTTGCCGAACGTCCGCGTGAGCTGCGAGAGCGGATTGGTCACGTGGACCATCCAGGCGTTGGGGCAGAGCCTGTCCATCATGCGGGCGAAGCCGACGAAGACCGGCACGTTCCGCAGCGTCCGGCTGATGCCGCCCGGGCCAACGGTGTCGCCGACCGTGTGGTAGACGCCGTACTGCTCCGGGATCGTGTAGTCCCAGTGCATCGCCTGGAACGAGCCGGTCGAGATCGACGCGCAGACCAGGTCCGCCCCCTTCATGGCCGCCCGATGGCCGGCTACGCTGACCTTCCAGCCCGTGCCGATCCTCTCAGCCGCCATGCGGCAGTAGGCTCCGAGCAGCCTGGCCGCGTCGCGGTCGATGTCCACCAGCACCAGCTCGCTGCCGGCCAAGCCTTCTCGAAGGAACAGGTCCGTCGCCAGCGATGGCGTCCAATTGCAGCTCCCCCCGCCGATAAGCACGATCCTGAAGCCCATCTCGCCTCTCCTGTCGCCCCGGCCCGCCCGACGAGGCGGCCGGCAAAACCGCCTTTATAGGCGATCCGCGAGTGAGTTTCCCGCGGAATCCCGCGCCTGTTGACTCCGCGGGGGCAGCGGTGGTGTAATATCCGTCATGCTCGGACGGCTGCGAAGAACGACCAGGCTGGACGTCGGATTGGCCCTCACCTTCGCGGGGGTTGCCTACCTCGTATGGGTGCTGGTAGCCGGCGCAGCCAGGGGGATCGTCGGCAACCTGATAGGCTTTTCCGGGATCCACGACGTCTCCTACCCGGTGGCCACGCGTGCGGCCAGGATCGTCTTCGTCGATGCGGGCGTGGTGGTCGACTTGGTGGGGCTGCTGTGGCTGCTGACCTCGCTGCTCGTGCTGCTATACAGCTCGCGCCAGAGGTGCAGCATCTCGTGGGTGTGGCTGTCGGCGGTGCTTCAGACGATCGTCGCGGCCTTGGGCGGCATCGGCGTGGCCTGGGCGGCGCAGCTGCCGTACAACGTCGTCCCCGAGGAGGCCACGACCTGGGAGACCGTCAGCGGCATATCGCTGCCGGTGCTGGCGGCCGTTGCGATACTGGCGTGGGTGCTGTTCCTGGTGATACTGCTGGTCGAGCGCGCGAGGCTGAACCGCCACGGACCCACGCTCCGCGATGGGCTGAGGAGCAACGTGTCACGCTAGCCAGCGGTTGACAGCCGCGGCTGCATCCCGGCCGGAGCGGATCGCCCTCACGACAAGTGACGCGCCGAGCACCGCATCGCCGGCGGCGAACACGCCTTCCTCGCTGGTCATGAAGTTAGCCACGGTAATGTTGCCGCCGTCGTCGAGCTTCAGGCCGAACTGATCGACCAGCCCGCCGTGCTCGACGTGTACGAAGCCCATCGCCAGCAGCACCAGGTCCACGTTCATGGCAAACTCGCTGCCGGGCGCCTCAGCCATGATCCACTCACCGGCTGCGTCCTGCGTCCACCGCACCTCGGCTGCGTGCAGCTGCTCGACCCGCGTGCCGCGCCCGCTGAATCGCTTGGTCAGCACGCACCAGCGTCGGAGGCAGCCCTCCTCCTGGCTGGTGGAGGTTCTCAGCACCCTCGGCCAGGTCGGCCAGGGCGTGTCGCTGGGCCGCTCGACCGGCGGGGTGGGCAGGATTTCGAACTGGTGGATTTCCTTGGCCCCTTGCCGGCGGGCCGTGCCCACGCAGTTGCTGCCGGTGTCGCCGCCGCCGATGACCACGACCACGCGGCCCTTGGCTGAGACGTCCTCAGCCGCGTCGACCGGCTCGCCGGCGTTGATGCAGTTCTGCCGGCGGAGGAAGTCCATCGCGAACAGGATGTTCTCGAAGCCTCGCCCCGGCACGACAAGGTCGCGGGGCTGGCCCGCGCCCATCGTCAGGCAGACCGCGTCGAACATCTTCATCAGGTAGCGGGCGGAGACGTCCTCGCCGACGCGGACGCCGGTCTGGAACGTCACGCCCTCGGCGGCCAGTTGCTTCAGGCGGCGGTCGATGGTCGCCTTGTTCAGCTTGAAGTCGGGTATGCCGTACCGCATCAGCCCGCCGACATGCTCGTCCTTCTCGAAGACGGTCACGTCGTGTCCGGCGCGGGCGAGTTGCTGCGCCGCGGCCAGCCCGGCCGGGCCGGAGCCGATCACCGCCGCCCTGCGCCCGCTGCGGCGCGCGGGGCGACGCGGCTGAACCCACCCCTCGGCGAACGCCCGCTCCGCGATCCGGGACTCGATGTGCTTGATCAGCACCGGATCGTCGTTGATGCCCAGCGTGCAGGCCGTTTCGCACGGGGCGGGGCAGAGCTTGCCCGTGAACTCGGGGAAGTTGTTCGTCGAGTGCAGGTTCTCCGCCGCCTCGCGCCACTTGTCGCGATAGACCAGGTCGTTGAACTCCGGGATGCGGTTTTCCAGCGGACAGCCGGCCCCGTGGCAGAACGGGATCCCGCAATCCATGCAGCGGGCGGTCTGGCGGTTGAGCTGCTCAGCGGACAGCGGCAGGTCGATCTCGAAGTGGTCGCGCACCCGCTCGTCCACGGGCCGATGGCCGACGTCCTGCCGCTTGAACTCCATGAAGCCGGTCGTCTTAGCCACGGAACACCTCCTCCGTGGCCGGGGTGAACTCCGTGCCGGCCTGCTCGCGCTCGCGGATTCTCTGGAGGCTCTTGCGGTAGTCGATCGGCACGACCTTGACGAACTTGCCGGCTGAGTCGCGCCAGTTGGCCAGGATGCGCTTCGCCTGCTCGCTGCCGGTCCACTTCAGGTGGCGGGCGATCAGGTCCTTCAGCACGGCCAGGTCGTCGTCCTGCCAGATGCTCTCCAGGTCGACCATGTCCAGGTTGCACAGCGTGTCGAATAGCTGGTGCTCGTCCAGCACGTAGGCCACGCCGCCGCTCATGCCCGCGGCGAAGTTCCGCCCGGTCTGCCCGAGGACGACGACCGTCCCGCCGGTCATGTACTCGCAGCCGTGATCGCCCACGCCCTCGACGACGGCGACAGCGCCGCTGTTGCGCACGGCGAACCGCTCGCCGGCCAGACCGTTGATGAACACCTCGCCGCTGGTCGCCCCGTACAGCAGCGTGTTGCCGACGACGATGTTGTCCTGCGGGGCGAACGGCGAGCCCGGCGGCGTCCGCACGACGATCCGCCCGCCGGACAGGCCCTTGCCGAGGTAATCGTTGGCGTCGCCGATCAGCCGCAGCGTCACGCCGGGCGCCAGGAACGCGCCGAAGCTCTGCCCGGCTGACCCGCGGAACGTCAGCTCGATCGCCCCGTCGTCCAGGCCGGCTCCGCCGCGAGCGGCGACGATGCGATTGCTCAGTATCGTTCCGACCGCGCGGTGGACGTTGCGGATCGGCAGCTCGAGGGCGACCTTCTCGCCCCGTTCCAGGGCTGGGGCGGCCTTCTCCAGTATCTGCCAGTCCAGGTGGTCGCCCAGCCGGTCGTTCTGATCGCGGACGCAGCGGGCCGCCCCGCCGGGCGGCGCCTTCGGCGCGGCGAACACGGCCGAGAAGTCCAAGCCGCGGGCCTTGTAGTGCTCCACCGCCTCCCGACAGCTCAGCCGGTCCACGCGCCCGACCATCTCCTCGAACCGCCGGAAGCCCAACTGCGCCATCAGGGCCCGGACCTCCTCGGCGACGAACAGCATGAATCGCTGAAGGTGCTCTGGTCGGCCCGCGAAGCGCCTGCGGAGCTCGGGATCCTGCGTGCAGATGCCGACCGGGCAGGTGCCGTGATGGCACTTGCGCATCAGGATGCAGCCCAGCGACACCAGGGCGCCCGTGCCGAAGCCGAACCGCTCGGCGCCAAGCAGCGCGGCGATGACGACGTCTCGCCCGGTCTTCATCTGCCCGTCGGCCTGGACGAGTATGCGATCCCGCAGGCCGTTGAGCACCAGCGTCTGCTGCGTCTCAGCCAAGCCAAGCTCCCACGGTGTGCCGGCGTGTTTGATGCTGGACAGCGGGCTGGCGCCCGTGCCGCCGTCGTGGCCGCTGATCAGCACCTCGTCGGCGTTGCCCTTGGCCACGCCGGCCGCGACCGTGCCCACGCCCACCTCGCTGACCAGCTTGACGGAGACCTTCACGCCCGGGTTGCCGCACTTCAGGTCGTAGATCAACTGGGCCAGGTCCTCGATGGAGTAGATGTCGTGGTGCGGCGGCGGGGATATCAGCGTCACGCCGGCGGTGGAGTGCCGCAGGCGGGCGATCTCGTCGGTGACCTTGTGGCCGGGGAGCTGGCCGCCCTCGCCGGGCTTGGCGCCCTGGG